>NZ_BRXS01000002.1:308902-617805 GCF_030159095.1 Roseisolibacter agri
GCGCCCGTGTTCGGCGTCTCGCCGTCGCCGGGCGTGTGGCCCGCGTGCGCGGGCGCCGGCGGCAGCGCGAGCGTGTGCAGCAGCGCGAGGTCCGACAGGCGCCACACCTGCACGTGCACGCCGACGTCGGACGTCATGCTGGTGCTGGTGGTGACGACGCGGTCGAGCGCGGGCACGACCTCGAGGCTGTACGGCAGCAGCGCCGTGGAGTCGACGCCCGGCGCGGCGGCGCTGGCCCAGCGCAGGGGCGTGCCGTTGCGGCGCAGCTCCGCGATCCCGCCGGGCGCGCCGCCGGCGACGCGCGTCTGGAAGGTCGCCAGCACGCGGTCGTCGGCGAGCCGCACGAACGAGTGCGGGTCGGCGAGCGGGCCGGCCGTCGTGAAGCTCCCGAGGAGTCGCGGCATGCCGGGCGTGCGCAGGTCGAAGCGGTGCGTGCGTCCGGTGCCGAAGTCGTTGGCGAAGAGGAGGCCGTCGCTCGCCAGCGCGTGCTCGGTGTGGTGCGCGTGGCGGCCGCCGGTGTCGGCGAGGATCGCGTCGGTCACCTGGCCACGCGTGGGCGAGGCGGGGCGCAGGTCGACCGTGAGGAGGACGACGCCGCGCCGACGTGGCGGCGTGGTGTCGCGCCGGGCCGCGCGCGTCGCGCGCACGGTGCGCGCGGTGTCGGTCGCCGTCGCCCACACGTACAGCCACTCCGTCCGGCGCGCGGCCGGCGCCTGGGCGGCGGCGGATGGCGCGAGCGTCGCGAGCGTCACGAGCGCGAGCAGCGTGCGGACGGTGGGGCGTCGCATCGGCGGGCGGACGGATGGTGGCTCGGCGCCGGCGCGCCGCCCCCGACGATGTGGCCGCCGGCCGTCCTCGGCAAGCGTGCGGGTCGATGCCGGCGGGCCGGACCCGAACAGCGAACGGCCTTGACAGGATTCGACGGATTCAACGGACAACAGCCGGATTACGCTCCGCGTGGTGCATGGGCCGTCGCCGCCACACGAGACGTAATCCGGCTGTTGTCCGTTCAATCCGTTGTAATCCTGTCCAATGCAGTCCGGGCCCGGTGCGCCGACGCGTCCGGACGCACTACCGCGTGCCACCCGCAGTGCGCGCCGCCTCCACGAGGAAGGGCACGAGCCCGCGCGGATACGGCGCGGTGACGTTCACCTGGATCGCCGCGGCGACCTTCAGGTCCGGGAAGTAGAGCAGCTCCGTCGCGTAGCCCGGGAAGAAGCCCGAGTGGCCCCACGCCGGACCGAGCGCGGTGGGCCGCGTCATGACGCCGAGGCCGTACTTCACGTCGCGCCCGAGCTTCGACGGCACGCCGTCGAGCATGCGCGGGAGCAGCGACGCGTCGAACGCCTTCCCCTCGTAGAGCAGCTTCCCCCAGCGCGCGAGATCGGCGGTGGTGCTGGCGATGCCGCCGCCCGTCCACTCGAACTGCGGGTTCACGCGGAGGCGCCCGCTCGCGTCGAGCGACGCGTCGTAGCCACCGAGGTCGTTCTTCGGGCCCGCGTAGCCGTTGGCGAGACCGGGGAGGTCGGGGCGGTCGGACGGGATCGTGTTCGTGAGCCGCAGCGGCTCGAGGATGCGGCGCCGCAGCTCGTCGTAGTACGGGCGCCCGGTGATCCGCTCGAGGATCATCGCCAGCACGATGTAGTTCGTGTCGGAGTAGTCCCACCCCTGGCCGGCCGCGAAGGGCGCGCTGGTGTCGAGCAGGTAGGAGAGCCGCTCCTCGGGCGTCCACGCCTTCATCGGCTGCTCGCGCAGCACGGCGGTGGCGCGCGGATCGAACTCGTAGCGCACGAGGCCACTGGTGTGGTTCATCAGCTGCCGCACCGTGATGGCGCGCGCGTTGGGCAGCCGCGCGAACCACGGCGCGGTGCCGAGCCAGCGCGAGATCGGCGCCTCGAGGTCGAGCGTCCCCTCGTGCACGAGCTGCATCGCCACCGCGGACACGTACGTCTTGCCGACGCTGCCCGAGAGCAGCCTGTCCGTCGTGCGGAGCGGAATCCCGCGCGCCGTGTCGGCGAGCCCGCTCGCGACGGCGACGACGCGGCCGTCCGGAAGCGCGACGGCGAGCGTGGCGCCGGGGAAGTGGAGGACGCCGCGCAGCGAGTCGAGCTTCGTCCGCAGCGCGCGCGCGAGCGCGGTGTCGCGGACGTCGAGCGCGGGCGCTGCGGCGGTGGTGGCCGCGCGCGGGGCGCAGGCGGCGAGCGAGACGCCGACGGCGACGGCAGTGATCGTGGCGAGGGTGGGGAAGCGCATGCGCGAATGCTGGGGCGGGTCACGGGCGCTCGCAATGCGCGGCGGGCGGTGGCCGGATCGCGGCATGGCGGGTATCTCTGCGCATGACCACACCCGTGACCACACCCGTGACCACACCCGTGACCACGACCGCATCCTCCCGCACGCTGCTGGGCGCCGCGGCGCTCATTGGGCTCGGCCTCGCGCTGGCGGGGCTGCTGGCCGGTGCCGGCGTGGCGCGCGTGCGCACCGCCGACCGCACCGTGAGCGTGAAGGGCGTCGCGGAGCGCGAGGCGCGGGCGGACCTGGCGATCTGGCCGCTGCGGCTGGTGGCGGCGGACAACGACCTGGGCGCGGCGAACGCGTCGCTCCAGCGGTCGCTCGCGACGGTGCGCGGCTTCCTGCGCGCGCAGGGGCTCGACTCGACGAGCGGCACCGAGGTCGCGCTGCAGGACTTCGGCGTCAACGACGCGGCGACGAACCAGTACGGCGGCGGCGGGCCGGTGACGACGCGCTACGTGATCCGGCAGACGCTGATCGTGCGCAGCACGTCGCCCGAGCGCGTGCTGGCGGCGAGCCAGCGGGTGGGGGAGCTGGTGAGCGCGGGCGTGGTGCTGTCGTCGGGCGGCGAGTACGGGACCGGCGGGCCGACGTTCGTGTTCACGAAGCTGAACGCGCTGAAGCCGGCGATGATCGCGGAGGCGACGGCGCGGGCGCGCGAGGGGGCGGAGCAGTTCGCACGCGACTCGCGCGCCTCGCTCGGTGGGATCCGCCGTGCGAGTCAGGGCGTGTTCGAGATCCTGCCGCGCGACCAGGCGCAGGGGATCACGCAGGAGGGGCAGCTGGTGAAGACGGTGCGCGTGGTGACGACGGTGGAGTACGGGCTGAAGGACTGACCGCGGGCTGAGCGCAGGGGCAGGGCGGGGCCCGTCCGCTGTGGCCGTACGTGCGTTGCACGTGGCGGCACGGCGGCCGGGTGACGCGGCGGGCTAGCATGGGGCCCGACCCGCCGGATCCTGCCGGTGGGCGAAGGTCCCCACCGCGAAGGAGTGCCCGCGATGTCCCCCGACGATCCGACCGTTCCTCCGGACGCGGAGCAGCCGCCCGACACGACGTCGCCTGATGCGGCGAGCGCGCCGATCCCGCCGACCGCCGACCTGCGGCCGGCCCCTGGCGAGGGTGTGGCCCCGCCGCCCGATTCGAGCGCGCGCGTGGAGCCGCCCACGCGTCCCGCTCATCCGTCACGCGGGACGCGCGCGTGGCGCGTCGTGCGCTGCCCCCGTTGGCACGCACGCGCGGACGCGCATGCGCCGCAGCGTGACGTCTACGTCTGGCTGTCCACCCGTCGCGCGACCTCGGTCGCGTCGCGCCCGTCCCCCTCCGACCCCCACCCCCGATGATGCCGCATGCCCCGCTCCTCTCCGACGTCGACGAACGCGAGGCGGTTCGACGGCTCCAGCTGCTCGATCCGTGCAGCGCGTGGCGCGCCGACCTGGCCGACGCCGGCCTTCCGGAGCCGATGGACGAGGCGCTCGCCGACCAGTGGCTGCTCTGGCTGCAGATCGCGACGGTGTTCGACCGGCTGCGCGCCCTGCCCGTCCGGGCGCGCGCGGCCTACGCGCGCAGCACGGGGGCGCTGTGGGAGACCGCGGAGCGCGTCACCGGCGCGTCGCGCTTCGCGAAGGTCGGCGAGGTGATGGCGACGTGGCGCGGGGCGGCGCCGGAGCTGGCGGGATTTCGGGAGCTGCTGTGGGCGGTGGAGCAGGGAGAGGCGGAGGGGGCGTTGCGGGTCTCGTACAACTGTTTGATGTCACTGACCAGCAACCTCCGCGAGCGAGACATCAGGCGCGGCTACGCGGACGCTCATCAAGGGCGAGTTCTACGTACGGCCGGATTGAATAATCACGCGCAACATGCTTTTGAGCATGCGGAACGTATCGCATCGCATGCCGGAGACGACTGGCTTCGAGTCCGCGTGCGTCTCGGACTGGGTGCGCTACAACATACGCGTGGCAACTATCCGCTCGCTCGCGAGATTTTTGGCGATGCGCTCCGGTTCGCACACCCGCATACAGATCTCGTCTGCGGCGCGCATCTCGGCTTGGTCACCGTCGCGCGCGCCGCGAAGGACTACTCGATGGCGTTAGAGCATGGTTGGCATGCGCTGCAGTGCTCGCGTGGGATACCAGCTGCGGAAGTCGAGGCTCTCACTATCCTCGCGGGACTAAGCTTGGAGGTCGGAGAGTTCGCGGCCACACTCAGCTCCTGCCAGCTCGCAATGTCGAAGTCACCGGGTTCTAGGATGCGTGCAGAACTCGTGCGCTACATCGTGCACGCTTCGCTCGGCATTGGGGACGAGAGCGCAATCCACGCCCATCTCCCTGCGCTGGTCTCCTCGGTGGAGCGTACCCCGAATCCGTGGCAGGAGGCTCAAGGACGTCGAGTCCTCGCAGAGGTTTTTGCTCGCTTGGGTGACCGCGACACAGCGATCCGTTATCTGCAGCAGACACGAGAGATCGCGTCCGTACACGGCTACAACGAGTTGCTCTATATCGCCGATGAGGCACTGAGTCACGATTCACAGACCGTTGCGTCTCGCTTCGCAGCCAATGAGGGCAGGGTTCGAGCGGAGCACGCGGTGGTCCTCAACGAGGAGTCGCAGACGGTCCTCGACCGACTCGCCTGTCTGGCGGCTGGTTGACAGAGTGGGGCTCTCGATGGCTCCGATGAACCAACGTGGTGGGCACTTCTGATTTTGGCACGCGACCGTCTGTCAACACTGGCTCCGGGAATCATGCGAGCGAACGAACAGGCTATCGTGAGTTTGATCGGCGACGCGGTCTCTCGTGCGCGCGTCGCATCGCTGCTCCGTGAGATCACGGGCTCGTCCTGTGTGTGTCTGACGATCTCGGAGGTGCGAGCTCGCCTGCAGGCGGGCAGTGTGCACTCAGTCGTGATCGGGTCGTACGATCGCGATGACTGTCCGACAGCGCCCTTCGTCGCGGAGGTTCGGCGAAGCTTCCCGAACGTGAGCATCATCGCGTACTGGGAGGCCGGTAGGACCCCTTCGTCCTCCATGGTGTCACTCCTGAGAGCCGGAGCTCACCAGGTGATCGTGCACCCGCACGACGATGCCCAGTGCGCATTTCGGACTGCGCTGCAGGACGCTCAACGAGCCAATGTCGCCGAGCACGTGGTGGCCGCCATCGCCGACTCGGTGCCGGCCATCGGTCGCCCGTTGATGGAGCTCTACCTGCGCGGCGCCGACGGTGCGATGCCCGTCACCGAAGCCGCCCGGCAGCTGGGCGTGCACCGCAAGACGCTGCGCAACCGCATGGAAGCCGCCGGCCTCCCTGCGCCCGCCGATCTGCGCGCGTGGTGCCGGCTGTTCATGGCGGGGCGCCTGCTCGAGGAGGCCGGCCGCACCGTGGAGAGCGTCGCCCACCAGCTGGAGTTCAGCACCGGCAGCGCGCTCCGCAACCTGATCAAGCGCCGCACCGGCCTCGCGCCGTACATGCTGCGCGAGGCCGGCGGGCTCCCGTACCTCATCGCGTGCTTCAACGCCGACTGTGACAGGCGCCGGCTGGCGCACGGGAACGGCCACGCGCCCACGCCCGAGCGCCCGGTGCCGCTCGCGCTCGTGCCCACCGCGCGCGTGGCCGAGTCGGCGCCCAAGGGGCGCTCGCGCAGCAGTCGGACCGCCGCGCGCACGAAGGCCGCCGGTCGCCCGAAGACGACCACGCGTCCGAACCGCCCGCGCTGATCACGGGCGCCGACCACTCAGCGCGGATCGCGCAGCGGCGGCAGCCCCGCCTCGATCTCACCCCGCCGCTCCTCCAGCCACGGCGGCAGCACCAGCGACGCGCCCAGCGCGTCCTCCGCCTCGTCGACGCCGAAGCCCGGGCCATCGGTCGCGATCTCGAACAGCGCGCCGCCCGGCTCCATGAAGTAGACCGACTTGAACCAGAAGCGGTCGATCACCGGCGTCGGATGGCGACCCGCGCGCTCCGCGGCCTCGCGCACGGCCACCTCGGTCGCGTCGTCCGGAACGCGCCACGCGACGTGGTGCACCGCGCCCACGCCCCACTTCCCGCGCGGCCCGTCGGGCATGCCGCACAGGTCGAGCGTGCGTCCCGAGCCGCCGTCGCCGAGCGTGAAGCGGTGCCACCCGTCCTCCACGCCGCCGCGAGCGAAGCCGAGGACGTCGACGAGGAAGCGCGCGGTCAGCTCGAGGTCGCGCGCGACGAGGCGCACCGCGTGCAGCCCGCGGATCTGGCGCGCGACCGGCACCGGACCGTCGGCCCACGGCGTGAAGCTCCACGCGTCGCCGCGCGCGGCGTCGCTCGCGAGCTCCGCGAGCACCAGCGCGACGCCGTGCGGATCGGTGAAGGGGAGCACGCGCTCACCGAAGCGCGTGACGACGTCACCGACGGCCACGTCCGCGTCGCGCAGCCGCGCGTGCCACCACTCGAGCGTGCCCGCGGGCACGGCGAGGGTCGTCTCGCTCGTGAGGCCGTGCCCCTGCTGCTGCGCGGGCTGGTCGGGCCACGGGAAGAAGGTGAGGTCGGTGCCCGCGTGGCCGACGGCGTCGGCGTAGAACAGGTGGTACGTGCCGACGCGGTCCTGGTTGACGGTGCGCTTCACGAGGCGCATGCCCAGCACCTGCGTGTAGAACGCGAGGTTCTCGCGCGGGTCGCCGGCGATGACGGTGACGTGGTGCAGTCCGGTGATCACGGAACCTCCTCGCGCGTGGCATGGGTGGTCAGGAACTTCCGATACGGGTGCTGGGTGCGGCGTGTACGGCCGCTCGGGACGCGTTCGGCGTTCCGGACCCCTATCGGCCTTTGAAGGGATGCGGATGCTCCGGATGAAGCGGATCTGACGGATCGCTCCGCGTGGCGGCGACGCCCCATGCGCGACGCGGAGCGATCCGAAGAATCCGTTCCGATCCGGAGCATCCGCATGCCCCCACCAGGCAGAGGGTCCGGCGCACGAGCCCCGGAACGGCATGGGCAGGATGGCAGGATGGCGAAGAGGCTCCGCACCGGCGCTCGGAACCATGCGCCACGCGGAGCCTCCTGGTCATCCGATCATCCTGTCTGCCTTCAGGGCACGATCGCCGGCGCGCCCAGCGGATACTCCTTCGGCGGCTCCGCGCCCTGCAGGTGGCGGAGGAAGTAGTCCCAGCGGCGGCGCATGACGTACGGGCTGTCGGCGCCGTAGCCGTGGCGCGCGTGCGGCAGCATCAGCAGGTCGAAGTCCTTCCCCGCCTTCACCAGCGCGTCGACGACGAGCTGCGTGTTGTACGGCGGCACGTTGTCGTCCATCTCGCCGTGGATCAGGAACAGCTTGCCCTGCAGCTTCGCGGCGTGCGTCTGGTTCGCCTCGTTCGCGTAGTTGTCGGTGTTGCCGTTCTTCGTCAGCAGGCCCTGGTAGCGCTCGCCCCAGTCGTCCTCGTAGTTGCGGTTGTCGTGGTTGCCCGACTCCGAGATGCCGACCTTGAAGAACTCCGGGTGCGTGAACATCGCCGCCGCGGTCGCGAAGCCGCCGCCCGAGTGGCCCCAGATCCCCGCCTTCTCGATGTCGATGAAGCGGTAGCGCTGCGCCAGCTCCTTCATCCCCGCCACCTGGTCGGGCAGCGTGTTGTCGATCATGCGGCCGTAGTACGCGTCGTGGAACGCCTTCGAGCGCCCCGGCGTGCCCATGCCGTCGATCTCGACGACGACGAAGCCGAGCTCCGCGACCGCCTGGTTGTCGCCGCGCGACGCGACGAAGCTCCGCGTGCCCACGCTCCCCGACTGCGGGCCGGGATAGATGTGGTTGATGATCGGGTACTTCTTCGTGCTGTCGAGCGTCGTCGGCGTGTACATCAGGCCGTAGATGTCCGTCTTGCCGTCGCGCGCCTTCATGCGGATCGGCGTCGGCGCCTTCCACCCGGCGGCCGCGAGGCGCGAGACGTCGGCCTTCTCGAGCGTCTGCACGAGCTTCCCCGTCGCGTCGCGCAGCACCGTCACCGGCGGCGTGGTCGGGGTCGAGTACGTGTCCACGAAGTGCGCGCCATCGGGCGACATCGACACGACGTGGTTCGCGTCCTCGGGCGTCAGCAGCCGCTGGTTCCTCCCGTCGAAGCCGATGCGGTAGAGGTGCTGGAAGTACGGATCGCGTCCGGCCTCCTTCCCCTGCCCCATGAAGTAGACGACGCGCGCCTTCTCGTCGACGCGGACGATCGTCGCGACGTTGCCGTCGCCGGTCGTGACGCGGTTCTTCAGCTTCCCGGTCGCGAGGTCGTAGAGGTAGAGGTGCACCCAGTTGTCGCGCTGCGACCACCAGAGCAGCTCGTTCGTGGCGGGGAGCACGCGCCACAGCTCCTCGTCGAGCGACGCGTCGCCGACCTGCGTCTGCGACCGCTCCTCGAACAGCGTGCGCACCGCGCCCGTGCGTGCGTCGGCAACGCGGAAGGTCGCGGTCTTGTGGTCGCGCGCGCTCGACACGAACGCCAGCTGCGATCCGTCGGGGAACCACTGCAGGTCGCAGATCGTCCCGCCGCTGCACGCCACGTGGTCCGACACCGTCGAGCGGTGCGGGTCGGGCGCCATCTGCAGGCGCACCATCTTCGGCTCGCCCTCGACGTTCAGCACGACGCGCGAGATGCGGAAGATCACGCTGTCGCCCGGCAGCGGGTACTTCCACGACTCCAGCCGCGGCGCGCCGACGTTCGTCGAGACGAGGTGCATGTCGCGCACGCCGCGCCCGTCGTGCTGGAAGGTCGCGATCTTCTTGCTGTCCGGCGACCAGGTGAGGATCGCGCGGTCGCTGTGCGTCCAGCCGGCGTTGTCGGTCGCGTACCCGAACTCCTTCGTGCCGTCGGTCGTCAGCTGCGTCTCCGTGCCCGAGGCGACGTCGCGCACCCAGACGTTGTAGTCGCGGATGAACGCGGCCTTCTTCCCGTCGGGCGAGCGCGACTCGGGCGCGCTCCCGCGGCGGCCGCCCTGCGGCATCGGGGTCGGGGTCGGCGTCGGCGCGCCCACGCCCGGCACGCCCGCGCAGCGCGCCGCGTCGGTCGCGCAGTTCACCTTCGCGCCCGTGCGCGGGTCGACCACGATCACGGCCGGCGCGCCGGTCGCGGGACGCACGCGGTAGGAGAGGCGCCCGTCGGGGAGCCAGGACGGGGCGATCGCGACGCCCGACACGAGCGACGCCGTGCGCGCGGCGAGGAAGCGCTCCGCCTTCTGGTAGTCGGCGGCGGTGACGGTGCGGGTCGGCTGCTGCGCAGGCTGCTGCGCCAGGCCGGCGCTGGCCGGCACGGCGAGGAGCAGCGCCGCGAGGCGGAGGGACGGATGGTGGGTCCGGAGCATCGATCGGGTGCGGGAGAGGATGCAGCCGCCGCTACCTCGCCTTCGCGAGCAGCAGCGTGATGGGCAGGGTGTCGGCCGGCGAGATGGCCACCGGCAGCTCACGCGTACGATAGCCGGCGCGCACGAGGCGCACGGTGCCACCGCCGTCGGGGAGCAGGGCGAGCGTGGCGGTGCCGGTCTCGGTGGTGGTGGTGCGGGCGCCGCTCTTCACGTCGACGACGTCCACGCCCGCCACCGGCGCCCCGCTCTCCTCGTCGTACACCCCGATCAGCCGAAGGCGGTACGCGGGGAGCCGCTCGACCGCCGGCGCGGCCGGCGCGGCCGGCGCGGCCGGCGCGGCCGGCGTGATGGGCGTGACGGGCGTGACGGCGACGGACATGGGCGGCCGCGCGCCCGGCGGCGGGGCCACGATCTCGTCGTCGGGCACGGCCTCCTCGGTCCCGGCGAGCGCGATGCGCGCGAGGGCCGAGTCGGCGTCGACGACGAAGGAGCCGATGCCGGCGCGGAAGGCGACGCCGGGCTTCAGCACGACGAAGATCGCGCTCTCGCTGCGCGCGCGCTGCATCGCCAGGTCGGCGCAGTCGTTGGCGGTCATCTGCGCGACGTGCTCGGGCTTGATGCTCCGCAGCATCGTCTGCAGGTCGAGCGGGATCGCGCGGCGCCCGGTCGGGCGGAGGTGCGGCGTGGCGCGCTGCGCGCGGCGTCCCATGCGCGCCTCGACGAGCAGCGCCGGGTCGACGGCGACCATCCGCTGCCGCACGCCGTTGACCCAGAGGTTCTGCGCGGGCGGGCACGAGTTGCCGAGCCCGAAGATCATGTCGGGGCGCAGCGCGGTAACGATGTCGAGCGCGTCGATCACGCCGCGCCGGCTGCTCGTGATCGCGTCGGCGTCAATGGTCATCTTCCGCCGGCGGATGCTCTCGCGCTCCGTGACGGTGACCGCGGACAGCGTCTGCGCCAGCGGGTGCAGCGTGACGGCGACGGTGAGCGTGTCGCGCCCGGTCCAGGCGACGAAGCGGTCGGCGCGCTGGTGCCCGATCTTCCGCACGACGAGCTGCACGGGCCCCGCGGGGAGGCGGGCGGTGAGCGTGCGGCGCCCGGCGGGGTCGGTGGTCCCGGCGACGACGACCTCGTTCACGCCGCGGACGAGCGACACGCTGGCGTCGGGGATGGGCGCCCCTGCGCTGTCGACGACCTGGATGCGCACCACGCCCGCCGTCGGCGGCTGCGCGGGCAGGGCCGTCGCCGCGCAGGCCAGCGCCACGGCGGCGGCGGACGGGAGAGCTCGGAGGGGGAGGCGCATGGCGCCAAGGTACGGCCGTGCGGGGCGTTCCGCCTCAGGAGATCCGTTCTGGCTGCGGGCTGCGTGGGCCAATCCCTTCGCGCCGGACCCGTTTCCTGTTGGAGAGGATGCGGATGCTTCGGATCCGAACGGATCACACGGATCGCTCCGTGTGGCGCATGGGACGTCGCCGCCACGCGGGACGATCCGCAGCATCCGCCATGATCCGGAGCATCCGCATCCCTCCCAAAGGCCAGAGGGCTCGGGCGCGCCGGACCCTGAACGGCGAACGGCATTAGACAGGATTGGACGGATTGAACGGACAAGAGCGGATTACGCTCCGCGTGGCGGTGCGGTGCCGTGCGCCGCGAGGAGCGTAATCCGCTCTTGTCCGTCTAATCCGTCTGAATCCTGTCCATGCTGTTCGGGTCCGGCGTGGTAATGCGTCCCGGGTTCGAGATCCGCCGCCCGCAGTCCGCAGCCGTCAGCTCGCTGCCGCTCGCCCCGCCACGCGCCCCGAGTACAGGCACCCGCCCAGGAAGGTGCCTTCGAGGGCGCGGTAGCCGTGCATGCCGCCGCCGCCGAAGCCGGCCGCCTCGCCCGCCGCGTAGAGGCCGGGAATCGGTTGTCCGTCCGCGCTCAGCGCGCGCCCCGACAGGTCGGTCGCGATGCCGCCGAGCGACTTGCGGGTGAGGATCGAGAGCCGGACGGCGATGAGCGGGCCCGCCTTCGGGTCGAGGAGGCGGTGCGGCTTGGCGGTGCGGATCAGGCGGTCGCCGCGGTAGGTGCGGGCGCGGTGGATCGCGTGGAGCTGGGCGTCCTTGCCGAACGGGTTGTCGTACTCGCGGTCGCGGGCGAGCACCTCGCGCTCCACCCGTGCCGGGTCGAGGAGCGGGGGGCCGCCGACGAGCGCGTTCATCCCGCGGACCAGGTCGGGGAGCGTCCGCTCGACGACGAAGTCGGCGCCCCGCTGCTTGAACGCCTCGACCGGGGGCGGGGCGCCGGGGAGGACGCGCTGCAGGACCTTCCGCACGCTGCGCCCCGTGAGGTCGGGGTTCTGCTCGGAGCCCGAGAGCGCGAACTCCTTCTCGATGATGCGCTGCGTGAGGATGAACCAGCTGTGGTCGTGCCCGGTCGTCCGCAGGTGCGCGAGCGTCCCCAGCGTGTCGAAGCCGGGGAAGAGCGGCGCCGGGAGCCGCCTGCCGAGCGCGTCCAGCCAGAGCGAGGAGGGCCCGGGGAGGATGCGGATCCCGTGGAGCGGCCAGATCGGGGCCCAGTTGTCGAGGCCCTCGGTGTAGTGCCACATCCGGTCGCCGTTGATCAGGTGCGCGCCGGCGCGCTCGCTGATCGCGAGCATGCGGCCGTCGACGTGGGCGGGGACACCCGAGAGCATCCGGGCCGGCGGGGTGCCCAGGCGCGACGGCCAGGCGGCGCGCACGAGGTCGTGGTTCCCGCCGATCCCGCCGGAGGTGACGATCACCGCGGGCGCGCGGAGCGCGAAGTCGCCCACGACCTCGCGGGAGCTGGAGACGCCACGCGCGGCGTCGCTGGGCGCCAGCACCGCGCCAGACACGCCGTCGACCGCGCCATTGGTCGTCGAGAGCGCGTCGACGCGGTGCCGGAAGCGGAAGGTCAGCCGCCCCGCGCGCTCCGCCTCGCGGGCCCGCCGGAGGAACGGCTCGAGCACGCCCGGCCCCGTCCCCCAGACCACGTGGAAGCGCGGCACCGAGTTGCCGGGGCCCGTGGCGAGGTAGCCGCCGCGCTCCGCCCACCCGACGATCGGGAAGAAACGCACACCCATGGTGTGAAGCCAGGCGCGCTTCTCCCCGGCCGCGAAGTCGACGTAGGCCTCCGCCCACCGCCGCGGCCAGGAGTCCTCCGGCCGGTCGAAGCCGGCGGTCCCCATCCAGTCCTGCAGGGCGAGCTCGCGCGAGTCGCGGACGCCCATCCGCCGCTGCTCGGGCGAGTCGACGAGGAAGAGGCCCCCGAACGACCAGAAGGCCTGCCCGCCCAGCGATGCCTCGGGCTCCTGGTCGAGGACGATCACGCGTCGCCCCCGGTCGGCCAGCTCGGTGGCGGCGACGAGGCCCGCGAGCCCCGCGCCGACGACGATCGCGTCCGCGTCGTGCGTCATCGATCCGTGGAAGGGAGAAGGTGCGGCGCCAGCACCGCGTCGACGGCGGCGCGGATGAAGACGTCGGCGGGCTCCCGCTGGTCGAAGGCCCAGGTGAGGAGGGCGCCGTTCAGGGTGATCTCGACCGTGCGGGCGAGCGTCGCGAGGTCGGTCGCGGGGGCGAGCTCCCCGTCCGCGACCGCGTCGGCCAGGAGGTCGGCGATCGCGGCGCGCGTCGCCCCCGCCTGCGCGGTGAGGTGCGTCCGGAAGTCCGGGTCCGCCAGGTCGATCTGGAGGTAGGCGAGGTTCCGGGCGAGGGCGGCGGGCGACCGGGCGAGGTGCGCCATGCATGCCGCGTAGGCGCGCACCGTGGCGAGCGGCGATCCGTGCTCCGCGCGCAGCCCCCGGATGAAGTCGCCGGTACCGTCCGCGGCGCGCCGGGCCAGCGCGAGGAGCAGGTCCCGCTTCGACCCGAACCGCTGCGCCAGCGCCCCCGCGGTGACTCCCGCTTCCTGGGCGATCCGCGCCAGCGTCAGCTCGCCGGGACCGAGCCGAGTCATGGCGCGGTGGGCGGCGGCGAAGACGTCGTCGTCGGTGACCTTGCGGGGGCGGGGGGACACGCGCGAACTCGGAGGTGGGGGGCTTGACGGTTTCTAAATGGCGTCGCAGTTTCGTGGCCCGGTTTCTAAACGCCACGCCAGCTTGGCCAACCTACGTGGCGTGCCCCCGCTCGGCGAGCATCTCCCAGATGGAGGAAGTCCCCGTGCGCACCGTGACGTATGGCGCCGCCTGCAGCCTGGACGGCTACATCACCGCCGCCGATGGCGGGATCGACTGGCTCCACTTCAGCAAGGAAGCGCAGGCCGCGATGGGCGCGTACTGGAAGACCGTCGACACCATCCTGATGGGCCGGCGGACGTGGGAGTTCGCGGCGTCGCAGGGGGCGGGCGGTGGCATGAAGGAGGCGGGCGGGATGACGACCTACGTCTTCTCACGCACGCTCCCGTCGATCGACTGGCCGGGAGTGCGCCTCGTCTCGTCGGATGCTGGCGCCTTCGTGCGCGAGCTCAAGGCGCAGCCCGGCCGCGGGATCTGCGTCATGGGCGGCGGGGAGCTGGGCACCGCGCTGCTCGCGGCCGGCGTCGTCGACGAGGTCGGGCTGAACATCCACCCGGTGCTGCTGGGATCGGGGACGCCGCTCTTCCGCGACCCGGGGCACCGCGTCGCCCTCGAGCTGCGCGAGAACCGGACGATCGACGGGGGGTGCGTGCTGGCGACCTACCGCGTGCGGAACGCAGGAGCCTGAGGGCTGCGTGCTGCGTGTACGGCCGCCCGAGACGCCTCGATGCGCCGGACCTGTCGGCCATTGGGGAGGATACGGATGCTCCGGATCTGAACGGATCATGCGGATCGCTCCGCGTGGCGGCGACGTCCCATGCGCCACACGGAGCGATCCGCAGCATCCGTCTTCATCCGGAGGATCCGTATCCCCCCAAATGGCACCGGAGACCGGCGCGACGGTGCCGGCCACGCATCCCGCAGCACGCAGCGTAGTTTCGAGTGATGTGCGGCCGCTTCGGTCTGACCGCCCCGCGCCACCTCGCGGAGGGGGGCCTCCTCGACGCCCTGCGCCTCGACGAGGTGGGGCCCGCGGTGCCCGCGACGCTCGCGCCCCGCTACAACGTCGCCCCGTCGACCGACGTGCTGGTGGCGCTCGCCCACCGGCGTGACGGGATGGTGCGTCGGCGGCTCGACCTGGCGCGCTGGGGGCTGATCCCCGGTGACGCCCCCGACGCTCGGATCGGCGCTCGGCTGTGCAACGCGCGCGGCGAGCGTGTCGCGCGGACGCCCGCCTTCGCGAGCGCCTGGCGACGCGGACGGCGCTGCCTGATCCTCGCGGACCTGTTCTACGAGTGGCAGCACACCAGCGACGGACGCGCGCCAGCATCGGCGTCGAAGGGTGGACGGAGCGCGCGCGTCCCCTGGGCGTTCGCGATGGCCGACGACGCGCCCTTCGCGCTGGGCGGACTGTGGGAGAGCTGGCGCGATCCCGCCGATCCGACGGCGCCGCCGCTCGTCAGCTGCACGGTGCTCACGACCGCGCCCAATCCGCTGGTCGCGGAGGTGCACGACCGGATGCCCGTGATCATCCCCGCGTCGGCGTACGACGCGTGGCTGTCGCGCGAGACGCCGCTGGCCGACGCGCAGGCGCTGGTGGCGCCTTACCCCGCGATGCTGATGCGGCGCTGGCGCGTCTCGTCGCGCGTGAACGACCCGCGCCACGACGACCCCGGCGTCGTCGCTCCGCTCCTGGAAGACCGTCCCGCCTGATTCCCCGCGCGGCACGAGGGGTGCCCATAGCGGCAGCGTCGAGCGGCGAGCGCCGAGCGTCGAGCCGGCTCCACGGGGCGAGCCGGGCGCGGGGCGCCTCAGAGGCGAGGGACCCATGGGCGATCGAGGAGCGTCGAGCATCGGGAGAGCGTCGAGCGGCGAGCGGCGAGCGTCGAGTCGATCCCTCACGCGGCCCGAGTCCCCCACCCTGAAAGCAGCTGCTCGACCCTCGATGCTCGACGCTCGACGCTCGGGTCGTGCGCTCACCAGCGTACTCGGCCTCCTCGTCGCGCTGGCGGCGCTCGTCGTCCTGGTGGTCGTCGTCGGCACGCGGAGCGGGTGGATCGAGGTAGAGCGCGGCAGCGGGGTGGTCGCCAGTGCCGCCGGCGAGGTGGGCGCCGCGACCCACGCCGACTCGCTGAACGCTGGCGCGCCGGTCACCCCGCCGCTCGGCGCCCCCGCGATGGTGCCCGCGCCCGGGACGTCGGGCGACAGCGTCGGGCTCCCGTCCGTCGATCCGGCGCTCCGCGGGATGGACTCGACCGTGACCACCAGCGGCGGCTCCGCCCCGCTCGACTCCACGTCCGGGCTCGGGCTGCCCCCCGGCGCCAGCGCCGCGAGCGCCCCGCCGCCCGCCGCCACCGCGTCCGACCTCGCGACGCTGCGCGGCCGGATGATCGTCCCCGTCCGCGGCGTCGCGGCCAGCGCGCTGCACGACGACTTTGACCAGGCGCGCGGCGAGGGCACCCGCCGCCATGAGGCGCTCGACATCCTCGCCCCGCGCGGCACGCCGGTGGTCGCGGCCACCGACGGGAAGGTCATCAAGCTGTTCAACAGCGTGGCGGGGGGCCTGACGCTCTACCAGTCCGACGCCGCCAACCGGTTCGTGCTCCTCTACGGGCACCTCGACCGCTACGAGGCCGGGCTGCGCGAGGGCGCGCCGCTGAAGCAGGGGCAGGTCATCGGCTACGTCGGCAGCACGGGGAACGCGTCGGCCGAGACGCCGCACCTGCACTTCGCGGTCGCCCGGAGCGCCGATCCGGGGCGCTGGTGGGGGAGCGGGACGCCGGTGAACCCGTACCCGCTGCTCAAGCCCTGACGGGAGCGGCACACGCGGCGGGCTGCGGACGGCGGGTTTCCTTCCCACTATGGAGGGACCCGCGGCCCGCAGCCCGCCGGCCGTTGGTCCTGGCATCGGAGGAGGTCCCATGCCTGCTCCCGTCACTCGCTCCGTTCCCCGCTCGGCCACTCGCTCGATCGGCGCGCTCCTCCTGATCGCCGCCTGCGCGCCGCCCCCGCCGCCGGTCGTCGCGCCGCCCGCCGCCGCCCACCCGCCGAGCCCCGGGGCCGCGCTCGTCGCCCTCACGGCCGCCGCCGACTCGGCCTCCCCGTGCCCGCCGGAGATGCAGGTGGCCGAGGTGCACAACCCGCTGCCGGAGCGGGCGTTCGTGAGCATCACGACGAACGTCTGGCAGGTGTTCTACCTCGACACCCCGTTCGCGCCCGACGAGGTGCGACGGGTCCGGCTGCCCGGGCGGATGCGCGCCATGCGGGCGGACGCGGCCTCAGAACCCTGGCGTGTCGCGCCGAGCGTGCGGCTGACGGCCGCGCAGCAGGTGCGCCAGGAGGCGACGACGATCCCGCGGAGCCAGCCGTCGCGGAGGATCTACGTGCGGATGGCGTGTGCGATGTGAGGCCGCCTACGCGTTGGGGACACGCAGTGCGGAACGCCGCTCCGCTGGGAGCGGCGCCGCGAGCCGCCACCACACCGTAATCGGGTTGTCTCCGTCCCATCGCTCGAACGTGAGCGGCCCACAGTAGATGAAGGGCTCCGTCTTGCCCCCCTGGCCCTTCGCGCGCGCACGGACGAACAGGTGCACGGTCTCTGGCGGCGTCCCTTGCTGCGCGATCATGCGCCCGATGCGGCTCGCGCGGCTGTTGCGGTTCTGACTCTGCCAGCGGAACTCGGTCGGGCTCAGAAACGCATCCTCGTAGCGATGCGCTTCCGGCTTCCCCGATTTGTCCAGGGTGACGAAGAGCAGAAGCATTCCCGGACGATCGACGACGCCGGACTGCGCCTCGAAGCCCTTCAAGTCCACGCCGAGCGCTTCGGCCGCTTTGGCGCGCGGGTAGGCCGTCCACAGACGCGGTCCGGTGAGGACCGGCTCGTCAGCTTTGACGGGTGACAACCGATAGCCGTCGCGCGCCCGCTCGAACACTGCCATCTGCGACGTTCCCGGCTGCCCGGCATGCTCGCCATACCAGCTGCGCAGCACGTCGGGCAACACGTTGAGCTCTTCGCCCGGCGCGTGGAGGACGTTCACCGCGACCTTCGCGAACTTCGCCTGGTGCGTGACGCCATCGACTTCGACGTCCACCCACCCTTGGGGAATCCCCGGTGTCCGCTCACGCGGCGGCAGGAAAAGGATCGGCCGCCCGCCAGCGTGGGATACCTTGCACGCGATTCGATCCGCCCTCTGGTCCGTGCGCCGCGCCAAGTACTGCGCGAGTCGCCACTCAGCGAGCTCGCTCACCAGATCATTCGCCGCATCTCGGAGACGGTTGGCCACCGGAATGGTGGTAGAGAACTGCCGCCCCTCGTACGCGAAGTACCGCCGGCCGCCAGTTCCCTGTCCTTCCGTCCACGCGGCGATCGGATTCTGTTCTAGGAGATCGATCAGCTGCGCATCATCGTCGGACGCATCGCCAAGCTCTGAACGCAGCGCCGCCGACCGACGTGCGATCGTCCGAACGCGTGCTGCGAGCCGATCCACCGACACGCGGCCGGGGAATCCGCCTTCTGCGATGACCGCCAGCAACACCAGCATCTTGAAGCTCCGCGTCATCGGCGTCACTTCGAGCGCCTGGAGCAGCTCGCGGAGTTCAACCTCAGCTGCGTCATGCGGGGCGTCGAAGTCGCCCATGCGCCGTACGAACTGGAACCACGAGCCGTAGCCAGCACGGGCGCCCTTCGGGTCGAAGCCGTCGTGGAAGGCTTCGCTCGCCGACGGCCGGGTCCCGATTCGCTCGCGAAAATCGCGATAGTACGCGTCCAGACGATCCGCAGCACCCATGTGGCGCTCGGCGAGTTCGCGCAGCAGCGCCTTCGCCTCCAGCTCGTAGGTAACGGAGCACCCGGGCGGCAAAAAGCGGCGCGCGATCTCGTCGTCGGCCATCTGCAGCGCGGCAGCCAGCTCGGCCTCGCCCGCAGCTTCGATCTGGAAGAGCGTGCGCGGCTTGATCAGGAACGAGCGGTGGTTCCCGATATAATCGACGACCTTCAGTCGTTTCCCTTCGCGGCGCCGAAGCCCACGACCGAACTGCTGCAACCAGAGCACGGGTGACTCCGTCGGGCGGAGCATCAGCACGGTGTCCACGTCGGGGAGGTCCACCCCTTCGTTGAACATGTCCACGGCGAACAGCACATCGAGCTCACCCGCCTGAAGCTGCGCGAGCGAGTCGGCACGTGGTGCGCTGGTGGGACCGCTATGCACTGCCGCCACGCGCAGCCCAGCCGCGGCGAAGTGGTGCCGCATGTAGTCCGCGTGTCGCTGCGAGACGCAAAACGCCAGTGTCCGAAGTCCGCCACGTCGACGGAGCTGGTCGAGCGCGTTGTCAGCCCGCGACGCGATGGTCAGCCGATTGGTGAGCTCGTTCTCGTCGAAGCGACCGTTTCGCCACGGGATGTTGGTGTAGTCCACCTCATCCGGCACGCCGTAGTAGTCGAATGGCGAGAGTAAGCCTCGTCGGATTCCTTCGACGAGGTCACACCGATAGACGAGGTTCTCGCCGCACAGGGCCAGCAGATCAGCGCCATCGGTTCGCTCCGGCGTCGCCGTAAGCCCGAGCAGGAAGTTCGGCGTGAAGTGCTCGAGGAGGCGTCGATATGTCGCTGCCGACGCGTGGTGGAACTCGTCGACCACCATGTAGTCGAACGCATCCGGAGCGAAGCGGTCCAGGTGCGCGCGGCGACTGAGCGTCTGCACGGAGGCAAACAGGACGTCAGCATCCGTCGTCCGCTCCTGGCCGGTGTACTTCCCGAGGACGGCGTCTGGCCGGATCGCTCGGAATGTCCGGAGCGCCTGATCGAGGATCTCGTCTCTGTGGGCGACGAACAGTACGCGCCGCGCCCCCGCCTGGACGGAGTCGAACGCGGAGAGCCACGTCTTCCCGAGTCCGGTCGCCAGCACGACGAGCCCCGCCGAGTTCCCGGCGTCGCGGGTGTGCGCGAGCACCCGGAGTGCCTCGTCCTGCACCGGATGCGGCTGTGCAGCCGCCATCGGCTGCTCGAAGGGCACGACCGTATCCACGGCCGTGCGGCCTTCGCCACGCCGGCGCCGATATTGCGCGATCCACTCTGCATCGATTGCCACGCTTCGCGGGTCTGCGAACAGCTGGTCGAACGCGGAGCGGACCGTTTCGAAGCCAGTGGCATCACGTGACGTAACGACACGCCAGTTCCACTCGACCCCCGTACGCAGCGCTGTGCGGCTCAGATTAGAGCTGCCGACGAAGGCGGTCCCATGCCCGCTGGCATCGACACAGACGTACGTCTTGAGGTGGAAGCTCGTACCACCGCTCTCGAACACCCGTAGTTCGAGGCCGTCACCAAGATCGAGCAGTCGGAGCAGCGCATCTGGCTCGGTCACCGCGAGGTAGTCGCCAGTGAGCAGCCGCACGCGCCCGCCGCGCGCGAGCACGTCGCGGAGATGCTCCTCGATCTCGCGCACGCCACTAGCCAGCGTGAACGCGACCGCGACGTCCACCTCGCGCGCGGTTGAGAGATGGGCCAGAAGGTGTGGCAGGAGGGGGTCGTCGTTGCCGCCCTGCACTCGTCCGCTCCCGCGCACCAGCGGCTCAGCGTGCGGAGCACGGTCAGTCAGCGGCCCAGTGAGGTAGTTCCCCCGTCCCGGAATGACATGCCGTACCCCACCGCGCGGGTCCGGCACGTCCCCGTCATAACGCGGAATGACGTGCAAGTGCAGGTGCGGCACCGTCTGCCCACCAGCAGCTCCCACGTTCACGCCGAGATTCCAACCGTCCGGGGTGCACTCGCGCTCGACAACCGCACGCACCTGGTCGACGGCGGCCAACATCGCAGACCGCTCGGCCTCTGTCGCGTCGAACCAGCCCACTACGTGTCGTCGGGGCACGACAAGCGTGTGCCCCGGCGTAACCGGATACCTATCCCGGAAGGCGCGTACGAGTGCGTCGACGTGCAGGCACTCGTGGTCCGGAATCTTGCAGAACGGGCACGCCTCGGAGTCGTTGCAGCCGGACGTCACGCGCCTTGCGCCTCCGCTTGCTCGCCGAGCAGCACACCGACGAACCGTCGATCCGTGGGGGCCAGCGGTAACACCGCCAACTCTTCAGGCGTCCCCCAGAACAGCGCCATGTGCTCATGGCAGACCGGCTCGCCCTCGATCTCGACCGGCACGAACGCGATCAGGAACGGCGACCCCGGATCGTGGAACGCGGCGAGCTCCGCCCCCGTCGACACGACCGAAATCCCCAATTCCTCGCGCAACTCACGATCGGCGGCGTCGGCGTCGCTCTCCCCAGGCTCACACTTCCCGCCCGGAAATTCCCACAGCCCGCCGTGCCGCTTGTGCGGCGGGCGTTGGCAGACGAGGAGACGATCGCCATTGGCGATCACGGCGGCGATGACGCGGATCGTGTCGGTAGGCACGCGCGCAATGTGTGCAGCGGTACCGACACTCGCCACGGCGAACTAGGCCAGCGGCCCGCAGTCCGCAGCTGCCCTCGCGAGGAACCCTCCTAGCGAAGGAGCTCCTGCAACCGGGTCCCATGCGTCCGACTGGACGTGATCCGCGCCCCATCCTCCATCGTGATCACGTACTCGCCGTGCGCCCACGGCTCCAGCCGCTTCACCCGGTCCACGTTGACGATGGCCGAGCGATGCACGCGCACGAAGCGCGCGGGATCGAGCTTCGCCTCGATCCCCTTCATCGTCTCGCGCAGCAGGTGCCGCCGCCCGCGCGCCCACAGCCCGACGTAGTTCCCGTCGGCGTCGACGTGGTCGATCTCGTCCGCGCGCACGAAGTACAGGCCCTTGGAATCGCGCACCACGAAGCGGGCGGGGTACGTGGAGGCGGGCCGCAGCTCCGCCAGCACCGCACGCAGCGCCGCATCGGCGGCCGGCGCATCGCCTGAGCCAACAGCAGCGCGCCGCGCCGCGATCCGCTCGCCCGCCCGCGCCAGCGCCCGATCGAACCGCTCGACGTCGATCGGCTTGAGCACGTAGTCGACCGCGTTCAGGTCGAACGCCCGCACCGCGTGCGCGTCGTACGCCGTCACGAACACCAGCACCGGCACCGCGCCGCCGCGCTCCGCCTCCGCCGCGAGCGCCTCGGCCACCGCCACGCCGTCCAGCTCCGGCATGTGGATGTCGAGGAAGACGAGGTCGGGCCGCAGCGCGAGGATCCGCTCCACCGCCTCCACCCCGTCCTCGCACTCGGCCACCACGTCGTAGTCAGCGTGCCGCGCGAGCAGCGCGCGCAGCCGGCGGCGCGCCAGCGGCTCGTCGTCCGCCAGCAGGACGGTGAGTGCCGTCATGCCGCGACCGGCGCGAGCGGTGCCACCGGCGTCTCCACGCGCGTGCGCGCCGGCGCCTCGCGCCACGGCAGCTCCAGCCGCGCGCACGCGCCGCCCTCGGGCAGCGCCTCCAGCGTCAGCGACGCGCGATCGCCGTAGAGCTGCGCCAGGCGCCGGCGCGTGTTCTCCAGCCCGATCCCCGTGCCGCGCCGCCCGCCCGCGGTCGCGCCCGGCCCGGGGCCGTCGTCGCACACCTGCAGCGTCAGCACGTCCGCGTCTCCCACCTGAGAGCGCGTCGCCAGCACGCGCACCCGCACGCCGCCGCGCCGGCGCGCCGCGCCGTGCTCCAGCGCGTTCTCCACCAGCGGCTGCAGCACGAGCCACGGCACGCGCGCGTTGCGCACGTCGGGCGCGACGGCGATCTCCACACTCAGCCTGGGGCCGAATCTCAACCCCATGATTTCGAGGTAGCGCTCCAGCACCGTCAGCTCGTCGGCGAGCGCGTGCTCGTCGCCCGGCGGCGGCTCCAGCACCGCGCGCAGCAGGTCGGCGAGCCGCGTCAGCATGCGGTCCGCGACGTCCGGCTCGTCGCGCATCAGCGCGGAGATCGCGTTCAGCGTGTTGAAGAGGAAGTGCGGCTGCAGCTGCGCGCGCAGCGCGGCGAGCTGCGTCTCCGCCAGCCGCTGCGCGAGCCGAGCACCTTCGACTTCCTGCGCGCGCAGCCGGCGGTAGTACAGGCGCGCGTGCAGCGCGAGCACCACCGCGAGGTAGATCGTCGCGTTCGCGAAGACGCTCGCCAGCCCGCGCGGCGGCGCCCCGCGCGTGCCGACCACCGGCAGCAGCACCGGCGCGAGCAGCCAGTCGCGCACCAGCGCCGCGAGGAAGACACCGAGGAGGAGCAGCGCGCCGTTGCGCAGCCAGCGCCCTTCCTGCAGCGGCGCGCGCCGCACCATCCACCCGAGCAGCGGCAGCATCGGGAGGCAGACCAGGAACTGGTCGAGCGTGTTGACGAACACGCGCCCCCACGGCACCGCGCGCCCCGCCTCGTGCGTCGCCATCGCGGTCTGCATCGCGAACAGTGGGACGAGGGCGAGCCACACCGCGGCGCCCGCGGTGGCGCCGCGCAGCCACGGCGCGACGCGCGAGCGCAGCAGCTCGAGCCGCGGGTGCGCGGCCGGTCCGGCGTCGGAAGAGACGTTGGCGGCGGCGAGGGGGATCGTCATGCGGCGCGGAGGGACGGTGGTCTCCCCGCAAGGTGGGCACGGGGCGCCCACCCGTCCACTGCTCGACCGGACCTTCGACGTGACGTGCGACCTGACCTTCGGCGTGGCGTGCATGCCGCACGATGCGGCCCGCCGCGTCCCGGGCCAACGCGCGCGGGACGGCCCGGCCGGCTCGTGGGACGGCCGCTCACCGCACGTCCATCCCACCGGGCAGCCCGTTCGTCCCGCCGGCGTTGGCGCGCGCGACGCCGGCACGCACCGTGGGGGCGGCTCCCCTCCTCATCCCATCGATCCCATGCGCCCCCGCCCCCGTCCCCTCGTCGTGCTGGTCGAGCGCACGCTGCTCGCCGCGCTCGTCCTCTCCGCCGGCTCGGCCTCCGCCACCACGCTGCGCCGCGCGGCCACGCCCGTCGTCCGCGCCGTCGCGCAGGCGAACGGCTGCGCCGCCGCCACGCTCCGCGTCGCCGCCACCGAGCGCGCCTTCGCCGCCGCCGCGAAGGCCACGAACGTCCGCGACGCCTTCGTCGCCTTCATCGCCGACTCGGGTGCGGTGCTCGGCGGACCGCGCCCGGCGCGCAAGGCGGACCTCGCCGCGTCGCCCGTGCGCCCCGGCGCGCTCCTCTGGGGCCCCGAGGTCGTCTTCACCTCGGCCGCCGGAGACCTCGGCTTCTCGACGGGGCCGTCCGAGTCGTACCCGAGCGCCGCGCCCGACGCGCGGCCGAACCACGGCCACTTCAGTACAATCTGGGCTCAGCAGGCGGATGGGACCTATCGCTTCCTCGCCGACATCGGGATCTCGCACGCCGCGCCCGCGGACGGGATGATCGGCGTCGCCACGCTCCCCGCGCCGCCCGCGACGCCCGCGGCCGACGCGCGCTGCAGCGACGCGCCCGCGGTCGCGTCCGCATCCGCCATCGCCGCCGCGCAGGCCGCGGACTCCGCCTACGCGGCCACCGCCGCACGCTCGTGGCGCGCGGCCGCGAGCGCACATGCGGCCGACGTGCGCGTGCACCGCGGCGGGCGCCACCCGCTCGTCGGACGCGCCGCGCACGATTCCGTCGCCGCGTGGGACGCGCCGCTCGGCGCACCGGCGGCGCAGATCGGCGTCGCGCGCTCGGGCGACTTCGCGTGGAGCCGCGGCACGTACGTGATCGGCTCCACCGTGACGCCCACCGAGACCGGCAACTTCCTGCGCGTGTGGCGCCACGACGGACGCGCGTGGAAGCTCGCCGTGGAGGTGCTCAGCCCCGCGCGCCCGCCGCGGCCCGCGCCGCGCGACAGCACCCGCGGCTGACGGTCACGGCGAACTGCATTTGCAAGGATGAACGTCTGAGAAGATCCGATAAGGACGGATGGCTCCGGTGTGGCGCGACCGAGATCGCACCCACGCGGAGCCATCCGTCGTTATCAGACTTTATCCGATCTTCATCCTTGCAAATGCAGTTCGTCCGGTCAGCTCGCCGTGCTCTCCTCGACCAGGAAGAACTCGTTCCCGTCGGGATCGGAGAACCACGTCGCCTTCGAGCCCCACGGCATCATCTCCACCGGCCCCTTGAAGCGGACGCCCTTCGCCGTCAGCGCGGCGTACTCCGCGTCGATGTCGGGCGTCACGAGCGAGATGCCCGTCGGCCCGCCGTACGCGCGTCCCGAGAACCACTGCGGCGTCCCGAGCGCGAGCTCGACGTTCGCGCCGGCGGGGCGCACGGTCACCCAGCGCATCTCCGCGCTCATGGGGACGTCGGCCATCTTCACGAAGCCGAGCGTGTTCACGAAGAAGTCGAGCGCGCGGTCCTGGTCGGTGACGATGACCGTCGTGCTGTGGATCCGAGAGATCATGCATTCCCCCACGGTTCGATGAATCCCACCTCGCGCATGCGATCCAGCGCGGGACTGTCGCCGAAGTCCTCCAGCTCGTAGAGCGGGCGCAGCTCCAGCTGCACGTTCCCGCCGCCGTCGAGCGGCGGCCAGCGCCGCACCCACTCCAGCGCCTCGTCCTTCGTCCCGCACTGGATGATCGACACGCCCGCGATCAGCTCCTTCGCCTCCGCGAACGGCCCGTCCGTCACCGTCGGCGTGCCGTTCTTGAAGCTCACGCGCGCGCCCTGCGCGCTCGGCTTGAGCCCCGCGCCCGACAGCAGCACGCCGGCCTGCACCATCTCCTCGTTGTAGCGCTGCATCGCGTCGAGCAGCGCCTCGCTCGGCAGCATCCCGGCCTCGGTGTCGGGATCCGACTTGCGGATGACCATGAACCGCATCGTCGCGTCCCCGCGGCTCAGCTCACGCCGCCCAGACGCTGCGCCTGCTCGGCGCGCATGCGCCGCTCCGCCTCGAACACCTCGGGCACCTGCTCCTGCAGCTCGCCGAAGTCCTCGGCGTCGAACACCTGGCGGATCTCGATCTCCGCCACCGTGCCGGGCATCGGGTTCGGCGCGCGCTTCACCCACTCGATCGCCTCCTCCTTCGACCGCACCTGGAAGAGCCAGAACCCCGCGACCAGCTCCTTCGTCTCGGCGAACGGCCCGTCGATCACGGTCCGCGAGTCGCCGTCGAAGCGCACGCGCGCGCCCTTCGAGCTCGGGTGCAGCCCCTCGCCCGCGAGCAGCACGCCCGCCTTCACCAGCTCCTCGTTGTACTTCCCCATCGCCTGCAGCAGCGCGGGGCTCGGCATCACGCCGGCCTCGGAATCGGCGCTCGCCTTGACCATGACCATGAAGCGCATCGTCGGATCTCCTGTTCGAGTGGGTGCGGAAACCTGCTTCTACAGGGGCGTCGAATGAGGGGCGCGGGAATCGACACCGGCGCGAAAGAATTTTTCGAGAAGCTGCGGCTGCGTCCTGCGTGCTGCGTAACTGCCTCCCCAACTTGCAGTTCAGCGTGCGCGGGAGCAGGGCCATCCGGATGGCGACCGGGACAGCCTGCGCCGAACCCGCCCGGCGCGCCAGGGACGCTCGGCGGGAGCGTGCGCGGGGCCTCTCGCCGCGCTGCGCGCGCACGGAGGCTTGGCGGCGGGGGCGGCGAGGCGGGCGCAGGCGACCTCTGATCGCAGCAAGGAGACCCGATGCGCAGCCATCGGGGGCTCCGCAGCGGCCGCGATCAGTGGGAGCCGAAGCCCGCTTCGCCGTCCCCGACGCGGCGCACGCGAGATCCCTCGCTGCGCTCGGGATGACCGGCCCCGCGCACCACTCACCGAACGGACCTACCCCTCGCGCGACCGGGCCACCGCAGCGAAGGCCGAATCGAGCGCCGTCCGCGTGGCCGCGAGCGTGCGCTCGTCGTGCGCCAAGGACACGAAGCACGCCTCGTACGCCGACGGCGCCACGTACACGCCCGCCGCCAGCAGCGCGTGGAACAGCCGCGCGAACGCCGCCGTGTCGCTCGTGCGCGCGCCGGCGTAGTCCGTCACCGGCGCGTCCGCGAGGAAGAAGCCCCACATCCCGCCGATCGCATTCGTCTGCACCGCGACGCCGTGCCGCGCGGCCATCTCGCGCGTCGCGTCGGCCAGTGCCGTCGACATGCCGCCGAGCCGCAGGTACGCGTCGGGCGCCTGCAGCTGCTTCAGCGTCGCGATGCCCGCGACCATGCCGAGCGGGTTACCGCTGAGCGTGCCGGCCTGGTAGACCGGACCCGCGGGCGCGACGAGGCGCATCAGCTCCGCGCGGCCGCCGTACGCCGCCACGGGCAGCCCGCCGCCCACGATCTTGCCGAGGCAGGTCAGGTCGGGCGTGACGCCGAAGCGCTGCTGCGCGCCGCCGTACGCGACGCGGAAGCCCGTCATCACCTCGTCGAAGATCAGCACCGCGCCGTGCACGCTCGCCAGCCGGCGCAGCCCCTCGAGGTAGCCCGCGACCGGCGGCACGAGGCCCATGTTCCCCGCCACCGGCTCGACGATGATCGCCGCGACCTGATTGCGGTTCGCGTCGAGCACCGCCTCCGCGGCCGCGAGGTCGTTGAACGGCGCGACCAGCGTGTCCGCCGTGGCGCCCGCGGTCACGCCCGGGCTGTCGGGGAGGCCGAGCGTCGCGACGCCGGAACCCGCCTTCACCAGCAGCGCGTCGGCGTGGCCGTGGTAGCAGCCGTCGAACTTGAGGATCTTGTCGCGCCCCGTGGCCGCGCGCGCCACGCGCAGCGCGCTCATCGTCGCCTCGGAGCCGCTGTTGACGAAGCGCACGAGCTCCACGCTCGGCACCGCGTCCACCAGCATCTGCGCCAGCTCCGCCTCCGCCTCGATGGGCGCGCCGAAGCTCGTGCCGCGCGCCGCCTGCGCGGTGATCGCGGCGACGACGTCCGGGTGCGCGTGGCCGAGCGCGAGCGCGCCCCACGAGAGCACGTAGTCGACGTAGGTCGTGCCGTCGGCGTCGGTGACGTGCGCGCCGCGGCCCGAGGCCATGACGCGCGGCGTGCCGCCCACGCCGCGGAACGCGCGCACCGGGCTGCTCACGCCACCGGGGATCACGCGGCGCGCGGCGGCGAGGATCGCGGCGCTGCGCGTCGTGTCGGTGAGGTCGATGGTGGGATCCTGCGTCGGCGCGCTCACTTCGTGGCTCCTGCGGCGGACTCGCGGAGCCAGCGCGCCGCGTCCTTGGCGTAGTAGGTGATGATCAGGTCCGCGCCCGCGCGCCGGATCGCGACCAGCGTCTCGAGCGCGGCGGCGCGGCGGTCCAGCCACCCGCGCTGCGCGGCGGCTTCCAGCATCGCGTACTCGCCGCTCACCTGGTAGGCGGCCAGCGGCAGCTGGCTGCGGCGGTGCACGCGGTGGATGATGTCCAGGTACGCGCCCGCGGGCTTCACCATCAGCATGTCGGCGCCCTCGGCCTCGTCGCGCAGCGCCTCGCGCACGGCCTCGCGGGCGTTC
The DNA here is from genome assembly GCF_030159095.1 of Roseisolibacter agri. Taxonomy (NCBI): domain Bacteria; kingdom Pseudomonadati; phylum Gemmatimonadota; class Gemmatimonadia; order Gemmatimonadales; family Gemmatimonadaceae; genus Roseisolibacter; species Roseisolibacter agri. The sequence goes on from NZ_BRXS01000002.1 coordinate 336,846, forward strand.
GCGGCGGGAAGCTGGTGGCCCTGCCGGTCCCCGAACGCCGGCGCCGACGCCACCGCCTCGCGGAACGGCCCGTACATCGCCGACGCGTACTTCGTCGAGTACGAGAGGATGGCGACGTCCTGGTGGCCCGCCGCGTCGAGCGCGCTGCGGATCGCGCTCACCATCCCGTCGAGCATCGCGCTCGGCGCCACGACGTCGCAGCCGGCGTCGGCGTAGGCGACCGCGGTGCGCGCGAGCAGCGGCAGCGTCGCGTCGAGGTCCACGCCGCCCCTCGCGTCGAGCGTGCCGCAGTGGCCGTGCGCCGTGTACTCGCACAGGCAGACGTCGGCGATCACGAGCAGCTGCGGCGCGCGCTCCTTGATGCGCGCGATCGCGCGCGGCACCGGTCCGTGCTCGCTCCACGCGCCGCTGCCGCCGTCGTCCTTGTGGTCGGGGATGCCGAACAGGAGGACCGCGGGGATGCCCAGCGCGACCGCCTCGTCGATCTCACTGTCGAGCCGATCGACCGTCCACTGCGCGTGGCCCGGCAGCGACGCGATCGGCTTCACCTCGTCGGCGCCGTCCTTCACGAACAGCGGCAGGATCAGGTGCTCGGGGCGCAGCAGCGTCTCGACGAGCATGCGGCGCGCGGCGGCGTTGCGGCGCAGGCGGCCGACGCGCGCGGCGGGCGGCAGCGACGTCTGCGACGGCGTCGTCTCGGTCGTGAAGGGAGCGGACATCTCAGTGTGGAACGGGATGACGGTCGACGACGCGCGTCTCGACGCACGCGCACAGCGCGCGCACCAGCTCGTCGTCGCTCGGCTGCGCGGCGACGGCGGCCACGCGCAGGCCCAGCCCCTCGCACGCGCGCGCGGTCGCGGGGCCGATGCACACCACCAGCGGCGCGCCGTCGCCGCGCAGCGCGTCGCCGCACGCGCGCGCCACCGCGCTCACGGCCGACGGGCTCGCGAGGAGCACCGCGTCGAGCGTGCCGGCGCGCGCGTGCGCGGCGGGTGCGGCCAGCGCGTCGGGCGGCGCGGGGAGCGTGCGGTACGCGATCACGCGCTCCACCGTCGCGCCGCGCGCGCGCAGCACCGCGGGGAGCGCGTCGCGCGCGCGGTCGGCGGCGGGGAAGAGCACGCGCGTGCCGCGCGGGCGCGGGAGCGCGTCGCCCAGCCCGTCGGCGGTGTGCAGCGCGGGCACGCAGTCCACGCGCCCCAGCCGCGCCTGCGCCGCGCGCGCGGTCGCCGCGCCCACCACCGCGACGTGCGGCAGCGCGGGTGCCTCCGTCAGGAGCGCGAGCCGCTCCGCGACCGCGTCGACGGCCGAGACGCTGGTGAGCGCCAGCCAGTCGAAGTCGAGCAGGCGCGCGAGCGCGTCGTCGAGCGCGTCCCAGCTCGCGGGCGGCGCGACCGTGATCGCGGGCGCCGCGAGCACCTCCGCGCCCATCGCCTCCAGCGCGGCCACCAGCGCGGCCATGCGCTCGCGCGGGCGCGTGACGGCGATGCGCCGCCCGTGCAGCGGCGCGTGCAGCGGCGACGCGGTGGTCACCCCACGGCTCCCACGCGCAGCCCCGACTCGCGCAGCAGCGCGTCGCCGCCGTCGGCGAGCAGCGTCTCCGCGACCGCGGCGCCGAGCGTGGCGGCGTGCTCCACGGGGCCGGTGGCGCCGACGCGCAGCGTGCGCCCGTCCGCGTGGCCGATGAGCCCCTCCACCGTCAGCGTGCCGTCGGCGTGCAGCGTCGCGTGCGCGCCGGTCGGCGCCGCGCACCCCGCGCCCAGCCGCGCCAGGAAGGCGCGCTCGGCGACGACGGCCGCGCGGGTGCGGGCGTGGTCCAGCGCGGCGACGAGGGCGTGGGTGCGCGCGTCGTCGGCGCGCACCTCGACCGCGATCGCGCCCTGGCCCACCTGCGGCAGCATGTCCGCTGGCGCGAGGTGTTCGGTCGCGCGCGCGATGAGGCCGAGTCGGTTGAGCCCCGCCGCCGCGAGCACGATCGCGTCGTACTCGCCCGCGTCCAGCTTGCGGAGCCGCGTGTCGACGTTGCCGCGGATGTCGAGCAGCGTGAGGTCGGGGCGCAGCGCGCGCAGCTGGCAGGCGCGCCGCGGGCTGCTCGTGCCGACGCGCGCGCCGTGCGGCAGCTCGCGCAGCGTGCCGGCGCGCGACACGAGCACGTCGCGCGGATCCTCGCGCTCCAGGAACGCCGCCAGCGCCATGTCCGCCGCCAGCGTCGACGGCAGGTCCTTCGCGCTGTGCACCGCGAGGTCGATCTCGCCGGCGCGGAGCGCGTTCTCCAGCTCCGTCGCGAACAGCCCGCTCCCGCCGATCGCGGCGAGCGGCACGTCGGTGCGCACGTCGCCCTTCGTCGTGATGGTCACGATCTCGATCGCGACGTCGGGATGCGTCTCGCGCAGCGCCGCCGCGACCAGGCGCGCCTGCGTCATGGCGAGCGCGCTGCCGCGCGTGCCGAGCCTCAACGAGTGCGTCACGTGATCAGTGCGCGGCGGACGCGGGGCGTCCACCCTCTGCATGAATGGGCGAGGCGCCCTCCGCCAGCTCGTCGCGGCGGCGCGTCGTCGGCGGCGGCGTGTCCACGCGCGCGACGTTCTCGCCGCGGATCGCGCGCTCGCAGATCGCCGTGAACGCGTCCACGAAGTCGGGGCGCGCGTTCGGCAGGCGCGTGCGGCGGTAGGTGATCCCCAGCTCCTCCGCCTTCTGCTGCGCCTCGACGTCCAGGTCGTACAGGATCTCGAGGTGGTCGCACACGAAGCCGATCGGCATCTGCAGCACGTCGCGCACGCCTTCCGCCTGCAGCTCGGGCAGGAAGTCGAGGATGTCCGGCCCGATCCACGGCTCGCCGGTGTTCCCCGCGCTCTGCCACGCGCGGCGGTAGCCGGTCAGCCCCGCGCGCTCGCTCACCAGGCGCGCGCTCTCCTCCAGCTGCGCCTCGTACGGGTCGCCCCACGTGCGGATGCGCTCCGGCAGCGAGTGCGCGCTGAAGATCACCGTCACGTCGTCGCGACGATCTGCCGGCCAGTGCGCCAGCTCCTCGCGCACGAGCGCCGCGGCGACGTCCACGAAGCCCGGGTCGTCGTGCCACTGCTCCACGAAGTCGACGTCGAAGTGCACGTCGTGCGTGTGCATCCCCTCGAACAGGTAGCGCTGGTAGCCGCCGACGCTGAAGCGCGAGTAGTGCGGCGCCAGCACGACGCAGACGACACGCGTGATGCCGTCGGCCTTCATGCGCGCGACGACGTCCGCGATCCACGGCGTCCAGTGCTTCATGCCGACGTACACCGGCACGTCGTGCCCGCGCGCCCGCAGCCGCTCCGCGACGCCCGCGCGCACCGCCTCGGTGAGCGCCGTCAGCGGCGTGCGCCCGCCCACCGCCTCGTAGCGGTGGCGCAGGTGCGCGACCGACTCGGGCGACGGCGGCCGTCCGCCGCGGATGTGCGTGAAGTACGGCTCGACCTGGTCGGGCGTCTCGGGCGTGCCGTACGCCAGCAGCAGGATGCCGGTGCGGCCGGCGGGAGTCGTGTCGCTCATGACGGGAAACGGTGGATCGGTCAGGCGGCGGGCGCCATGGCGTCCGTCACGACGGTCGACGGCCGGTACGTCTGCACGACCTCGACGACGCGCTCGATGTTCGCCAGCGGCGTGTGCGGCAGCATCCCGTGGCCGAGGTTGAAGACGTGGCCGGGGCGACCCGCGGCGCGGTCGAGCACCTCGCGCGCGGCCGCGGCCACGACGTCCGCCGGCGCCGACAGCGCCGCGGGATCGAGGTTGCCCTGCACGCCCTTGTCGTGGCCGACGCGCGCCCACGCCTCGTCCAGCGGCGTGCGCCAGTCGAGGCCGATGATGTGCGCGCCGTCGTCCTTCATCTGGTCGAGCAGGTGCGAGCACCCGGTCCCGAAATGCACGAGCGGCACGTCGAGATCCCGCAGCCCCGCGAACACCTGCTGCGTCCACGGCCGCACGTGCCGATCGTAGTCGGTCACGCTCAGCGCGCCGACCCAGCTGTCGAACAGCTGCAGCGCGCTGACGCCGGCCTGCGCGTTGGCGCGCATGAAGCGGACGACGATCGCCACCAGCCGCTCCATCAGCGCCGCCCACACGTCCGGGGCGCCCAGCATGAGCGCCTTGGTCTTCGCGAAGTCGCGCGTCGGCCGGCCCTCGACGAGGTACGCCGCCAGCGTGAACGGCGCGCCCGCGAAGCCCAGCACCGCGCGCTCGGGCTCGAGCGCCGCACGCACGAGTCGCACGGCCTCGATCGCCGCCGGCACGTCGGCCTCGGGCTCGAGGTCGCGCAGCGCGGCCACGCCCGCGAGGTCGCGGATGGGGTGCGCGATCACGGGCCCGACGCCCTCGACGATGTCGAGGTCGACCCCGATGCCCACCAGCGGCAGCATGATGTCGCCGAACATCACCGCCGCGTCGAGCGGCATCCGGCGCATGGGCTGCAGCGTCACCTCGGCGCACAGCGCGGGATCCGCGCACATCTGCAGCAGCGTCCACCGCTCGCGCAGCTTCCGGTACTCGGGCAGCGTGCGGCCGGCCTGGCGCATGAACCAGACGGGCGTGCGCTCGACGGGGAGGCGGCGCGTGGCGCGCTCGAAGAGCCCCGTGGGCTCGGGCTTGGGAGGGACGGTCACGATCGGAGATGGGTGGGGCTTCAGACTGCGAACTGCATTTGCAAGGATGAAGATCGGATAAAGTCCGATAACGACGGATGGCTCCGCGTGGTGCGACGTCCCTCGCCGCCGCGCGGAGCATCGGCGGGTATCGGATCTTGTCCGATCTTATCCTTGCTGCCCTTGTCGTTCGGGACCGGCGCACGGACGCCGAGCGGCGCCACCGCAGCGACTCGCGCTAGGCCGATTGCGAAGGCGAGTCGGGCGCGAAGCCGAAGAGCCGGTGCGCCGACGCCGCCAGCTCGTGCGCGTCCGGATCGGCCGCGAGCGCGGCCATCGGCGGGTGGAGGAGCTTGTTGACCAGACGGGTCGCCAACTCGCGCACCACGGCCTGCTCGCGCTCATCGAGGCCATCCAGTCGCGCCAGCGCGCGCGCCAGCTCGCGCTCCCGGACCCGCTCGGCGCCCTCCTTCAGGCGGGCGATCATCGGCACGACGGGGCGGTTCGCCAGCCACCGCTCGTACCGGTCGGCCCAGCGCTGCGCCTCGGCCTCCGCCTCCACGGCGTCGCGGGCGGCGCCGGGGTTCCCGGCCAGCGCGTCCACGTCCCACAGCGCGACGCCGGGGAGCGCGGCGACCTCGGGGTCGACGTTGCGGGGGACGCCCAGGTCCACCACCAGCCGCGGCCCGCGCGGCGCCCCGCCGACGTCCGCGGCCAGGTGCGCCGGCGTCACGACGGGCGACGCGGCCCCGGTGCAGGCGAAGATCACGTCGGCCGACGCCAGTGCCACGGCCCGCGCCTCCCACGCTTCGCTGTCGGCACCATGGCGCCAGGCGAGCGCCTGGCCACGCGCAGCGGTCCGGTTCAGCACCACCATTCGCGCCGCGCCCCCGTGCTCGATCAGCCGCAGCACCTCGGCCGCCGTCTCGCCGGCGCCCAGCACGACGACGGTGCGGCCGGCCAGCGCGGGCGCGCCGCCGATCGCGCGCACCGCGGCCTGCGCCACCGACGTGGGGCCCGACGCCGGGGCGAGCCGCGCCCGCGCCCGGCGGCCGGCGGCCAGCGCGGTGCACACGAGCCGCTGCAGCGTCCCGCCCATCGTCCCCGCCGCCCGCGACTCCTCGGCCGCCCGCTTCAGCTGACCGACGATCTGGGTCTCGCCCAGCATCACCGAGTCGAGCCCCGCCGCCACGCGACAGAGGTGGCGCGCGGTCGCGGGCCCCGCCTGCACGTGCGCGTAGGCGCGCAGCCGCTCGGGGGCGACGTCCGCCCGCGCGGCGAGGAAGGCGAGCAGCCGGTCGGCCGCGCCGTCGAGCGCCGCCCGCGGCCCGGCCGCGTACACCTCGACCCGGTTGCAGGTCGAGAGCACCATCGCCTCGGGCACCCCGACCGCGGCGGCCACGGCCCGCGACGCGTCCTCGCCCGGCACGAACGCCACGCGCTCGCGCAGCGCGAGCGGCGCGAGCCGAGCATGGAGACCGACGACGAGGACGTGCACGGGCGGACGAGCGGACGGGTCGTGGACGACCGGCGGCGCCTCCGTCCGATCGGCCGCATCAAATGAAGAGGCGACGGGACAAGCGTATTGCGCCCCGATGCGGGGTGGCATCCGGAGCACTACCGAGCCGCCCGGCCCGCCTTCGACGACGCGGTCGACGATGGTCATGCGGCCCCCGACACCGGCGCGTCAACGCCGCGCGCGAGCCAGCCCAGCACCCGCGCCGCCGCGCCCTCGCCCGACCGGATGCAGTCGGGGACGCCCACGCCGTGGTAGGCGTTGCCGGCGAGCGCGAGCCACGGGAGACCGGCCGCCCGCGCCTCGATCGCCGCCACCCGCCCGGCATGTCCGAGCTCGTACTGCGGCATCGCGTCCAGCCACCGCGTCACCCGCACGAGCCGCGGCGCCGCGGTCACCCCCAGCACCTCGCGCAGCTCGGTGCGCGCCAGCGCCTGGAGCCCGTCGTCGTCGAGCACCGCCAGCGCGGGGCGCCGCGCCCCGCCGAAGAACAGACGGAAGAGCGCCATCCCCGCGGGCGCGCGGCCGGCCAGCTTGCTCGACGCCCACGTGCACGCGAGCGCGTCCCGCTCCTCGATGCGCGGCACGACGTAGCCGGTCGCGTCGAGCGCCCGCGGGACGTCGGCGGCGGCATAGGCGAGCGTCACGGTGGCCGTCGAGCCATGCGGGATCGCGCGCAGGTCGCGGGCGACGGCAGAGTCGAGCGGCGCCAGCAACGCGGCACTCGCGCGCGCCGGTAGCGCCAGCACCACGGCGTCGCCCGTGATCGACGTCCCGTCGGCCAGCGTCAGCGCGGGGCCGGCGACGCCGGGCGCCCGCAGCGCGCGCGCGGGCACGCCGGTCCGGATCGCGACGCGCCCCGTCCTTTCCAGTGCGCGGGTCAGCCCCTCGACCAGCTCCTGCATCCCCGTCGGGAAGGAGAGGAAAGGGGACGCCGGCGCGGGCGCGCCCGTCGCCGCCCGCGCGCGCAGCCCGCGCAGCAGGCTCCCGTGCTCGCGCTCCAGCGACTGCAGTTGGGGGAAGGTCGCGGACAGCGAGAGGCGCGCGCCGTCGCCGGCGTATATCCCGGTGAGGAGCGGCTCGACCAGCCGGTCGTACGCCTCGCGCCCCATGCGCCGCACGACGAACCCTTCCAGCGACTCGTCCTCGCCGGCGGCCCCCGGCGCGGCGGCGGCGCGCCACGGCTCCGACGCGAACCGCAGCAGCCCGCGCAGCGACAGCAGCCGCGACGTCGCGAGGGGCCCGAGCCGCGTGGGCATCATCCCCGAGAGGCCGGCCGGGAGGCGGCGCAGCGCCCCCGCGCGGTAGACGTAGGCGCCGCGCACCTGCGTCCCCTGCAGCCGGTCGGCGATCCCGAGCCGCTCGCAGAGCAGGCGCGTCGCGGGCTTGGCCGCGACGACGACGTCGGGCCCGCGCTCCATCACGAAGCCGTCGCTCCGGTCGGTCCCGACGATCCCGCCCAGCCGGCTCGTCGCCTCGACCACGGTCACGCGCACGCGCGCGTCGGCCCGGACGAGCGACTCGGCCGCCGCCAGCCCGCTGATCCCCCCACCCACCACGAGGACGTGCGGCGGTCCCGCGTCCGGGCCCGCGCCGTCGCTGCTGCTGCGCATGCTGCAACGTACGCCGGGCCCGCCGCGCGCCCCATTCGGAGTGCTGCGGACTCCGCCCCCGGACCGCTCCGTACGTCTACGGGGACGGACGCGTCAGCGCGTGCTCAACGAGCGCTCAACGAGTGCTCAGCGAGCGCTCAGCGCCGGCGCCGGCGCTGCAGCAGCCCGTCCACGCTCGCCGCACCCGGGCCCGCGGCGGAGATCAGCAGGAAGACGAAGCAGTAGAGCGCGGGCAGCTCGCCGCGGTTCATGATGGGCCAGAAGCCGTTCGGGGCGTGCACCAGGAAGTACGCGAACGCCATCAGCCCCGAGAGCACGAAGGCGACCGGGCGCGTGAACAGCCCGATCGCGAGCAGGAACCCGCCGACCAGCTCCAGCACCCCCGCGACGCCCGAGCGCGACATCAGCTCCGCCGTCGCCCCCGGCGTCCCCCTGTAGCCGCCGAACTCGCCGAGGAGCTTCTGCACGCCGTGCTGCATCAGCATCAGCGCGGACATGACGCGCAGCGCCGCCAGCGCCGCCGGCTGCGTCCAGGACGGCACGGCCATCCCCCGTGGCCGCGCGTCCGCCGCCGCCCATGCCGCGCGCCGCTCCGACAACCGTCGCTCGGGCAGCGCGCCCACGTGCGGGGTGTCCGTGATGTACGAGCCCATCGCCTGCTCTCCGTGAGGGGTCCGCGTCCCCGACTGGCAACCCGCGCGCCGCGGGCGACCGGATCAGCGCGCCGGACCCGAACGACGAACGGCATCAGACAGGATTAGACGGATTCGACGGACAACAGCCGGATTGCTTCCGGTGTGGCGGCGACGTCCCATCCACCACGCGGAGCGTAATCCGGCTCTTGTCCGCTCAATCCGTTGTAATCCTGTCTAGTGCCGTTCGCTCTTCAGGGTCCAACGCGCCATGCACGGGTCGGCGAACTGGGGTTCCGGATTTTCCGGATCGACGACGGATCGTGCGGATCGCTCCGTGTGGCGCACGGGACGTCGCCACCACGAGGGACGATCCGTCGGATCCGTTGCATCCGGAGCATCCGTATCCTCCCCAATGGCACCATCTCCGCTGCGCGCCGGCGCGTCCCGAGCAGCCGGACACGCAGCAGGCAGCCACCGCCGTCAGGGTTCGAGCACCAGGATCCGGTCGTCGTCCGCCGCCGGCGAGCCGCGGCCGTCGCGGTTGCTCGTGCCGACGTACACGCGCCCGTCCGGCGCCGCGAGGATCGCGCGCAGCCGGCCGTACTGCCCGCGATAGAGCGGCGTGCGCGCCGTGATGCGCGCCCCGTCCGTGCTCAGCGTCAGCCGCCAGAGCGTCGCATCCTTCAGCGACGCGAGCAGCAGGCTGCCGCGCCACTGCGGGATGCGCGCGGCGTCGTAGACCGCGAGCCCCGCGGGCGCGATCGTCGGCGTCCACGTCGTCAGCGGCTCGGCGACCGCGTTCGCCTGGCAGAAGGCCGTCTCCGCCGCGCCCGCGTCTCCGTCGCACAGGCCGCGCACCGTCGGCCAGCCGTAGTTCGCGCCCGCGCGCAGCAGGTTGATCTCGTCGTTGTCGGCGGCGCCGTGCTCCGACACGTACGCCGCGCCCGTGCGCGGATGGAACGCGAGCCCCTGCGGGTTGCGATGCCCCAGCGTCCACACCGCGGTGTTGAACGCGTTGCCTGGCGCGGGCGCGCCGTCCAGCGTCAGCCGCAGCACCTTGCCCGCCAGCGACGCACGATTCTGCGCGAGGTCGCCGTCGCCCGCGTCGCCCGTCGTCAGGTACAGCAGACGATCCGGCCCCACCACCACGCGCGCGCCGTCGTGCACCACGCCGCCCGGGATGTCCTGCAGCAGCGGCTCCGGCGCGCCGAGCGTGCCGTTCGTGACGCGCAGCCGCACGAGGCGGTTGCGGATGCCGCCGCCCGCCGCGTACGAGTGCATCGCGTACAGGAACGGCTGCGTCGTCGCGGCGTCGGGATGGAACGCGATCCCCATCAACCCGCTCTCGCCGCTCTCGGTGACGGCGATCGTCCCGGCCGTCGTGCGCGCGCCCGTCGCGGGATCGACGCGCGAGACGCGTCCGCCGCGCTCCGCGACCCACAGCATCCCGTCGGGGCCGAGGACGAGGTCCCACGGCGTGTCGAGCCCGGAGGCGAGCGTGCGCACGCGCACCGCGACCGAGTCGCCGCCGCTCGTGGGCGGTGGCGTCGTCGTGCCGCCGGTCGTGTCGACCACGGGGCCCGAGGCCCCGCCGTCGCACGCGGCCAGCAGGACGAGCGTGCGGACGATGGGCAGGCGCATCAGTCGCGGATCATGGGCGCATCAAGGGCGAGGGGACGTCGCTCCCGCTGGGACCCGCGCCAGCGCGGCGAGTTCCCGCGCCGTCTCGAGCGTCAGCGGATGCGTCAGCCCGAGCGCCGTGCGGCGCACCGCGAGCGCCTGCCGCAGCAGCGCCTCCGCCGCGCGCGCGTCGCCGCGCCGCTGCTGCAGCATGCCCAGCTGGTGCAGCGTCATCGCGACCGACGGATGGTCGTCGCCGAGCACGCGCCGCCGCATCGCGAGCACCACGCGCTGCACCGAGTCCGCCTCCGCGAGCCGGCCCTGGTCGCGCAGCGTCAGCGCGAGGCCGTTCGTCATGTGGCCCACGTCCGGATGGTCGTCGCCGAGCGTGCGCCGCAGGATCGCGAGACCCGCGCGGTAGGTGGACTCCGCGGTCACCAGTCGTCCCTGCCGCCGCTGCAGCGCGCCGATGAGCCCCATCGTCTGCGCGACCTCGGGATGCTCGGGGCCCTGCAGCCGCGTGCGCATCGCGAGCGCCGCCGTCTGCAGCGACTCCGCCTCCGTCAGTCGCCCCTCGCGCGTGCGCAGCAGCCCGAGCGCCGTCATCGCGGACGCGACGTCCGCGTGCGACGCGCCGAACAGCCGCCGCCGCATGGCCAGCGCCTCGACGATCGGCCGCTCGGCCGCCGCCAGCCGTCCCTGCAGCTGCAGCTGCGACGCCAGGTGCTGCAGCGACGTCGCGACGTCGGGGTGCACGGGGCCGTAGTGCGCGCGGCGCGCCGCGAGCGCCTCGCGCGTCAGCCGCTCCGCGCCCGCGTAGTCGCCGCGGTCCTGGAGCAGCATGCCGAGTCCGTCCAGCGTGCGCGCGACGCGCGGGTGGCCGTCGCCGTGCAGCGCGCGCTGCACCTCCAGCGCCTCGCGGTACAGCGACTCCGACGATGCGTAGCGCCCGCGCGCGGCCTGCAGCACCGCGAGGTGGTACATGCTCTCCGCCGTCGCCTCGTGCTGCCGCCCGAACGTGCGCCGCCGCAGCGACAGCGCGCGCTCCAGATACGGCGCCGCCGCCGCGTAGTCGCCGAGTCGCTGATGCACGCGGCCCACGACGTCCAGCATCTGCGACTGTGCCGCCGGCTGCGCGTCCAGCCGCTCGGCGCGCGCGGCGCCGCGCGCGAGCAGCTCGCGCACCGTGAGCCCGCCGCGCGCCGCCGCGTCGCCGTCCACCGCCTCGAACAGCGCCAGGGTGAAGTCCGTCACCTGCTCGGCCTTCTCCGCTTCGAGGAGCGCCTGGCCCAGCGCGCGGCGCACGCGGCTCGCCTGCACGGTGACCGTGGCCGCGTACACCGACAGCAGCACGACGAACGCCGCCGCCGCCGCCACCGACCAGCGGTGCCGCGACACGAACTTCCGCATGCGGTACGCGACCGAGTCGCTCCGCGCGGCGACGGGACGCCCTTCGAGGTGGCGCTCGATGTCCAGCGCCACGCCCTCGGCCGACGGATAGCGGCGGTCCGGCGACTTGTGCAGCGCGCGCGCCACCATGCGATCGAGGTCGCCGCGCAGCGCACGCGCGAGGCGCGACGGCGTGGTGTGGCGCTGCACCGCGAGCGCGGCCGGCGGCGGCGTGCCCGCGTCGCGCGCGTCGCGCAGCACGGCCGCGCTGGGACGCAGCGGATCCGTCTCGCACACCGCGCGCTCGATCTCGCGCAGCGAGCGGTCGCGCGGCCGCTGCGGCCGGTGGCCCGTGAGCAGCTCGTACATGACGAGGCCCAGGCCGTAGACGTCGGTCGCCGTCGTCACCGGATCGCCGCGCACCTGCTCGGGCGCGGCGTACTCCGGCGTCATCACGCGCAGCCCCGTGCGCGTCAGCGGCTCCGGCTCGGCATGCGGATCGAGCAGCTTGGCGATGCCGAAGTCCATCAGCTTCACCTCGCCCGCGGCCGTCACCATGATGTTCGACGGCTTGAGGTCGCGGTGCACCACCAGCGCGCGGTGGGCGGCGTGCACCGCGCGCGCGACGTCGCGGATCAGGCGCAGCCGCTCGCGCACCGGCAGGCGGCGCGCGTCGCACCACCGGTCGATCGGCTCGCCGTCCACGTACTCCATCACGAAGTACGGCCGCCCGTCGTCGGCGACGCCGCCGTCCAGCAGCCGCGCGATGTTCGGATGCTGCAGCGTCGCCAGGATCTGCCGCTCGGCCAGGAAGCGCCGCACCACGTCCTCGGCGTCGAGGCCGCGGCGCAGCACCTTCACCGCGACCGTGCGCGCGAAGTGGCCGTCGTCGCGCTCCGCGAGATAGACGGTGCCCATGCCGCCGCGCCCCAGCTCGCGCACGATGCGGTATGCGCCGACCGTCGTGAGCCGGTCGTCGGGCTCGCGCGTCCAGGCGCCGAGCGGCGCGCCGTCCAGCATGCCGTCGGCGCGCTCGTGCGCCTGCATCAGCGCCGCGACCTCGGCACGCACCGCGGGATCGTCGCAGGCGCTGGTGAGCCAGTCGCGCCAGCCGTCGCCGCGGTCCAGCGCTTCGTCGAACAGCGCGTCCACGCGGTCGCGGTCGAGCGGCGCGGGCGGACGGTACGCCGCGTCGCGCGTGTCAGGTCGGCGCGTCGCCACCGGGAGAGCCGTCGGTCGCGTAGAGCGCGCGGTAGAGCCACGCGCGCGCCCGCGTCCACTCGCGCTGCACGGTGCGCGTGGAGGTGCCCAGCAGGTCGGCGATCTCCTGCTCCGACGCGCCGGCGAAGAAGCGCAGCTCCACGATCTGCCGCTGCCGCGGCGCGAGCTGCTCCAGCACCGCGTCGAGCGCCAGCACGTCCTCCAGCGCGACGTCGGCCGGGAGCTGCTTGCCGGTGAGCGTCGTCGGGTGCCAGTCGCCGCCGCCGCGCTTCGCCGCCTGCTGACGGCGCGCGAGGTCGACGAGGATCTGCCGCATCGCGCGCGCGGCCACGCCGTAGAAGTGCGCGCGGCCCGCCCACTCGCCGCGCAGCTGGTCGCGCAGCTTGAGATAGAGCTCGCTCACCAGCTCCGACGGGTCGATCGCGCGCCGCGCGTCCACGCGGCGCAGCTGGCGCGCGGCGACGCCCTGCAGCTCGTCGTAGGCGAGCGCGAACAGCCGGTCGTAGGCGGCGCGGTCGCCGGCGCTCGCGTGGTGGAGCTGCTGCGTGACGTCGCCCGCGGGCGTCGGCGGGGCCGATGGGGTCGTGCCGTGCGGCGCGGTCATGGCGAGGCGCTCGGGAAGGGGTCGGCTGCCGCCAATGTACAGCCGGCGGCGCGCACGCACAGCAGCGAATGCGCGAGCGGATCGCGGGTGTGATCGCCTGTCGGGTCGCGGCGCGATCGCGCGCATCAGGGGACATGGGGCCTCGCACCACGGCGTGCCCCACGTTCCCTGCTGCGGCGCGCTCCCGAGCGAGCGCGAGGAGGTCTCATGTTGCTGCTCCAGACCGGCGCGCTGATCGCCGCGCTCGCCGGCGCGCCATCCGCCCCCGTCGCGGCCGAGCGTGCGCCCGCGGACGGGCCGCGCTTCGCCGACGTCCGGCTGGCGACCGGCGTCCGGCTGCGGTACGCCGAGTCGGGCGACTCGGCCGCGCCCGCACTGATCCTGCTGCACGGCTACAGCGACTCCTGGTTCTCGTGGAGCCGCGTGATCGCGCCGCTCGCCACGCGCCATCGCGTGTTCGCGCTCGACCAGCGTGGGCACGGCGACTCCGACCGGCCGGCGCGCGGCTACGCGATGCACGACCTCGCCGCCGACGTCGTCGCCTTCATGGACGCGCAGGGCATCCCGCGCGCGGCGGTCGTCGGCCACTCGATGGGCTCGATCGTGGCGCGCGAGGTCGTGCGGCTGGCGCCGGCGCGCGTGTCGCAGCTCGTGCTCGTCGGCGCCGCGTCGGGCGCGCCGAACGACGCGGTGCGGGCGCTGAAGAAGGACATCGACGCGCTCACCGATCCGGTGCCGTCGGCGTTCGCGCGCGAGTTCCAGCTCGGCACGGCGCACCGGCCGGTGCCGCCGGAGTTCATGGACCGCGCGGTCGCGGAGAGCCTCAAGCTGCCCGCCTCGGTGTGGCGGCAGCTGATGACCGGGATCGTCGCCGCGCCGCCCGCGCGCCCCGGCGGGCCGCGCATCCCGACGCTCGTCGTGTGGGGGGACCGCGACCAGGTCTTCCCGCGCGCCGAGCAGGAGCAGCTGGTGCGCGCCTACCAGCCGGCGACGCTCGCGGTGTACGCGGGGACGGGCCACGCGCTGCACTGGGAGGAGCCCGAGCGCTTCGCGCGCGACGTGCTGGCGTTCCTGGCGACGCGCCCGGCGCGCGCGGCGAACGCCGCCGCACGCGCCGACTCGGTGCCGCTGTACGCCGACCTCGGCGACCATCGCTACGTCGTGAGCACGCGCGTGCCGCTGGCGCAGCGCTACTTCGACCAGGGGCTGCGCCTCTACTACGCGTTCAACCATGCCGAGGCGATCCGCGCGTTCAACGAGGCCGCGCGCCTCGATCCGCGGTGCGCCATGTGCCACTGGGGGACGGCGCTCGCGTACGGCCCGAACATCAACCTCCCGATGGACTCCGCGGCGGGCGTGGCCGCGCATGGCGCGCTGCAGCGGGCGCGCGCCGCGGCCGTGCACGCGACGCCGCGCGAGCGGGCGCTGATCGACGCGCTGGCGAAGCGCTACACGCCCGTCCCGCGCGCCGATCGGGCGGCGCTCGACTCCGCGTACGCGGGCGCGATGGGGGAGGTGGTGCAGCGCTTCCCCACGGACCTCGAGGCGCGCACGCTGCACGCGGAGGCGCTGATGGACCTGAGCCCGTGGCGCTACTGGAACGCGGACGGCTCGCCGCGTCCCGACACGCCGGTGCTGCTGGCGCAGCTCGAGCGCGTCGTGCGCGCCGCGCCGCGGCATCCGGGCGCGAACCACTTCTACATCCACGCGGTGGAGGCGGTGGATCCCGCGCGCGCGCTGCCGATGGCGGAGCGGCTCGCCGGGCTGATGCCGGGCGCCGGGCACCTGGTGCACATGCCGGGGCACATCTACGTGCGCGTCGGGCGCTACGCCGACGCGATCCGCGCCAACGAGCACGCGGTGCACGCCGACGAGTCCTACATCCGCGACCAGAAGCCCGCGCTGGGTGCGTACACGGCCGGGTACTACCCGCACAACTACGACTTCCTGGCGTTCGCGGCGAGCATGGTGGGGCGACGCGAGCAGGCGCTGGCCGCCGCGGAGCGGATGCGGTCGCTCGTGCCGGCGGAGGTGCTGCGCGCGCCGGGGATGACGTTCGTGCAGCACCACCAGACGCGCCACCTGCAGCTGAAGGTGCGGTTCGCGGACTGGGCGGCGATCCTGGACGCGCCCGCACCGGCGGAGGACCTGCCGCACGCGCGCGCGATGTGGCACTACGCGCGCGGCCGTGCGCTCGCGGCGCGCGGCGGCCTGCCGGCGGCGGACAGTGCGCTCGCCAGCGTGCGCGCCACTGCCACGGACCCGCGCATCGCGTCGCAGCGGCTGGAGTTCAACACGTCGGGCGAGGTGCTGGGCATCGCGGCCGAGGTGCTCGCGGGACACGTCGCGGCGGCGCGCGGCGATCACGATGCGGCGATCCGCCACCTGCGCGAGGCGGCGCGCCGCGAGGACGCCCTCGCCTACGGCGAGCCGCCCGAGTGGACGGTGCCGGTGCGGCAGGAGCTGGGCGTGATCCTCCTGGGCGCGGGACGCGCGACCGACGCCGAGCAGGCGTTCCGCGAGGACCTGAAGCGCTTCCCGGAGAACGGCTGGTCGCTGCGCGGGCTGCAGCGCGCGCTGGCGATGCAGGGGAAGGACGGCGAGGCGCGGGCGGTCGCGGTGCGGCTGCAGGCGGCGCAGGGATCCAACGGAGGGACGCATCACTGACTGCTGCGTGCTGCGTGCTGCGTGTGGGCTCCGGCCCTCGGCCGCCGACGTCACGCCAGGCATGCCCGAACTACGCGTGTGGATGCGGATGATGGGATGAGAAGGATCAAATGGATCTGCTCCTCCTGGCGGCGACGTTCCGAGCGCCGGTGCGGAGCGGATCCATTTGATCCTGCTCATCCTTCTCATCCCAATTCAAGAACACCCGAGCCGGCCCGGCACGCGGGACGTCGACGCCACGAGGAGCGGTCCGCACGATCCGCCGCATCCGGAGCATCCGCATCCCTCCAAGAGGCCAACAGGTCCGGCGCGCCGAGGCATCCCGAGCGGGCGTACACGCAGCACGCAGCCCGCCGTCGTCTCCCCCTTCCCCCGCGGGTAGCTTCTCCCGCATGACCGACGGCCTCCTCGCCATCCTCGCGCACCCCGACGACGAGAGCTTCATGCTCGCGGCGACGGCCGCGCGCACCGCCGCCAGCGGGCGGCACGTCGCGCTGGTGTGCGCCACGCGCGGGCAGGCCGGCTCCGCGGGCGACCCGCCGCTGGTGTCGCGCGACGAGCTGCCGGCGCTCCGCGAGCGGGAGCTGCGCGACGCCTGCGCCATCCTCGGCGTCGAGCTGCTGGCGCTGCTGGACCACGAGGACAAGCAGCTCGGGAGCGCGGACACGGACGCGATGCGCGAGGTGCTCGTGCGGCACGTGCGCGCGGCGCGGCCGGCGGTCGTGGTGACGTTCGATCCGAAGGGCGTCTCGAACCACGCCGACCACCAGGCGATCCACCGCTTCACGATCGACGCCGTCACCGCCGCCGCGGACGCGCGCTACGCGCCGGCGCTGGGCGCGCCGCACCGCGTGCGCCGCGTCGTGTGGCCGGCGCCGATCCTCACCACGCACGAGTGGCGCCCCGAGGTCCTCGCCGCGCACTGGGGCGTGGACTACCTGATCGACGGCCGCGCGCACCGCGACACGAAGCTCGCCGCGCTGCACGCGCACCGCACGCAGCACCGCGCCGTCGAGCGCGAGTGGCTGTCGGACGTGTACCGCGCGAGCGGCGGCGCGAACCTCGACTGGGAGGTGTTCCGCCACGCGTGGGGCGAGCCGCCGCCCGGCGTGCCCGCGCCCGACCTGTTCGCGGGCCTCGACTGACGCGCCGATGACGCGCACCGACGCGCCGGATCACGCGCCCGAGGACGCGGCAACGTCGTCGTGGGGCGGCACGCTCGCGATCGTGCTCTGCACCACCGCGACGGCCTTCCTCGGCGGCCTCGCGTCAGCTCGGGCGGGCGACTTCTACCTGTCGCTGCACCGGCCCGCGTGGGCGCCGCCCGCGTGGACCTTCGGCGTCGTGTGGACGACGCTGTACGTGCTGATGGCGCTCGCCGCGTGGCTGGTGTGGCGCGTGCGCGCGCGCCGCGGCGCACGCCACGCGCTCATCCTGTACGGGCTGCAGCTGGCGCTCAACGCGCTCTGGCCGTGGCTGTTCTTCGCCTGGCGGCGCGGCGGCCTGGCGTTCGCCGAGGTGGTGCTGCTGCTGGGCGTCGTGGGCGCGACGGTCTTCGCCGTCGGGCGCGTGCGTCGCCGCGCGGCGGTGCTGCTGCTGCCCTACCTGCTGTGGGTGGCGTTCGCGAGCGCGCTCACGCTGGCGGTGTGGAAGCTGAATCCGGATCGGCTGTCGTGATCCGTCCATCCTTCGTTCGGCACGCCGGACCTGTTCGCCCATTGGTGAGGGTGCGGATGCTCCGGATCTGAACGGATCATGCGGATCACTCCGTGTAGCGCATGGGATGTCGCCGCCGCGCGGAACGATCCGAAGCATCCGCACCATCCGGAGCAGCCGTATCCTCACCAAAGGCCACAGGGGTCCGGCGCGCCGATCAGGCCACCGCGAGCGTCGCGCGGCGCAGGCCGGTCCACTCGATCCACGCGAACGCCGCCACGATCAGCCCCTGCGCGACGACGAACGCGGCGCCGAGGGCGGTCGGGTCGATCCAGCCGGTGAGCGGCAGCAC
This sequence comes from Roseisolibacter agri, assembly GCF_030159095.1. Taxonomy (NCBI): domain Bacteria; kingdom Pseudomonadati; phylum Gemmatimonadota; class Gemmatimonadia; order Gemmatimonadales; family Gemmatimonadaceae; genus Roseisolibacter; species Roseisolibacter agri. Next base: position 354,726 of record NZ_BRXS01000002.1, read on the forward strand.
CACGCTGTCGATCGCCCACAGGACGTTGAGGAGCACGAGCGTCCACGCGAGGCGGGCGGGAATGCGCGGGCGGCGCGCCACCCACGCGAGCAGCGCCGCGAACGGCAGCAGCGCGAGGCCGGCGCCGCGCAGCAGCGCGACCGGGAGGCCGAGCAGCGTCTCCAGCAATCCCGGCGCGCCGGCGAGGAGCGCGCCCATCCCCGCCGTCGCGGCGGCGTCGACGAGCAGCGCGCGGCGGAGCAGGCCCTGGGGATCGCGGTCGGTGGTCGTGGCGTCACGCATCGTCGTGGTCTCCGTGTGGGTGGGGCGGCGCCGCGGTCGTGCCGCGCGCCGTGCCCACACGTAAATTCCGCGCATGGCCAGGGTCGATTACGTCGCAGGTAATGCCGGCGACGCGCGCCGCGCACCGACCGTCGGCGCGCTGCTGCGCGACTGGCGCGTGCGGCGACGCCACAGCCAGCTCTCCCTCGCGCTGCACGCGGACGTCTCGGCCCGCCACCTCAGCTTCCTCGAGACCGGGCGCGCGATGCCCAGCCGCGAGATGGTGCAGCAGCTGGCGGAGGCGCTGGAGATCCCGCCGCGCGAGCGCGACGCGCTGCTGCTGGCCGCGGGCTACGCGCCGGCGAGCGCGCCGCGGACGCCGGACGACGCGGCGCTGCGGGGCGTGCGCGACGCGGTCGATCTCATCCTCGCCGCGCTGATGCCGAGCCCCGCGCTGGCGGTGGACCGGCACTGGAACGTCGTCGCGTACAATCCCGCGCTCGGGCTCTTCCTGCGCGACGTCGATCCGGCGCTCGCCACGCCGCCGGTGAACGCGCTGCGCGCGAGCCTGCACCCGCGGGGGCTCGCGCCGCGCATCGCCAACCTCGCGCAGTGGCGCGCGCACGTGCTCGCACGCCTGCGCCGCGACGTCGAGCTGACCGCCGATCCCGCGCTCGCGTCGCTGCGCGACGAGCTGCGCGCCTTTCCGCCGCCGCCGGGCGCGGCGCGCGACGACGGGGAGGCCGCGCCGGGCGTCGTCGTGCCGCTGCGCGTGCGCTCGCCGCACGGGATGCTGAGCTTCCTCAGCACGACGACCATCTTCGGCACCGCGATCGACGCCAGCGCGGCCGAGCTGACGATCGAGGCGTTCCTGCCGGCGGACGCGCACACCGCGGCCGTGCTGCGCGCGGCCACCGACGGCTGACCGCACCGGGCGCGCGCTACCCGCCCGTCCTCGGATCGAAGCGCGCGAGCTGGCGGCGGAAGCGGGCGTGGTACTCCGCCGTCGTCTGCCGGGGGTTGCCGGGATTCTCGAAGCTCTCGACCGGACGGCCGAGCCGCGCGAGCAGGAACTTCCAGCTCTCGGCGCGCGTGAAGTGCTCCGGCACCACGCCGTCCGCGGCCATGCGCTCCAGCGCGGGGAGCGCCGCGGCCGCATCGCGGCCGAGCACCAGCAGCGCCTCGCGCGCGGCCTCGGCGGCCGTGCGCGCGACGTCGTGGCGCCGGTCGCGCCGCTCGGCGAGGATCGCGTACGCCTGCGCGACCACGTCCACCAGCAGCGGCACCGCGTCGGCGCCGCGGTCCGACTGCCGCTCGATCAGCCCGCGCGCCCACAGGCGGCGCTCATGGTCGGCGAGCAGCTGCGCTTCCCACGGCGTCGGCGTCGCGAAGGTCCCGGGCGGCAGGTGCCGCAGCGCCTCGCCGAACGCGCCGAGGTGGAACTCGTCGGGAAAGCGGCCGGCGAGCACGCGGCGCACCAGCACGTCGCGCAGCAGCGCGCCGTCGGCGCCGAGCTTCCGGATCGCGCCCGTCAGCCCGTCGTGGTCGCGCGGGCGCGGGTCGGCCACGAGCGTCGCCAGCAGCGCGGCGTCGCCCGCGACGGGACCGTGCTCCTCGACGTCGCGCAGCACCGGGCGCACGAGCGCGAACGCCGGGTCCTCGACGGGGCGCGTGCGATCGGCGAGCAGCCGCGCCAGCTCGACGCGTGCCTCGAGCGCGGCCTGCCGCGGGTCCGCGTCGAGGTGCAGCGTCGTCCACTCGCGCAGCACCGCCACCGCGTGCAGCCCGTCGGTGCGCGCCTGGCCGCGCGGCGTCCGCGCGATCCCCCAGTGGAGGCGGAAGCTCTCGGGCGGCCCACTGCCGTCGATGCGCAGCGTCCGGCTGCGCAGCGGCGCGTTGGCGACGGTGCGGCGGAGCAGCACGGCGCCGGCGCGGTCGCGCACCTCGATGCGCCGCGCGTGGAGCGGGCCGGCCGTGAGCGTCCACTTCCGCCGACGCGGGACGACGTCCTCGCGCCACTCCTGCACCGCGACGGTGAAGTCCCCGGGCCCGCCGTCGCCGTCCTCGCGCACGATCGTCTCGCCGCGCGCGATGCGCAGCCGCCACGCGTCGCCGAGCGCGCTCGCGGCGTGCGTCCATCCGGCGTACCACGCGCCGTGCTTCGTGAGGTCGGCGGGCATCACCGACGGCGCGCCCGCGGGACGCCGCACGACGCGGTACGTCTCCGGCGCGGACACCGGCCCGGTGCGCGGATCGCGGTCGGGCGCGTCGAGGTGCACGCGGACGACGGCGTCGATGCCGGGCGTGAAGAGCGCCGCCACGCACAGCGGATCGCACGCGCGCTCCTGCTGGCCGTTCCGCGTCCGATCGCTGCTCGGCTGCTCGTACGGATGCGTGAGCGCGAACGTCACCGTGCCATGGAGGGCGATGCGCTCCGCGGGCATCACGTCCTCACCGCGCAGCGCGGCGAGGCGCGCCCGCATGGGCCGGTTGGCGCGCGTGGGCAGCGTGCGCAGCACCGCGTACGCGGCGACCACCGCGACCACCGCCGCCGGCCGGTCGCCGATGGCGCCGTGCGCCGGCCACCAGACGACCGCGAACAGCGCGCCCCAGAGGAAGGCGGTCGGCGCGAAGCCCAGCACGAGCCCCGGCAGGATGCCGAAGAAGAGGCCCATGACGACCAGCGAGGGCGCGGCCAGCGCGACGAGCGCCAGCAGGCCGGTGATCGTCAGGTAGCGGACGAGCAGCGCTTCCATGCCCGGGAGTATCGGGCGCGCACCGCCGTTCCGGAACCGCGGGCGCTACGCGGCGCTACTCGGGGACCGCCTGCTCCTTCGTGTCGCCCGCGGCGAAGAAGAGCGAGGTGCGCCGCTCGGACGGCATGCGCACGACGACCGCGAGGTTCTGCTGGTCGCGGAAGTGCTCGAAGAGCAGCGCGTCGCGCAGCGCGAGCCTGCGCACGGGGCGCGCGGCCGTCAGCTCGACGGTGTAGACGCGCATCGGGATGCCGCCGGCGTCGCGCTCGTCGCGGGCCTGCAGCAGCCGCGGCACCAGCCGCACGCCGTCGGCCGTGACGCCGACGCCCTGCGCGAAGTAGCGCGCGAAGGCCGAGTCGCCGGCGGCCGACGAGAGCACGAGCTGCGGCGCCCTCGCATGCGCGCGCACCGCGTCCTGCAGGTCGTCGTGGAAGAGCCGCACCTGCGCGGCGACGGTGCGGCCCTCGACGACGAGGCGCATGTGCGAAACATGAACGTCATGCACTGCGGAGGACGGAACGGCGGAGGACGATGCTGCGGAAGACGATACGGCGTGAGACGGTACGGCGGGGACCAGCAGTCCCAGCACCCACATCCGCTTCAAGCCACGCACCATCGTCTCACGCATCATCGTCCTCCGATTCATCGTTCTCCGCCGTTCCGTCTTCCGCCGTTCAGCTGATCGGCTTCCGCGTCGCCGGCTTCCCCCACGTGTTGTTCGACCGGTCCACGTCCGCGAAGCCCTCGTCCGGGTCGACCACCACGCCCGTCACCTCCTGGTCGGCGAAGAAGCCGTAGACGAAGCGCTTCTCGTTGCGGCGCCAGACGTCGACCGGGAGCTTCACGCGCTTCACCGAGCCGTCCGCGAACGTGACGTCCATCTCGACCGGGAGCACGAGGCCCGCGCGGTTCTCGAGCGTCACGCGCACGTAGCGCTTGCCGCGCGCCGTCGTGCCGACGAGCGAGTCCGCCGCCTGCGACTGCACGTCGGCGACCGCCTGGTCGTTGGCGTGCGTGCTGTAGAACCAGCCGCGCCAGAAGTAGCTCAGGTTCTCGCCGGCGCCGTCGTCGAGCGAGCGGAAGAAGTCGCCCGGCTGCGGGTGCTTGAACATCCAGCGCTGCGCGTACTCCTGGAACGCGGCGTCGAACAGCGAGTCGCCGAGGACCTTCTCGCGCAGCATCACGAGGCCGGCGGCGGGCTTGGAGTAGCCGTTGTTGCCGAAGTTCGCCTGGATGTCGTTCGACTCGGTCATGATGGGCACCTGCGCGGTGTCCTTCATGTAGCCGACGATGTTCTTCGCGGGGCCGCGGCGGCTCGGGTAGCCGCGCTGCCAGTCCTGCTCCGCGTAGTACTGCAGGAACGAGTTGATGCCCTCGTCCATCCAGGTCCACTTGCGCTCGTCGCTGGCGACGACCATCGGGAACCAGTTGTGCCCGACCTCGTGGATCGTGACCGAGATGAGCGCCTTCTCCGTCGCGTCGCTGTAGGTGCCGTCCGGGCTCGGGCGGGCGCCGCAGAACGCGATCATCGGGTACTCCATGCCGAACACCGGGCCGTGCACGTTGACGGCCTTCGGGTACGGGTACTCGAACGCCATCCGGCCGTACGTCTTCATCGTCTGGATGGTCGCGCGCGTGCTCACCTTGTCCCACAGCGGCATCGCGTCGCGCGGGTAGAGCGAGTGGATCTCGACCACGCGCCCGTTCGTGGCGCCGCCCCTGGCGTAGCGGAAGCCCGCCGCGTCCCAGACGTACGTCTTGCTGGAGACCCACGCGAAGTCGCGCACGTTCTCCGCGGTGAAGCGCCACGTCAGCGGGCCCGTGCCCGCGGGGCGCGAGGCGGCCGTCATCACCTCGTTGGGCGCGACGATGAAGGTCGGCACCGTGTCGGTGAGCGCCTTCGCGAGGCGCGCGCGCTGCGTCGCCGTCATCACCGCCTCGGGATTGCGCAGCGTGCCCGTCGCGTTGACGATGTGGTCGCGCGGCACGGTGAGGCTGACGTCGTAGTTCCCGAAGTTCAGGTAGAACTCGCCCTGCCCGAGGAACTGGTCCGTCTGCCACCCGTTGACGTCGTCGTACACCGACGCGCGCGGGAACCACTGCGCGATCTCGTAGAGCCAGCCGTCCTTCACCTTCTCCTTGGCGCCGCGGCCGTTCTGGCCGCCCTCGGGGACGAGGAAGCGCCAGTCCATCTCGACGACGGCGGTCTTCCCCGGCGCGAGCGGTGTCGGCAGGTCGACGCGCAGCACGGTGTTGTTGAGGACGCGCTTCGCGTCGCGCTTCACGCCCGCGGCGCTCACGGTCTGCACGCGCGACAGCGTGTAGCCGCCCTGGAACGGCTCCGCCGCGAGGGCGCGCTGGGCGGCCGGGCTGAGTCGCGTGCCGAACGCGGGCGTCGACAGGTTCGCGCGGCTCTGCGGGTCGTCGATGTTCTGGTCCAGCTGGAACCAGAGGAAGCGCAGCGTGTCGGGCGAGTTGTTGTGGTACGTGACGCGCTCGCTGCCCGTGATGGCCTGCTGCACGGTGTCGAGCGTCGCGCGGATCACGTAGTCCACGCGCTGCTGCCAGTAGCGCGGCCCGGGCGCGCCCGAGGCCGAGCGGGCCTGGTTGGCCGGGGGAAGCTCCTCGAGCGCGCGGAAGACCGAGCGGTTGGTGCGCTCGGCCTTGGCGGTCGAGTCCAGCCACTGCTGCGCGCCGAGGGATGTGGCAGGCGCGACGGCGAGCAGGCCGGCGACGGCGAGCGCCGCGCGGAGACGGAGATCGGACATCGGGGATGGAGAGGGAAAGGAAAGCGCCCGCGAGGCGGGCGACGCACGGCACGCGTGAGCGGGCCGGAGGCTACGCGCGCGGGCCGCGACGCGCCGGTCGGCCGGGACGAGCCGCGCGGGGCGCGGGGCGAGCCGAGCGGGAGGGGGCTGGCAGGGGGTACCCCTGCTCAACCGTTCAGTGCCGCGACGCGCTGGATGAGCAGCAGCGTCGCGAGGCCGCCGGTGATGCCGGCGAGCAGGAGCACCCAGTCGCGGCGGGCGCCGAGGAGGCGCGACGCGGCGGCGCCGATCATCAGGGTGACGGCGACGATGAGGAGCTGGCCGGCCTCGAGCCCGAGGTTGAAGGCCAGCAGCGGCATCGCGATGGAGGATTCGGCCCCGAGCAGCGCGCGCAGGTAGGTCGAGAAGCCCAGTCCATGGATGAGGCCGAAGCCGAGGGCGAGCAGGTAGAGGAGCGGGCCGCCGCGGGGGCCGCCGTCGGCGCCGCGCCAGCCCGAGCGACGCCAGGGGCGGCTCTCGTCGGGGCGCCGGGCGAGGACGATGGAGGCGAGGCTGGTGACGAGGATCGTCGCCGGGATCAGCACCTCGATCAGCGGGGCGTCGACGGTCACGAGGCGCAGCGTCGCCAGCGCCAGCGTGACGGAGTGCCCGACGGTGAACGCCGTCACGAGCACGAGGAGCCGGCGCCACGCGCCCAGCGTGTAGCCGCCGGTGAGCGCGGCCACGAAGAGGATGTGGTCGTAGCCGGCGAGGTCGGCGATGTGGGCGACGCCCAGCCGGAGGTAGGCGAGGAACTCGGATCCCATGCGTCGGGGTGGAGGACGGGCGAAGCCTAGCGGTCCGGCAGAGGGTGCGCGACTTGCCCCCGCGCCGTCGCATGTCCGACACGACCCGACCGCCCCGGTGGCGGCCGCTCGCCATCCTGCTGGGGGTGGTCCTCGCCGTGACCGCGCTGAAGGTGGGGCGGCCGGTGCTGGCGCCGCTGGCGGCGGGGATCTTCCTCGCGATGCTCGCGCACCCGCTGCGCGTGCGGCTGGCGCGCGTGGTGCCCGACTGGCTGGCGCTGACGCTCACCGGGCTGGCGCTGCTGGCGGGAGTGGCGGCGTTCCTGGCGGCGCTCGGGTGGAGCGTGGCCGCGGTCGCGGAGGAGTTGGCGGACCGGCGCGAGGCGCTGTCGGCGGCGGCGGAGCGGGCGCGCGGGTGGGCGTCGGCGCGCGGGATCCCCGTCCCGGCCGGATCCTCCGCGTCGGAGGGCGGTGGGGCGCCGAACGGGCTGGCGGGGGCTGTGACGCGGGCGCTCGGGCTGCTGGGGAGCGCGCTGGGCGAGCTGCTGCTGGCGCTGGCCGTGGCCGTGCTGGGGCTGGCCGAGGAGCGGGAGCTGCGCCGGCGGATCCGGCGGGCGGTGGGGGGCCGCGGGGCGGACGAGACGCTGGCGGTCGTGGACGAGTCGGCGGCGGCGTTCCGGCGCTACGTGTGGGTGAAGACGCTCACGAGCGCGATCACGGGGACGGCGAGCGCGCTGCTGGCGCTCGCGTTCGGGCTGCCGCTGGCGTGGGTGTGGGGCTTCCTCGCCTTCCTGCTGGAGTACGTGCCGAGCGTGGGGTCGCTGCTGGCGGTGGTGCCGCCGACACTGATGGCGCTCGCCGAATCGGCGGCCGGCGACGGCGGCGGGCTCGGGCGCGCGGCCGGGGTGCTGGCGGCGTTCGCGGCCATGCAGATCGTGCTCGGGAACGTCGTCGACCCGAAGCTGGAGGGGCGGCTGATGCGCCTGTCGCCGCTGGGGGTGCTGCTGGCGATCGTGTTCTGGGGGTGGCTGTGGGGGGCGCTGGGCGCGCTGCTGGCGGTGCCGCTGACGGTGGCGCTGGCGATCGCGAGCCGGCACGTGCCGGGGTGGCGGGGGGTCGCGACCGTGCTGGCGGGCGACGGGGTGGACGAGGAGCGGAAGTGACCTGGAAGTGAGACGGGCGGCGAGCCGAGGAGGCCCGCCGCCCGCTTCGTGTCGTGCTGGAGCGCGCGATCAGATGCGGTCGCGGCGGCGGGCGGCGTCGATGTCCTCGACGTCCTGCTGCGCCTTCCCGAGCTTCTGCTGCGCCTTGCCCTCGAGCTTGTCGAGCTTGCCCTCGACGTCGTGGCGGGGGTTGCCCGTGAGGTCGCCGAGCGCGTCCTTGACGCGGCCGCCGAGCTCCTTCGCCTTGCCCTCGAGCTCGATCTGCTCGCCGCTCTTGCGGGTGATATCGCTCATGTGAGGCTCCTGCGTCTGGGGTGGATGCGCGGACGAACTGGCGTCGCGCGGGGCGGATTGCAGGGCATCGGGCGTGCCGTGGGGCGTGAAACGGCGGAGGACGGTGGGGCGTGATACGGAAGAGCGGACGCCTCGAGCTTCAGGCTGGTAGCATCCGCCGTCTCGTTTCACGCCGTATCGTCCTCCGCTTCCTCGTCCTCCGCCGTTCCGTCCTCCGTCGTTCATGCGCGCCAGCGCCATTCAGGTTCACTCCGCCGCCGTCGCCGGCGCGATGCCCGCACCGCTGCTCCAGCGACTGCTGGCGCGCGTGGGTGTGGATGGTCTCGCACCGCGCCCGCTGGCGGCGTACGCGCGGGTGACCGTCGTCGGCGCGGGAAAGGCGGCGTTGGCGATGGCGGCGGCGGTCGAGCCGGTGCTGGCGGCGGCCGGCGTGCGCGCGATGCGCGGCGAGGTCGTGGTGCCGCACGGCTATGCGACGCAGCTGCCGGAAGGGGTGCGCGCGCCCGTGGGCATCGCGGTGCGCGAGGCGGCGCATCCGCTCCCCGACGCGGCGGGCGAGGCGGCGGCGCGTGCGGCGCTGGCGACGGCGCGCGCGTGCGGGGAGGACGAGCTGCTGCTGGTGCTGCTGTCGGGCGGCGCGTCGGCGCTGTGGGCGGCGTGCGTGGACGGCGTGCCGGCGGCGGATGCGCGCGAGATCGTGGCGCGGTTGCAGCGCGCGGGCGCGGACATCGCCGCGCTCAACACCGTGCGACGGCAGCTCTCGCTGCTGGGCGGCGGGCGGCTGGCGGCGGCGACGCGCGCGGACGTCGCGACGCTCGTGCTCTCGGACGTCGTCGGCGACGACCCGACGGTGATCGGCAGCGGGCCGACGGTGCCCGATCGCACGACGGCGGCCGACGCGGTGCGCGTGCTGCGCGCGTTCGGCGCGTGGGAGACGGCCTCCGACGCGGTGCGGGCGCGGCTCGCGACGCCAGCCGACGCGCCCACGCACGCGCGCGCAGCGGACGCGACGCGGCTGCACCTCCTGGGCGGCATCGGCGACGCGCTGGCGGCCGCGCGCGTGGCGGCGACGCGCCTGGGCTACACGACGACCGTGCGCGGGGCCGCGCTGCGCGGCGAGGCGCGCGACGCGGGCCGGGCGGTCGCGCGCGCGGCGATCGCGGCCGCGCTGCAGCGCGGCGCACCGGCGTGCCTGCTGTGGGGCGGCGAGACGACGGTGACGGTGCGCGGCGCGGGCCGTGGGGGGCGCAACCAGGAGCTGGCGCTGGCCGCGGCGGTGGCGCTGGACGACGCGGTGCGCGCGGGCGTGATCGACGACGACGCGCCCATCATGGCATTGAGCGCAGGCACGGACGGCATCGACGGGCCCACCGACGCCGCAGGGGCGTGGGCGACGCCGCGCACGGTGCGCGACGCGGCGGCGCGCGGGATCGACGCGCGGCGCGCGCTGGCCGACAACGACGCGCACGGCTTCTTCGCGGCCGCGGGCGGGGGGGGGCTGCTGCGGACGGGCCCCACGCACACGAACGTGATGGACGTGCAGGTGGCGCTGGTGGGCGTGTCGCCCGACCTGCCCGACCGGGTCACCTGAACATGGCGCGCGTGCGTGACCGGACGTTAACGTGGCGCGTGCGTCGCCGGTCGCGACGCCACTCCCCTCACACCCGCCGATCCCATGCTCTCACGTCTGCGCCCGCTCGCCCTGCTGCTCGCCGTCGCCTGCTCCAACAAGGATGCCGCGCCCGCGGCCGAGGGCGGCACCACGCCGGCGGCGTCCGCGCCCGCGGCCGCCGCGCAGGCGGACGGCGACCTCGCCGACGTGCAGAGCTACAAGCTGACGATGGACAAGATCGACCGCCTCTACGCGGCGCAGCGCGCGATGGCGGTGCGCGCGAAGGCGATGTCGCCGGCCGAGCGGGCGGCGCTGGACTCCGCGGATGGGGGCGACGACGACAACGACGACCAGAGCCTGGACGGCATCGCGGCGAAGATCGAGCGCGTGCCGGCGATGGCGGCGGCGGTGCGCGAGGCGGGGCTGTCGCCGCGCGAGTTCGCGACGATCTCGATGGCGATGCTGCAGTCGGCGATGGCGGGCAGCGTGCTGCAGATGCGCCCGAAGGACAACGCGGACTCGCTGGTGCGCGAGATGAAGGCGAACATGGACAACGTGCGCTTCATGCGCGAGCACGAGGCGGAGATCAAGCAGAAGCAGGAAGCGATGGCGGCGGAGATGAAGAAGCTGGGGGTCGACAGCTGAGACGCTGCGGACTGCGGGCTGCGGGCTGCGGATCCTGATCCTGGATCCTCGCGCCGGACCCGAACGGCGAACGGCATAGCAAGGATGAAGGTCTGAGAAGATTGGATAACCGCCGATGCTCCGTGTGGCGGCGACGCACGTCGCCTCACGCGGAGCATCCGTCGTTATCAGATCTTATCCGATCTTCATCCTTGCAAATGCAGTTGGCAGTTCACGTCCGCACGCCGCAGTCCGCCGCGCTTCACAGATCCAGCGCCCGCACCAGCGCCTCCCGCTCGCGCGCGTCGGGCAGGCGGCCCGTGCCGGCGGCTGCGTCGTCGGTCATGTGCCGCGGGTTGGAGGTGCCGGGGATCACGCACGTCACCGCCGGGTGCGCGAGCACGAACTTCAGCAGCGCCTGCGGCCAGCTGCCGGCCCACTCGCGCACCGCGCCCGGCAGCGGCTCGCCCGCCAGGCGGCGCAGCAGCCCGCCGCCGCCGAAGGGGAGATTCACCAGCACCGCCACGCCCGCGTCGCGCGCCGCCGGGAGCAGCCGCTGCTCCGCGTCGCGCACCGCCACCGAGTAGGGGAGCTGCACGACGTCCACGCGCTCGTGCGCGACGATGCGCTCCAGCTCCGCGAACGCGCTCGTCTGGTAGTGCGTCACGCCCACGTAACGGACGCGGTCCTCGGCCTGCCAGCGCCGCAGCGTGGCCAGGTGCGTGCGCCAGTCCACGAGGTTGTGCACCTGCATCAGGTCGATGCGCCGCCGGCGCAGCAGCCGCGCGGACTGCTCCATCTGCCGGACGCCGTCGGCCTCGCCGCGCGTCCACACCTTCGTGGCCCAGAACAGCGCGTCGCCCAGCCCGGCCCGCTCCGCCAGCTCGCCGGCGATCGACTCCGAGGCGCCGTACATGGGGCTCGAGTCGAGCACGCGACCGCCCGCCGCGTGCAGCGCGCGGAGCGTCGCCTCCAGCGGCGCCAGCGACTCGGCCGTGCGGCGCGGCGGGTCGAACGTCTGCCAGGTGCCGAGTCCGACGACGGGGAGCTCCTCCCCGGTGCGCGGGATCGGGCGCGTCGCCATCGCGACGGCGGGCGGCGGAGTGACGGCGGGGACGGCGGCGTGCGCGGCGAGCGTCGCCGCCGTCCCGGCGACGAAGGTGCGGCGGTCCATGCGCGCCCGGCGAGCACGCGGCGCGCCACGACGTCCGCGTGGACCCAATCCTGCGGCCCTGGAGTGGCGCAGCGGGCTGCTTCCACCCGAGCTCGAGGGGAGGCCCCATGAGCGACTTCACGACTGACCGCGCACGCACCGTGGTCGCCCCGGTGGACGGCACGGCCGAGGGCGAGCGCGCGCTCGAGCTCGCGGCGGTGGCCGCGCGCCGGCTGGACGCGGCGCTGGAGCTGTTCCACGTCGTGCGGCCGATGCCGCCGCTGACGGTCGATCCACCGCTCGTCGCGCCCACCGCGGACGCCGAGTCGCTGATGCAGGCGCGCGCGGACGCGCTGGCGCACGCTCGGGAGTATCTCGCCACGCTCGCGCGGCGCATCGGCGGGCGCATGACGATCCACACGCGGCTGGAGGAGGGCGAGCCCGCGCCGGCGATCGTCGCCCGCGCGCGCGAGCACGACGCGGAGCTGCTGGTGCTGCCGACGCACGCGCGCGGCACGCTCGCGCGCGCGCTGCTGGGGAGCGTGGCGCTGCCGGTGGCGCGCGAGGCGCCGGTGCCGGTGCTGCTGGTGCCGCCCGGCGCGCCCGCGCACGCGACGGAGTCGTGGCCGGCGTACGTCGTGCTCGCGACCGAGGGCGACGCGTCGGCGGAGCGCGCGCTGGCGCAGGTCGCGGCGCTGTGCGCGCCGGGCGCGCAGGCGGCCATCCTCACCATCCTCGATCCGATGGTGGCACTGACGGAGCGGCTGCCGCGCGAGGTGGTGGACGAGCCGGACGGGCTGGCGCCGCGACTGCGCGCGGCGGGCCTCGCGGTGGTGGCCGAGGAGGCGGCGCACGGCCGGCCGGCGCACGCGATCACGGAGGTCGCGACCGAGGAGGGCGCGGAGCTGCTGGCGCTGGCGACGCATCCGCGGCACGGCGCGGGCGACCGGCTGATCGAGGGGAGCGTGGCGGCGGCGGTGGTGCACCGCGCGCCGTGCCCGGTGTGGCTGACGCACGCGGGATGACGCGCAGTAACGCAGCGCGTCGTCATCGTTCCTTCATCCGCGGTTCACGCACGTCTCATCGAGCGCTCATCGACGCGTCACGCGACCGCCATCGGCGGCTCATGCGCGGTGCGCAACGTGGCGACAGCCGGTCGCGGGATCCGCCCGCGCGCCGGCGTTCCTCACGTTGCGGAGCGTCGCACATGCTGCACGAACTGCCGGAGTCCCGCCGTCGCCGCCGTCGCTCGACGCGCGGGCTGGTGACGAGCGTCGTCCTGCACGGTGGGCTGATCGTCCTCGTGGTCGTCGGCACCGCACGCGGCGATACCGCGCCGCCCACGCCGCCCGACGAGACCATCGTCTATCAGGCGCCGCCGCCAGTGCCCGACGCGCCGCGGGCGCCTGAACAGCCGCGCGAGTCCACGACGCCCGCGCGTCCGGATCAGCCGACCGCGCCCGCGCTTCCTCAGCTGCCGGCGCCGATCGAGGTGCCGACGGAGATCCCGGTGCCCGGTCCGCCGACGCTCCCGCCCGACTTCTTCGAGCGGCGCGCGCTCGGCGCGCCTTCCGAGGCGGTATCCGGTGGAGCGCGCGCGGGCGGCGGCGATGCGCCGGCCGATGGCGTGTGGGCGTCGCACCTGGTGGAGCGCGCGGTGGAGCCGCTGCGCGGGGTGGCGCCGCGCTATCCCGAGACGCTGCGTGGCGCGGGCGTCGAGGGGACGGCGGTGGCCGAGTTCGTGGTGGACACCACGGGCCGCGTGGAGGCGGCGTCGGTGCGGTTCGCGGAGCGCGCGCATCCGCTGTTCGAGGAGGCGGTGCGTCAGGCGCTGCGCGGGATGCGGTTCCGGCCCGCGGAGGCGGGAGGGCGGGCGGTGCGGCAGCTGGTGCGGCAGCCGTTCGTGTTCGCGCTGACGCGGTGAGCGTGTTGCTACCGCTGCCCCGCCACCCGCGCGATCCGCCACGCGAACGGGCTCGCCGGCACCACGCCGTCGCCGAGCAGCCCCTGGCCCCAGCACCACAGCACACCGTCGACGCCGAGCCCGCACGCGGCGCCGACGTCCACCGAGAGTGCGCGCAGCGGGAAGTCCGGCGCCGCGCGCTCGGCGCGCTCGCGCAGATCGCCGACCGTCCCATCGCGCCGGAAGAACGACGAGCCCCAGCACCACGTCTCGCCGCTCGCGGTGAGCCCGCACGCCGCGCTGCCGCCGCTCGCGAGCGACACGAACGGCGGCGCGTCGGGAATCGGTGCCGGCAGCGGCGAGTTCTCGCGCCGCCCGTTCGTCAGCGCCTGGCCCCAGCAGCGCGCGACGCCCGCGAGGTCGAGCGCGCACGTCGACGCGAACGCGACCGGCCGCACCAGCCGCGCGGGTGGAACCCCTTCCACCCGCCGCGGGCTCGGCTCGCACGCGGTGAAGCAGCCCGGCGCCTGCGGCGAGTCCGCGACGCCGATCTGGCCCGCGTAGTTCGAGCCCCAGCAGTACACCGCGCCGTCCGCCGTCACGCCGCACAGGTGGCTCGGCCCCACGCCGATCTGGCGGAACGCGACGGGGCTCGGCACGGGTCGCGGCAGGTCGGCCGTGCGCGACTCGTCGCCGAAGATCGGCGCCGACCATCCGCCCCAGCAGTGCACCGCGCCCGCGGTCGTCAGCAGGCAGGTGCCGTCGACGGCGGCGACGCGCAGCCCCGGCGCGATCGGCACGGGAACGGTCGACGTGCGCGCCGCCGTCGGCACGTAGCCCCAGCACTCCACCGTCGCGGCGTCGGTGAGTCCGCACACGCCCGAGCCGTTGCCGCTGCCAGCGACGAAGCGCGACGCGCTCTGCACGCGCACGGGGAGCGCGCTGCAGCGATACGCCGAACGCACCCACCACATGCGCCCCGCGCCGCTGAACGGCTGGAAGCTCTCGCAGCGGTCCACGATCTCGTCGGTGCCGAGCTGGCCGTACGAGCCGCTCCCCCAGCAGTAGATGCCGCCGTCGCGCGCGACCGCGCACGGCGCGCGCGGCACGACGTCCACAAACTCGATCGGCGCGGCGGGCGGCTTCACGACCACCAGCGCGCGCAGCGTGTCGGGACCGACGATCGCGGAGATCGTCGCGCGTCCGGGCGCGATCGCGGTGACCTCGCCGCTCGCGCTCACCGTCGCGACGCCGGGCGCCGACGTGCGCCAGCCGTCCGCGGTGATCACGCGCGCCTGCTGGTCCATCGGCAGCTCCTGCGCGCGCAGCGCGCGCGCGAGCCCCGGCAGCAGCACCGACGTGTCGGGGAAGACGTAGCGCGGCGGCGCCCACACGCGCACCGCCGCGCTCGCGCGCAGCGTGCCGAGCGTCGCGATCACCTCGGTGCGGCCGGGCGCGAGCGCGTGCAGGCGCGGCCCGGCGCTCGAGAAGCGGATCTCCGCGATCGTCGGATCGGCGGTCGTGAGGAGCGGCTGCCGGTCGCTCACCGTGCGTCCCAGGCTGTCGAACACCGTCACGAAGACGAGCGGCGCGCCACCGACGACGAGGCTGTCCCCCGTCGACACGACCACGCGCATCGCGCTCGGCTCCGGGAAGCGCACCGTCAGCTGCAGCGCGCCGCTGGCCGAACCCGAGTGCGCGAACACCTGCAGCGTGGCCGGACGCAGCGCGCGCAGACGCAGCGTCGCACCGTCGGCGACTCCGGCGATCGCCAGCGAGTCGGACCACGTCCACGTGACCGCGGCGCCCGGGACGGGCTGCCCGCTCGCGTCCACCGGGGCGGCGACGACCACCAGCGAGTCGCCCGGCGCGATGGTCGGCGTGGCGCTGCTGAGGCCCACCGTCGCGACGGCGGGCGGACCCACGGGCGCGGGATCGCCCTCGCCGCACCCGGCGAGTCCGAGCGCGAACACGAGCGCGAGCGCGACCGTCCGCGCGATGTGAAGCAGTTGCTGCCGATGCCGCATCCTGCACCCTACGGCGTGAACCTGCGTCGGGACAAGAGTGTGGACGGAGCGTGAACAGCGAGCGTCGAGCGGCGAGCGGCGAGCGGCGAGCGGCGAGCGGCGAGCGGCGAGCGGCGAGCGGCGAGCGGCGAGCGTGACGACGATGCAGGTGGCGGGGACGGCGCGACACGGGCGGAGGCGACCTCGATCGCAGCAAGGAGACTCACGCGCAGCCGTGAGGCTCCGCAGCGGCCGCGATCGTTGGGAGCCGCAGCCCGCGTCGCGCCGTCCCCGCCGGCGCGCTGACATCAGGATGCACGAAGGGCCGGCCCCGAGACGGAGCCGGCCCCACGAAGCTGCAAACGCGCGCGCTCCCTCAGCGCGGATCCTTCGTCACGCGCGGCGCGCCTGACGGCGACTGCTTCAGCATCGCCTCGCGGGCGGCGCGGAACTCCGTGCCGGGCTTCCAGGTCGGCCACGTCCCCCCGTTCGCCACGCCGTACCCCACCTGGAACAGCGCGCGCAGGTCCTCGATCGCGCCGCTGAGGTCCCAGTCGGGCTTGATCTCGTCCGACGGCTTGTGGTAGTCCTCGGCCTCGTACTGCTCGCGCTTCTTCATGCCGTAGTCCGGCGCGCGACCGATGAAGTCCACGCCCGATTCCACGTACAGCGCGGGCACGCCCTTCTTCGCGAACTCGAAGTGGTCCGAGCGGTAGAAGAAGCCCTTCTCCGGCTGCGGGTCGGGACGGACCACGCGGTTGGCCGGCCGCAGCACCGCCGTCAGCGCGTCATCGAGCGTCGAGTTGCCGAGTCCGATGACCGTGAGGTCGCGCGTGCGGCCCCACTGGTTCACGCCGTCCATGTTGATGTCGGCCAGCGTCGTCGCCAGCGGCCAGAGCGGGTTCTCGGCGTAGAACTTCGCGCCCAGGAGGCCGCGCTCCTCGCCCGTCACCGCGAGGAAGAGCAGCGAGCGGCGCGGCCGCTGCGGCAGCTTCGTGAACGCCTCCGCCATCTGCACGAGCGCCGCGGTGCCGCTCGCGTTGTCGAGCGCGCCGTTGAAGATCTGGTCGCCCTGGCGCGTCGTGTCGCGGCCGAAGTGGTCCCAGTGCGCCGTGTAGACGACGTGCTGCGCCTTCAGCTGCGGATCGCTCCCCTCAAGGCGCGCGACGACGTTGCGCGAGCGCACCTCGCGCACCGTGTTCCGCACGCTGAGGTCGGCCGTCGTGTTCGCGAGCGGCACCGCGCGGAAGCCCTTCGTGCGCGCGGCGACCTTCAGCGCGTCGAAGCTCTGCCCGGCGGCCGACAGCAGCTCGCGCGCCTTCTCGTTCGTCATCCACGCCTCGACCGTCACGCGCGCGGGCTCGCCCGTGGGGGAGCGGATGTCGAAGTTCTCCTGGCCCCAGCTGCCGCTCACGACCTCCCACGGATAGCCCGCGGGGCCCGTCTCGTGGACGATGATCGCCGCCGCCGCGCCCTGCCGCGTGGCCTCCTCGTACTTGTAGGTCCAGCGGCCGTAGTACGTCATCGCGCGGCCGCGGAACATGGCGGGATCGAGCGCGCGCTCGCTCGTGTCGTTCGCGGCCGCACCGGTGCGGCGCACCGGCGGGTCGTTGACGAGGATGACGACCGTCTTCCCCTTCACGTCGACGCCCGCGTAGTCGTTCCAGCCGTACTCCGGCGCGACGACGCCGTAGCCGACGAACACGACGTCGCTGCCGCGCACGACGTTCTCGGGCGCGGCGTGGCGCGCGACGGCGACGATGTCCTTCAGCGGCTCGAGCGCGATCGTGCGCCCGCCGGCGGTGAACGACGCCGTGCCGCGCCCCGTGTAGCCGACGAGCGTCACGTCCTGCACGTACGTGCCGTCGGGATTGCCGGGCGCGAGGCCCAGCCGCTGGAACTCGCGCGTCAGGTACGCGACGGTGCTGTCCTCGCCGCGCGTGCCGGGGCCGCGCCCCTCGAACGCGTCGCTCGACAGCACGCGGATGCGCGACAGCAGGCCGTCGGCGGTGATGCTCTCCAGTGCCTGGCGCGGCGCGGCCGGCGCCTGCGTGCGCGCCTGCGCGCGTGCGGTGGCAGGGAGGGCGAGGGTGACGGCCGCGCACGCGAGCGCGGCGCTGCGGACGATCGACGGATGGCGCATCAGGCGACGAGGTTCGGTAGGACGTCGGCCCGGGCGGCGACGACGCATCTCTGAGTCTCGTGCCGGGCACCGCGCCCGGCAACCGCCTCACCCCTTCCAGGCCGTCCCCGACGCGACGAAGCCCTTCGGGTCGATCTTCCGTCGGTCCACGCGCCCGTCGCCGCCGCAGGCGCGGCACGGCTCGAACGCGCACACGTTCGGCGGCGCGGTCGTCGACATCACGGCGCCCGTGCCGCCACAGGGGCCGCAGTCCTGGACGCTCAGCTGCATGCTGGGCCGCGTCGACGCGAGGTTGCTGTGGAACACGTAGCCGACGCGCCCGCCGTGCCGGATCCGGTGCCACCGCCGATCCGCCGGGACGGCGCCGAGCCAGGTGACCAGCGTCGGCGGCTGGATGATGGCGAGGACGTCGGCGGTCGGCGCGATGTCCGCCATCAGGCGCGTGTTCTTCGACTTGATGTAGAGCGAGCCGCCGACCTTCACGGCGTGGCGCGGATCGTACGGGCTGGGCATGGGCGTGGGGAGCGGGTGGCGAATGCCGTCACGCTACCGGCCACCCCGACGCCGCGCGTGGGACAGCTGACCCACCGCGTGACGCGCCGGCGGACGCGCGCGTGACGCACGTCGCGGCGCGCGCGGCGCGCGGCGTGACGCCCGCGGCGAGCCGGCGCGGTTGCGACGGGGGGGGCGGGCGATACCTTCCCGGCATACCCGTGGCCGCGGACGCCCAGGCGCTCCGCGGCCGCGACGCTGCGCAGCAATCACTCGCGATGTCCAGCGGCACCATCGATCCCGACCCGGCGAGCGACGCGCAGCGACGGCTGCTGGCGACGCTGCGCGATCCGGCGCGGCTGGCGGCGATCCGCGCCACCGGGCTGCTCGCGGACGAGCGCGTGGAGGCGCTGGAGCGCGTCGCGCGGCTGGCCGCGGTGGGGCTGCGCGCACCACTCGCGCAGGTGAACCTCGTCACCGACGCGGCGCAGGTGCCGGTGGCCGCGCACGTCGTGCCGCCGCACATCCCCGACGACTGGCGCACGCCCGTCGAGCTCTCGCGCTCGTACTGCCAGCACGTCGTCGGCGACGGCGCGCCGCTGCTGATCGACGATGCGCCGACGCATCCGCGCGTCCGCGACAACGCCGCCACGCGCGACGCGGGCATCGGCGCCTACCTCGGCGTACCCCTCCGCACGCCCGACGCGCAGCTGCTCGGCAGCCTGTGCGTGGTGGACTTCGAGCCGCGCGCGTGGAGCGCCGCCGACCTGCTGGTGCTCGACGACCTGGCCGCCGTCGCGTCGCTGGAGATCGCGCTGCGCGCCGCCGGCCGCGCCGCCAGCGACGAGGCGAGCCACGCCGTCGACCGCACCGAGCGGCTGCAGCGCCTGAGCGACGACCTCGCGCGCCCGCTCACGCGCGCGGAGGCCGCGCGCCTGATCCTCGCGCACGTCGCCGACGCGATGGGCGCCTCGGGCGGCGGCGTGTTCGAGCGGCAGCCGGACGACGGCGCGCTCGTGCTGCTGGAGGCGATCGGCTATCGCGACGTGGTGCGGCGCGAGCACGCGCGCCTCGACGCCGACTCGCGCACGCCGGCGGCCGAGGCGGCGAGGCACGCGCGTCCGGTGCTGGTCGGCTCGCGCGCGGCGTGGGACGCGGCCGGCTACCAGGCGCCGATGGAGGGACCGATCGGCGTCGGCGACGCGCCGGGCGGCGCGGCGGCCGCGTGGGCCGCGCTGCCGCTGATGGTCGACGACCGCGTGCTCGGCGTGCTCGCCCTGACGTTCGTGACGCCGCGCGCGTTCGACGCGGCGGAGCGTGCCTTCATGCTGGCGTACGCGCGCCAGTGCGCGCTGGCGCTGGAGCGCGCGCGCCTGCTGGACGCCGAGCGCGCCGCGCGCGCCGATGCCGAGGCCGCGCGTGCGGAGGCCGAGCGCGCCGTGAGCCGCGCCGAGCGGCTGCAGGCGGTGACCGCGGCGCTGTCGGGCGCGCTGACGCCGCGCGACGTCGTCGTGGCGGTGGTGCGCGAGGGGCTGATGACCGCCGGCGCGCGCGCGGGCGCGGTGCTGGAGCTGGTGGACGGGGGACGCACGTGGCGGCCGGTGCACACGGTCGGCTTTCCGGCGCACACCGCGCAGGCGCACACCGACTTCCCGGTGGACGTGCCGGTGCCGGTGCGCGACGTCGCGCGTACGGGGGAGCCGGTGTTCCTGGGCACGCGCGACGCCTGGGCCGCGGCCGGCTACGACACGCGTCCCCTCCTCCCCGACAGCGGCGCGTGGGCGGCGCTGCCGCTGCGCCGCGACGGCGCGGTGGTGGGCGCGCTGACGGCGAGCTTCGCGGGGCCGCACGCGTTCGCGCCTGACGAGCGCGCGTTCCTGCTCGCGCTCGCGAGCCTGTGCGCGCAGGCGATGGAGCGCGCGCGCCTGTTCGAGGCGGAGCGCGCGGCGCGCGCGCACGCCGAGGAGGCGAGCCGCGCGAAGTCGGACTTCCTGAACGTGCTCTCGCACGAGCTGCGCAGCCCCGCCAACGCGATCATCGGCCACGCGCAGCTGCTGGAGCTGGGCATTCACGGGCCGGTGACGCCGGAGCAGCACGACGCGCTGGCCCGCATCGCGCGCAGCGCGCACCTGATGGCGGCGCTGGTGAACGACCTGCTGAACCTCGCGCGCATCGAGCAGGGGCGGCTGTCCTACGAGCTGCAGGACGTGTCGGTGGCGGAGGCGCTGGACACGGTGGCCGGCGTGATGCGCCCGCAGGTGGAGGCGAAGGCGCTGACGCTCGACGTGCAGCCCGGACCGCCGGGGCTCGTGGTGCGCGCGGACTCGGAGCGGCTGCAGCAGATCCTCATCAACCTGCTGACGAACGCGATCAAGTTCACGGAGCGCGGCGCGCTGTCGCTGAGCGCGCGTGTGGAGGGGGCACGGGTGTGCATCGCGGTGCGCGACACGGGCATCGGCATCCCGGCGGAGAAGCTGCCGACGGTGTTCGACCGCTTCGTGCAGGTGGACCCGTCGCTGACGCGCCGCGCGGGCGGCATGGGATTGGGCCTCGCGATCGCGCGCGACCTCGCGCGCGCGATGGACGGCGACCTGACCGCGAGCAGCGTGGTGGGCGAGGGATCGACGTTCACGCTGCTGCTGCCGCTGGTGCGCTGAGGCGCGTCGCGCCCGAACGGCGAACGGCATTTGCATCCTTGCCGTTGCCTTTGGGGGGATGCGGATGCTCCGGATGATGCGGATGCTCCGGATCGCCTCCGCACCGGTGCATGGGACGTCGCCATCACGCGGAGCGATCCGAACGATCCGCTCAGGTCCGGAGCATCCGCATCCTCTCCAATAGGCAAACGGGTCCGGCGCGCCGGAGCTAGGCCTCGCCGAGCGCGTCGTAGAGCCGCGCGACGCCCGCCGCCACCGCGGCGCCGAGGGCGAAGCCGCCGACGGCGTCGGTGGCCCAGTGGCGCTCGATCCAGACGCGCTGCGCACCGCTGACGAGGGCGACCGCGGCGGCGATCGGCAGCCCGACGGCGAGCGGCACGAGTCCCTCGCGCGAGGCGACGTGCGCGAGGACGCCCGCCGCCGCGGCGCCGCGCGCGGCGTGGCCGCTCGGGAAGCTCGGCGTGTGCTTGCCGGTGAGGTGCGCGACGATCGGCCGCGGCTCGCGCAGCGAGTACTTCACCGCGCCGTGCGCGAGGTTGGTCGCGGGCACGGCGACGGCCACCGGCAGCGCGCGCGCGAGGCCGTGCCGGCGCGCGACCGCGAGCCCCGCCGCGATGCCCGCGATCGTCGTCGCCCAGTCGCTGGAGAGCGTGCCGATCGCGTCGAACGCGAGGCGCGCGCGCGAGCGGCGGCGGCCGCGGAGCCAGGCACGCGGCGCGGCGCCGAAGCGCGTGCGGCCGATGCGCTGTACCCGGCGGTCGATCGCCAGCTCGTCGTCGTGCATCACCCGCACGAGCGCGAGGGCGACGAGCGCTCCGCTCGCGGCGGCGGCAGTGGCGAGCTGCGCGGCACGCGCGGACGCGCGGCGCGACGTGGGGCGGGCGATGGGGGCGGCAGGGGCGGGCATGCGCACCCATCGGGCAGGGAGTGGGCCAGCGCGGCGGCGGGCGGGGCGGTGGATCGCTCGACGGGAATCGCTGGAGGCGCCGGACCCGAAGAGCGAACGGCTCGGACAGGATTTTCAGGATTTGCAGGATTCACAGGATTCACAGGATTCACAGCGCTTCCTGGCGGCGCGGAGCGTCGCACGACGCGGAGCGTTCCTGTGAATCCTGCAAGTCCTGTCATCCTGTCCCATGCCGTTCGGATCCCATGCCCGCGAGATTGCGCCTGGCCGATCGACCGCGCGGCCGCCGAACATCCAATCGTCCGTACATGCTCCCGCTGATCCCGTTCACGCTCCTCGTCGGTGCGCTCCTCGTCGTGCAGGCCGGCGTCAACACGCAGCTCCGCGCGGGGCTCGGCGACGCGGGGCTGGCCGCGCTCGTGTCGTTCGGCGTCGGGACGCTGGCGCTCGCGCTGTTCGTGCTCGTGCAGCGTCCCACGCTGCCCGACGTCGCGACGCTCGCGCGGCTGCCGTGGTGGTACTGGGTCGGCGGCGCGCTCGGCGCCGTCTACGTCGCGACGGTGACGATCATCGCACCGCGACTCGGCGCCACGACGCTGACGATGCTCGTCGTCGCGGGCCAGCTGGCGATGGCGCTGGTCGCCGACCACTTCGGGCTGATCGGCTTCGCGCGGCGGTCGATGGACGTCGGGCGCGTGACCGGCGTCGCGCTGGTGCTCGCGGGCGCGCTGCTGACGCTGCGGCGCTGAAAGAGTGCCTCGGGCGTGACGACGGGGGCCTCCCTCGCGAGAAGCCCCCATCGACCGCACGCTCGACGGGTCGTCGACTACGGGCTCGCCACCCGGTTCGCGAAGGTGATCTCGCTGGTGAGGTTCGCGCCGATCGTCACGGTCGCCGAGCGGCCCGCGAGGCTGACGGTGCAGCTGCCCGCGTCGGCGCTCGGCACGCAGGTGATGCTGGGGAGCGTCGTCCCGACGGGAACGAGCTCTGACACGGTGACGACCGTCCCCGTCACCACCGGCGTGCCGCTCGCCTTGCACACCCTTCAGAAGCCCTGGGCCTGGGTGTTGTTGAACGTGACGGTGTTCGTCCCCGTCACGATGGTCAGGCGGCACTGGCCCGGCGTGCCGGTCGCCGTGCAGCCGGTGAACGTCGGCGCGTTGTAGCCCGCGGGGATCGTCTCGGTGATCGTCACCACGGTGCCGGCGGGGTACGTGCCGTCCAGCACGCAGTTGCCCGCCGGCCCGGTGCCGGCGCTGACGGTGTACGTCGCACCCCCGGGACTCACGCCGAATGAGAAGTTCGTCCCGACGGTCACGCCCGTGCCCGCGACCTTGCACACCTGCAGCTGACCGGTCGGCGCGAGCGTGTTGTTGAACGTGACGGTGTTCGTCCCCGCGACGATCGTCACGCGGCACTGGCCGGACGTGCCGGTCGGCGTGCAGCCGGTGAAGGTCGGGGCGCTGAACCCGCCCGGGATGGTCTCCGTGATCGTCACGACGGTGCCGACCGGGTACACGCTGCTCACGACGCACGCGCCCACCGGCACGGTGAGGCTCTGTGGTGCGCCGCCGTCGCCGACCGCGAAGGCGAAGGCTCCGCTGACTCCGACGCCGCCCGTCTTGCACACCTGCAGCTGGCCGACCGCGCGGTTCGTGAAGGTGATCTCGCTCGTGAGACCCGCGCCGATCGTCACGGTCGCCGCCAGGCCGCTCGACGTGCAGCTCCCCGGGCCCGAGGTCGGCACGCACGTGATGCTGGCGATCTGCGTGTTCGGGCTCAGGATCTCGGTGACGGTGACGACCGTTCCGGCCGTGATCCCCGTGGTGCTCGGCACGAACACGCACTGCCCCACGGGCACCGTGACCGAGGTCGTGCCCGGAATGCCCGAGACGTTGAACGCGAAGCTCCCCGTCACGGGCGCGGCGCCGCTGCTGGCCTTGCAGACCTTCAGAAAGCCGACGTTCACCCGGTTCGCGAACGTCACCTCGCTCGTGATGTTCGCGGCGATCGTCACGGTCGCCGTCTGGCCGCTCGTCGCACAGCTTCCGGACCCCGACGTCGGCACGCAGGTGATGCTGCCCACCTGCGTGCTCGGGTTCGCAACCTCGGTGACGGTGACCACCGTTCCGGCGGCGATCCCCGATACGGGGTTGGTGTTCGGGACGAAGACGCACTGGCCCACCGGCACGCTCACGGACGTCGTGCCCGGCACGCCCGTCAGGTTGAACGTGAAGCTTCCCGTCACGGCCGGGGTGCCGCTGCTGGCCTTGCACACCTTCAGGAAGCCGACGTTGAGGCGGTTCGTGAAGGTGAGCGTGGCGACGTCGGTGCCGGCGACGACGGTCGCGGTGCCCGCCGCGAGGTCCGTCGTGCCGGCGGCGGCGGGCGCGAGCGTGAGCCCCATCAGCACCATGTTCGCCGGCACCGTCTCCGCGACGTTCACGGTCGTGCCCACGCGGAACGGCAGCGACGTGCAGGCGCCGGCCGACACCGTGACGTCCTCGCCGTTCACCACGAAGCTGAACGGCGTCCCGGCGGGGATGCCGGCCGCGCCGACCTTGCAGATGCGGACCTCGCCCGGCTCGTCCGGCGGCGGGCAGGGCGTGCGCTCGGTGACGAGGTAGTCCTGCTCGTGCCCGGCCATCGGCGTGCCCTGCTCGCCGAGGTGCTCGTCGACGGCGTTCGCCGGCAGCCGGAGCTCGACGAACCGCGGGTCCTCCGCGCGGCCCGCGGCGTGGCAGATGGCGGTCAACCCGGCCGCTCCCCGCGCGAGCCGCACGGCCGGCGGGTCGCTGAGGGCGGGGCGGATGGGCCCCGCGGCGTCGCGACAGCTCGCGACGGCGGCGGCGGCGAGAGCCGCGGTGAGGGCAGCGAGCGCGAGACGGCGCATGGCTTACCTCCAGGCGAGCACCCAGGGGATCTACCACCGCAAGGCGCCAGCGGGAGCTCGGATCCGGCGCCTGCCGTGAGGACTGCCCGGTCGATGTCGTCTCGCCACAGTAGGTGCCCCGGGCCGGAACGCAAGCGGGCGCCGCGTTCACGCCGCCGCCGGCACTCCAGGCCGTACGCGCCATCCGGCGGCGCTAGCGGTGCGGCTCTCCGTCCAGCGCCAGCCGGTACGCCTCCACCAGCTCGGCCCCCTCGGGCGTGAAGTCGTGCGCCGGGTCGCGCACGAAGCCGCGGCGCGTGTACATGCCGATCGCCGTGCGCATGCTGCGCGAGCTGTGGAGTCCCAGCACCGTCGCGCCCGCGCGCCGCGCGCGGCGCACGCACTCCTCCAGCAGCGTCGCGCCCACGCCCAGCCCGCGCGCCTCGGGCGCGACGGCCAGCAGCCGCAGCTCGGGCCACGGCGCGCCCGCGGTCAGGCCGCCGTACGCGTCCGTGGACGGCGCGAACAGCATCACGCTGCCCACCACGCGCCCGTCGTGCTCCGCCACCAGCCGCTCGGCCGGCGCGTCGGAGTCGAGCGCCGCGCGCACCGCGGCGTCCAGCCCCGCCCACGCGGTCGGCGTCATCACGCTCGCGTACTCCGCGTAGGCGGCGAGCGTGAGCGCGCGCACCACCTCG
Organism: Roseisolibacter agri; assembly: GCF_030159095.1. Lineage (NCBI taxonomy): Bacteria > Pseudomonadati > Gemmatimonadota > Gemmatimonadia > Gemmatimonadales > Gemmatimonadaceae > Roseisolibacter > Roseisolibacter agri. Next base: position 379,820 of record NZ_BRXS01000002.1, read on the forward strand.
CGCTCGTCGTCGCGCGCCTCGCGCACCTGCACGGCGCCGGCGTCGGGTCGCATCATCCTGCCCTCCATGCTCAGGGCGCGACCACCCGCGCCCAGTCCCATCCCTCCAGCCCGCGCGCGTTCACCGCGCGCACCGAGACGACGTGGCCCGCGGGGATGCGCAGCCGCGCCTCGGGGCCCGACACCGTCGTCACCGTGCGCAGCGGATCCTCCGCCGGCCCGTGCGCCACCCGGTAGCTGCGCACGTTGCGCTCGGGGCTCGGCGTCCAGCGCAGCGTCACCACGTCGCCCGCGCGCGCGGCGGTGAGGTTCGTGAGGCGCGAGGGGCTCGACGCCAGCAGCATGACCGTCGCGACGTTGGCGCGCGTCGTCTCGGTCACCAGCTCCTGGTTGATCGTCTCCAGCACGTCGTGCGGCTGGTGGTAGTGCGGGTTGCCGAGCACGGGATACGAGCCGAAGCCGCCGACGACGTCGCCCCAAGCGTCGTAGAGCGCGTGCGCGTCCGTGTTCTTGTAGTAGACGGCGTCGTACGTCACCAGCCGCGAGAAGCCGAGCGCGGCGCCGTGCTGCACGTCGCGGATGCCGGGGTTCGAGTAGCGGATCGTGTTGTCCAGCCGCTGGTCGTTCGACCAGCCCATCATGTCGTTGTTCATCGCGCCGACGACCTTCCAGCTCGCGGCCTTCGCCACGCGCGCGAACTCGCGGCTGCCCAGCAGGCCAGCCTCCTCGCCCGTGAAGGCGACGAAGACGACCGTCGCCGGCAGCGGGTGCTTCGCCAGGACGCGCGCCGTCTCCAGCAGCATCGACGTCCCGCTCGTGTTGTCGTCCGCGCCCGGCCCCTCGGCCCGCGAGTCGAAGTGGCTGCCCACGACGTAGACCAGCTCCGGATGCTCGGTGCCGCGCAGCGTCGCGACGACGTTGGCGGTGGGCGGCGCGTTGCGCGGCGTGAACTCCTGGAACGCCGGCTCGTAGCCCCACGCGCGGAACGCGTCGGCGATCCACTGGCGCGCCGGCGCGTTGCCCGGCCGCGTGACGTGCTTCGACCCGAAGTCGAACAGCGCCTTCTGGTAGCCGTACAGCCGCTCGATCGAGACGCTGTCGGTCGCGCGCCGCACGGCGTCGCGGATGGGCGCGAACTGCCGCGCCGTGCGCTCGCGCAGCGCCTCCTCGGCGGCGAGCTGCCGCTCCACGCGCGCCAGCACGTCGGCCGTCGTCACCTCGCGCCGGCGGTCCAGCAGGTAGACGCTCCGCTCGGGCGACACGGTGTCGCCGTCGCGCTCGGCCACGATCAGCAGGCGCGCGCCGTCGGGCGTCGGCGCCCACTCGTACTCCGGCGCGATGGTGCGCACGGTGTTGTTGTGGAACAGCTTCGTCGCGGTGCCCGTGCGCACGTCGTACGCGTACGAGCGGCGGTGGCGCGGCTCGCCCTTCACGGCCAGCACGGTGGCGCTGTCGAGCCAGCGCGGCACGCGGTCGTGCTGCAGCTCGCGCGTCAGGCGGCGCTCGGTCGTGCTGTCGCCGCTCGCGTCCAGCACGAACAGCTCCCAGTCCTGCGCCGGCATCGCCGCGAACGCGAGGCGCCGCCCGTCGGGCGAGAGCACGGGCGTCTCGAGGCTGTCGGTCGTCCGCTTCACCGTCGCCGGCTCACCCGCGCGGTCCAGCGCGCGATCGAGACGCAGCAGGCGCACGCCGAACTCGCGCCCGTCGCGCACCAGCCAGGTGAGGGCCGAGCCGTTGCCGGCGACGTGCGGCTGCAGGCCGGGGAAGGCGCGCACGTCGCCGCTGCCCGCGTCGACGACCGCGAACGACGGCGTGCGGCCGCCGGCGCCGGTCACCAGCAGGTGCCGTCCGCCCGGCGCCAGCGCGAGCTCGCTGCCCGACACCTTCGCACGCGTGAACGGCGCGAGCGCGCCACCGTCGCGGCTCACGAACACGCTCGTGTCGGCGCCGTTCGCCGCGCGCCCGAGCACGAACAGCGTCGCGCCGTCGGCGCCGAACGCGAGCGCGCGCTTCGCGATCCCCTCGCCGGCCACCACGCGCTCGGCGCCGCCGGCGAGGTCGCGCACGACGAGCGTCGCGAGGCGTCCCTCCAGCTCCTGGGCGCGCAGCTGCGCGCCGCGCGCGCCCTCGCGGTCGCCGGCCGCCAGCAGCCGCGAGGCCTCGGCGCGCGCCTCGCGCAGCTCGGGTGCGTCGGGCACGCGCAGGAACGCCGCGCGCGCGCCGTCGGGCGAGAGCGCCACGCCGCCCGCCGCGATCGTGGCCACCGGCGGCGTGCCCCCTTCCAGCCGCACGATCTGCGTCCGCGTGGCCGCGCCGGTGCCGGTCTCCCACAGCGCCAGCCGGCCGTCGGCGCTCACGCGCGCGGCGCGCCCGTCGGCCGCCAGCGAGTCCACGCGATAGCGCTCGCCAGTGAGCGTGGCGATCGCGGCGCGCTGGCGGTCGGCGCTCGGGCCGCGCAGCACGTCGCGCAGCAGCCGCAGCGCGCGCGGGTACTCGCCGCGCTCCCACGCCACGGTGGCGTCGTCGAGGGCGGGCTGCGCGTGCGCCGCGCTCCCGACCGACGCGAGGGCGGACACGACGACGAGCGCGAGGGCGGCGCGGGACGGACGGGGCATGAGGGCGGCGTGGGCGGGAAGGGAGGCGCGGCCTCCTAACATGCGCCGCGTCGCGCGGCGTTCCAAGCCGCTGCGGCGCGCGCCGCGCGGCGCGTGTATCATGGCGCGTCCCCCACTCGCCGCATGACGACCCTCTACCGACCGGACGGCACCCTGGTGGTGCGCGCGCACGACGTCGCCTGGCTCTGGATCGCGGGTGCGCTGCTCGTCGGCGCCGTGCTGCTGCTGTCGCTGCCGCTCGCGCCGCCGATGAAGGGCTCGCCCATCCTGGGCGCGGGCGCGATGACGCTCGTCGCCGTCGCCGCGCTGGCCGCCTACGAGGACCGGGTGGCGGAGTTCCGGACGGCGGAGCAGCGCGTGCACTGGTCGCGGCGCACGCTCTTCCGTCGGGAGCAGGGCACGCTGCGGTACGAGGGGATCACGGCGGTGGAGCTGGTCGAGCGCCGCGGCCGCACGGCGACCTACGGGCTGGTGCTGCACACCGGCGGGCGGCGGTTCGCGCTCCACGGCAGCACCACGAGCCGGCGTGCGCGCTACGAGGCGGCGGGCGGCGCGGTGGCCGCGGCGCTGAGCGACGACGCGCGGGAGGTGCCGTTCCTCGGCTGAGCGCGTGCCGGACGGCGCGTCAGCGCACCCAGCGCACCAGCGGCCCCGCGTCGCCCGAGAGCACGAGTGTGTCGCCGCTGACGGCATGGCGGCGCGTGGCCTCCAGCGCGCGCAGCACGGCGGACTCCTGCCGCGTCGCCGCGTCGTCGATGCAGGCGCGCCGGGTGGAGACGAGCGGCCCGATGCGCAGCGACGCGCCGTCGCGCACGTACGGGCCGCCGAAGCGGTTGCAGCCGCCGTCGCCGACCGCGCGCCCGCTGTCGGACTGGAAGCGGAGGCGCACCGCGGCCGGCCCCACGAGCGCGGGCCGCCCCGCGACGTCGAGCAGCCGCCAGTCGACGTCCTCGATCGGAGCGGCCGAGCTGCCGGTGGCGGCGGTGACGCAGGCGGCGAGGGCGAGCGGGAGGACGGCCGTCGCGACGCGGGTCGACATGCGAGCGCCGGTGGAGGAGCGAGTCACGCGTGGCCCGCCGCGACGCGGTCCAGCAGCCACGTCGTGCGCGCGCGGCCACGTACGCGGGCCACGGGCAGCGTCTCGCGCGCATCGGCGTCGCCGCGGAGCGCGTGCGCGACCGCGTCGCGCTTCTCGGCCCCGCCGGCGAGCACCAGCACCGTGCGCGCGCGCGAGAGTGCCGGGAGGGTGAGCGTCAGCCGGTCGCGCGGCGCGTACGTCGCGGGCGCGCAGACGTCGAGCACCCAGCGCGTCGTCTCGTCGAGCGCCGCATCGCCGGGGAAGAGCGACGCCGTGTGCCCGTCGGCGCCCATGCCCAGCAGGACGACGTCGAACAGCGCGTCTTCCTCGGCGACGCCGAGCCGCGTCGCGAGCGCGCGGAGCGTGGCCTCGTAGCGCTCGGCGCCGTCGGCGGGCGGGCGCTCGCCCTCCATGCGCAGCACCTGTGCGTCGGGCACCGGCACGTGCGCCAGCAGCGTCTCGCGCGCCATGCCGAAGTTGCTGGCGGAGTCGTCGGGCGGGACGCACCGCTCGTCGCCGAAGACGATGTACGTCTGCGCCCACGGCAGCGCTTCGGCGCCCATCGCCACCAGCCGCGCGTGCAGCCTGCGCGGCGTGCTGCCGCCCGAGAGCGCGAGCACGCACTGTCCGCGCGCCGCGACCGCCTCGCGCATCGCCGCGGCCACGCGCGTCGCCGCCTCGTCGGCTACGGCGTCGGCGTCGGCGAGGACGACGAGTTCCGGTCGAATGCGTTGGTCGTGGGGGGCGGACATTCGCGTCAGGGTGGGTTGGCCGATCGGAGAGCAGCAAGGATGAAATCTGAGAAGATCGGATGACCGCCGATGTTCCGTGCGGCGGCTCGGGACGTCGTCCGATACGGAGCCATCCGTCGTTATCAGATCTTGTCCGATCTCATCCTTGCTGCCGTTGCTCTCTTAAAGGGATCGGTCATCGCGACGAGATGCGCGCCGCCTCGAGCGGGCCCCACGTCCCGGCGGGATAGGGATAGACCGCGCGCCGCCCGTCCAGCAGCGGCGCGTACAGCGCCCAGCTGGTCTCCACCTCGTCGGCGTGCACGAACAGCGTCTGGTCGCCCTGCAGCACGTCCAGCAGGAGCGTCTGGTACGCCTCGGGCAGCACCGTGAACACTTCCTTGTAGTTGAAGTGCAGCGGCAGCCGGTGGATGCGGAACGGCTCGCCCGGCGCCTTCACGTCGATGTAGAGGCTGAACCCCTCGTCCGGCTGGAGCGTCAGCAGCAGCGTGTTGCGGTGCAGCGTCCCCATCCCCGCGCCCTGCTCGGCCGCGTCGGCCTGCCCCGAGCGGAACATCCACACCGGCGCGCGGCGGAACTTGATCTCGATCTCCGTCAGCCGGCGCAGCATCCGCTTGCCCGTGCGCAGGTGGAACGGCACGCCCTGCCAGCGCCAGTTCTCGACGTGCAGCGTCAGCGCCGCGAACGTCTCCGTGCGCGAGCTCGGCGCCACGCCCGGCTCCTCGCGGTAGCCCGGCACGTCCTGCGGCCCGTCCTTCCCGTCGATGCGCCCCGGCTCGTACTGCCCGAACACCGCGTCGTCCGGCACCAGCGACCGCACCGCGCGCAGCACCTTCAGCTTCTCGGCGCGCACCGCGTCGGCGTCCAGCCGCGACGGCACCTCCATCGCCACCAGCGCGAAGAGCTGCGACAGGTGGCTCTGCACCATGTCGCGCAGCTGTCCCGCCCCTTCGTAGTACCCCGCGCGCCCCTCGATGCCGAGCGTCTCCGCGACCGTGATCATCACGCTCTCGATGTGGTCGCGGTTCCACAGCGACTCGAACAGCGCGTTGGCGAAGCGGAAGACGAGCAGGTTCTGCACCGTCTCCTTGCCCAGGTAGTGGTCGATGCGGTAGACCTGCCGCTCGTCGAAGGCGCGGTGGATCAGCGCGTTCAGCGCGCGCGCGCTCGCGAGGTCGTGCCCGAACGGCTTCTCGATCACCAGCCGCGACCAGCCGCCGTCCGGGCCGTCGTCGTGGCCCGACTCCGCGCGCGAGAGCCCCGTGCGCCCCAGCGCCTCGATCATCGCCGGGAACACCGTCGGCGGCAGCGAGAGGTAGAACACGCGGCGCGGCGGGATGCCGGCCGCCGCCTCCACCGCCTCGACGCGCGCCTTGAGCGCGGTGAGATCCTCCGCGGTGCCCGTGACGCCGCCGACGTACTTCTTCACCCACGCCTCGACCGCGGCCGGCTCGCCGCCGGCGGCCAGCGCGGCCTCGCGCGCGATCTCCTGCACCGCCGCGTCGTCGAGCGCCGCGTCGCGGCTCGTGCCGACGATCCAGCAGCCCGCCGGCGTGCGCCCGTCGCGATGGTTGGCCCACAGCGCGGGGAGGATCTTCCGCTTCGACAGGTCGCCCGTGACGCCGAAGATCACGAACACCGCCGGATCGCACGCGCGCGTGTCGTCGTGCCGGCTGCCCTCCGCCGGCGCCGTCAGCGCGCTCACGGCGTCGTTCCCGTCGCTGACGTCTTCTGCACCGCGTGCCCGCCGAACTGGTTGCGCAGCGCCGCCAGCATCCGGTCGCCGAAGCCCTCGGCGTCGCGCGAGCGCAGGCGCGCGATGAGCGCGTGCGTGATGACCGGCGCCGGCACGTCGAGCGCGATCGCCTCCGCGACCGTCCACCGTCCCTCGCCCGAGTCGGCGACGACGGGCGCGATCGCGGACAGCCGCCCGTCCTCGTGCAGCGCGCGCGCGGCGAGATCGAGCAGCCAGCTGCGCACGACGCTGCCGTGGCGCCAGATCTCCGCCACCTGCGCGAGGTCGAACGCGTGCGGCGCGTCGCCCATCGTCTCCTTGTGCCGCAGGATGGCGAAGCCCTCGGCCATCGCCTGCATCATGCCGTACTCGATCCCGTTGTGGATCATCTTCGCGAAGTGGCCCGCCCCCACCGGGCCGACGTGGCCCCACCCGCGGTCGGCGGCCGGCGCGAGCGTCTCGAGCGCGGGGCGCAGCGCGGCGATCGCGTCGTCGTCGCCGCCGACCATCAGCGAGTAGCCCTCGGCGAGCCCCCAGATGCCGCCGCTCGTGCCCGCGTCGACGAAGCGCACGCCGCGCGCGCGCAGCGCCTGCGCGCGGCGGATGCTCTCCTGGTAGTTGGAGTTACCGCCGTCGACGACGACGTCGCCACTGTCGAGGAGGGCGCCGAGCGCGGCCACCGTCTGCTCGGTGGGGTCGCCGGCGGGGACCATCACCCACGCCACGCGCGGGCCCGCGCCGAGCTTGGAGACGAGCTCCTCGAGCGCGCCCGCGCCCTCGACGTTCGCGCCCGCGGCGGTGACCGCCGCGCGCACCGCGTCCGGCGACCGGTCGAACGCCACCACCTGGTGCCCGCCGCGCGCCAGGCGCGCCGCCATGTTGGCGCCCATGCGCCCCAGCCCCACCATGCCGATCCGCATCGCGATCCTCCGTGGAGTTGGGGGCAAGATATCGCGGGAGTCAGGCCACGAAACCGAGCTCCACGGCACGGTGCTGCGTACTGCGGATCTTGGTTCGTGCCCTCGGCAGCCGTCGTCGCACCTGGGCTGTTGGCCTTTGGTGAGGATACGGATGCTCCGGATCCGTCGGATCATGCGGATCGATTTTCGATGCGCACAGGACGTCGCCGCCACGCGGAGCGATCCGAAGCATCCGCTGCATCCGGAGCATCCGTATCCTCCCCAAGAGCCCAAGGGGCCCGGCGCGACGGTGCATGCTCAGGATCCGCAGCCCCGCGCACACCGGATGCCGCCGTAACAGGCGACCGCCCCCGTCCGTAGTCTTCCCCAGGGACCGCCCGTCCGGCACATTAGGCCGTCCCCGTCCTCCTCTCGGAGCTTTCGCATGGGCCTCGGCGGCTTCTTCCGCAAGCAGTTCATCGACGTCATCCAGTGGACCGAGAGCGAGCAGGGCGTGCTCGCCTGGCGGTTCCCGATGGCCGACATGGAGATCCAGAACGGCGCCTCGCTCACCGTCCGCGAGTCGCAGCTGGCCGTCTTCGTGAACGAGGGGCGCGTCGCCGACACGTTCCAGCCCGGCCGCTACACGCTCGGCACGCAGACGCTGCCGCTGCTCACGAACCTCATGAACTGGGACAAGTTCTTCGAGTCCCCGTTCAAGTCCGACGTCTACTTCTTCTCCACGCGCGTGCAGACCGCGCAGCGCTGGGGGACGCAGAACCCCGTCACCATCCGCGACAAGGACTTCGGGATGGTGCGGCTGCGCGCGTTCGGCATGTACAGCTGGCGCGTCGCCGACCCGGTGGCCTTCATGCAGGCGATGAGCGGCACGCGCGAGGAGTACCGCGTCGCCGACGTCGAGCCGCACCTGAAGAACCTCGTCGTCTCGCGCATGTCCGAGGCGTTCGCGCAGAGCGCGGTGCCGTTCCTCGACATGGCGGCCAACACCTTCGCCGTCGGCAAGGCGATCGAGGCGCAGCTCGCGCCCGCGTTCAAGGAGCTCGGCCTCGCGCTGGAGTCGTTCACCGTCGAGAACCTGTCGCTCCCCGAGGAGCTGCAGAAGCGGCTCGACGAGCGCATCGGCATGAACATGGTCGGCAACCTGGGCGACTACACGCGCTTCCAGGCCGCGCAGGCGATCCCGATCGCCGCCGCCAACGAGGGCGGCGGCGGCGTGGCCGGCCTGGGCGCGGGGCTTGGCGCCGGCGCGATCATCGGGCAGTCGATGGCGCAGGCGATGGGCGGTGGCGGTCAGGCCCCGCCGCCGCCGACCGCGCCCGGTGGCGTGCCCACGCCGCCGAGCGGGCCGCCGACCGGCGCCGGGATGTCGCCCGGCGCGCCGGCCGACGCGCCGGCGTCGCGCGCCGCGGGCGCCGACACGAAGTTCTGCATGCACTGCGGCAAGTCGATCCCGCGCAGCGCCAAGTTCTGCCCGGAGTGCGGAGGGACCCAGGAGTGACCCTGCCCGCCGACGTGGGCGGCGTGGAGTGGGTGCTCGAGGCGTTCGGGTGCGACGCGGCGCGCCTGCGCGACGCGCGCGCGCTCGGCGCGCTCGTGGACGAGCTGGTGGCGACGCTCGCGCTGCGTCCCGTGGCGCCGGCGCAGTGGCACCAGTTCCCGGGGCCCGCGGGGATCACGGGCCTCGTGCTGCTGGCCGAGTCGCACCTCGCCGTGCACACCTTTCCCGAGCACGCGTCGCTCTGCCTGAACCTGTTCTGCTGCGTGCCGCGCGCGGAGTGGGACTGGGCCAACGGCCTCGCGCGCCACGTCGGCGCGACCGACGTGCGCGTGCGGCGGCTGGAGCGGGCATACGCGGGGCGACCGGCGACCGTCGGCGCATGACCGGACGCACCGCCAACTGCCCGAACTGCGGCGCGCCGGTCCTCTTCATCTGGTCCGGCGCCGTGCAGACCACGTGCGCCTACTGTCAGTCGGTGCTCGTGCGCCACGACGTGGACCTGATGCGCGTCGGCACGGTCGGCGACGTGCCGCCCGACGCGTCGCCCATCCAGCGCGGCGCCACGGGCCGCTGGCGCAACCGCGGCTTCACGGTCGTCGGCCGCATCGTCTACGAGCACGCGCGCGGCGCCTGGAGCGAGTGGCACCTGCGCTTCGACGACGGCAAGGGCGGCTGGCTCTCCGACGCGCAGCTGGAGTGGGCGGTGACGGAGCTCGTCGAGCCGACGCCCGCGCTGCCGCGCGATCCGCTGGGGCAGGGGCGGGGGATCATGCGCGGCATGACGCTGCAGCACGGCGGCGAGATGTACACCGTCACGTCGGTGACGCGCGCGCGCTACCGCGGCGTCGAGGGGGAGCTCCCCTTCGTCTACTGGGACAAGGCCGAGGTGCCGTTCGCGGACCTGCGCACGCCGTCGGCGCGCTTCGCGACCATCGACTACAGCGAGGACCCGCCGCTCTTCTTCGCCGGCGAGTTCGTGACCTTCGAGAGCCTGCAGCTGGGCGGGCTGCGCGAGTTCGAGGGATGGCCGCTCCCGCGCTGACCGCGCGCGCCGTCCGCGCGCTGAGCTGCCCCAGCTGCGGCGCGGCGATCGTGCTGCGCGGCTTCGCGTGGACGCAGACCGTCGCCTGCGCGAGCTGCACCGCGGTGCTCGACGCGAAGGACCCGAACCTCGCGATCCTCCAGGGCGCCGCCGCGCGCATGCGCGTCGCGCCGCTGATCCCGCTCGGCGCCCGCGGCGAGTGGCGCGGCGCGCCGTACGAGGTGATCGGCTTCCAGCAGCGCACGATCCGCTCGGGCGGGGGGACGTGGTCGTGGCGCGAGTACCTGCTGTTCAACCCGTACCACGGCTTCCGCTACCTCACCGAGTACGACGGCCACTGGAACGACGTCGTGCCGCTGCAGGCGCTGCCCGAGGTGGGCGGGCTCGCGCACCCGGTCGCGCGCTACGGCGGCGAGAGCTTCAGGCACTTCCAGACGGCGCGCGTCGAGACGACGTTCGTGATCGGCGAGTTCCCGTGGGAGGTGCGCACGGGCGACCACGTCGAGGTGCGCGACTACGTGGCGCCGCCGCGCGCGCTGAGCGCCGAGTCGACCGACGACGAGACGACGTGGTCGCTGGGGACGTACGTCGACGGCGACGCGGTCTGGCGCGCCTTCAAGGTCGAGGGGAAGCCGCCCGCGCCGAAGGGCATCTACAGCAACCAGCCGTCGCCCCACAGGGGGAAGGTGGCGGCGCTGTGGACGACGTTCGCGGTGCTCGTCGCGCTGCTGATGGTGACGCTGCTCGGCCGCGCGGTCACCGCGCGCAACGCGGAGGCGTTCTCGCGGCAGTACGTCTTCCGCGGCACGTCGGCGGACGTCGCGGCGCCCACGTCGGCGATCGACTCGGTGACGCGCGGCGCGGGGACGGCCTTCGTGACGCCCGCGTTCACGCTGGACGGCGCGCAGTCCAACGTCGTCGTCGAGACCGACGCGAGCGTGGACAACCAGTGGCTCTACGTGGAGTACGCGCTGATCAACGAGGCCACCGGGCAGGTGTACGACTTCGGCCGCGAGGTGAGCTACTACAGCGGCACCGACAGCGACGGCCGATGGAGCGAGGGCTCGCGCACCGACCGTGCGCGCATCGGCGCGGTGCCGGGCGGGCGCTACTTCCTGCGCGTCGAGCCGTCGGGCGACGCGGCGGGGCGCAGCATCGCGTACACGGTGCGCGTGCGCCGCGACGTCCCGAACCTCGTCTACTACCTGCTCGGCCTGATCGCGCTGGCGATCCCGCCGGTGCTCGGCACGCTGCGCGCGGCGAGCTTCGAGACCCGGCGGTGGGCGGAGAGCGACCACGCGCCTTCCAGCAGCGACGACGAGGACGACGACGAATGAGGACGCCGCTCTACGCCATCTTCGGCCTGCTGGTGCTGGCCGGCGCCGCCTGGGCCGACCTGCGCGGCTGGACGCCGATCCGCGCCGGCGAGGCGCGCGTGGGCCCGCGCTCCGTGCGCGAGAACCCCGGCGCCTACCGGACGGTCTACCGCAGCTCCACGCGCTACCGGCTGGGCAAGTAGCCGAGCATCCGCCAGCCGCCGCCTCCCCGACCCGGACCCGAGCATGACCTACGACCTCTCGACCAACCTGATCGCGGCGGTGCTGTTCGCGCTGCTCGGCATCGTCATCTTCGTGATCGCCTTCGTGGTGGTGGACAAGCTGACGCCGGGCGACCTGTGGCACGACATCATCCGCGACAAGAACACCGCGATGGCGATCGTGATGGCGGGGATCGCGATCGGGCTGTCCATCATCATCGCGGCGGCGATTCATTGAAGGCTGCGTGCATCGTGCTGCGTGAACGTCCTCGGGACGCCCCTCACGCAGCACGGAGCACGCAGCACGCAGCTTCCGTAGCCGAGATGGAATCCAAGGCAGAGAGTGCTCGTCCAATGGCGGTGGCGTTGTTCGTCACCGTGTTGTTGATCGCCGCCTGCGGGCTCGTCTACGAGCTCGTCGCCGGCGCGCTCGCCAGCTACCTGCTCGGCGACAGCGTCACGCAGTTCTCGACGGTCATCGGGACGTACCTGTTCGCGATGGGCATCGGCAGCTGGCTGTCGCGCTACGTCGGCCGCGGGATCGTGGCGCGCTTCGTCACCATCGAGCTGCTGGTGGCGGTCGTGGGCGGGTTCAGCTCGACGCTGCTCTTCCTGGCGTTCGCGTACACGGACGCGTTCCGGCTGACGCTCTACCTGCTGGTGGGCGTGATCGGCACGCTGGTGGGGCTGGAGGTGCCGCTGCTGATGCGCATCCTGCGCCACCAGTTCGACTTCAAGGACGTCGTCGCGAACGTCCTCACCTTCGACTACCTGGGCGCGCTCGGCGCGTCGCTGCTCTTTCCGCTGGTGCTGGTGCCGCGGCTGGGGCTCGTGCGCGCGGCGCTGCTGTTCGGGCTCGTCAACGCGCTGGTCGCGGTGTGGAGCATCTGGCTCTTCCGCGACCGGCTGGGCGCGCGCCGCGGGCTGGTCGCCGCGAGCGCGGTCGTGCTGCTCCTGCTCACCGCCGGCATGTGGCGCGCCGAGCGGATCACGCAGTTGGCCGAGGAGAGCCTGTACGCGGACGACGTCGTGCTGGCACGCAACACGCGCTACCAGCGCATCGTGCTCACCGCGTGGAAGGACGACCTGCGGCTCTTCCTCAACGGGCACCTGCAGTTCTCGTCGCGCGACGAGTACCGCTACCACGAGGCGCTCGTGCATCCGGGGCTGAGCGCGCTCCCGAACGCGCGACGCGTGCTGGTGCTGGGCGGCGGCGACGGGCTCGCGGTGCGCGAGATCCTGCGCTACCCGGGCGTGCGGGAGGTCGTGCTGGTGGACCTCGACCCGGCGATGACGCAGCTGTTCACGACGCACCCGCGGCTGACGGCGCTGAACGCGAACGCGCTGAAGGACCCGCGCGTGCGCGTGGTGAACGACGACGCCTTCGTCTGGCTGGCCGCGAGCCCCGACGTGTTCGACTTCGTCGTCGTCGACTTCCCCGACCCGTCGAACTACGCGGTGGGGAAGCTGTACACGGTGGCGTTCTACCGCCTGCTGGCGCGCCACGTGAGCCGCGACGGGCTGGCGGTGGTGCAGAGCACCTCGCCGCTGTTCGCGCGCCGCTCGTACTGGAGCATCGTGGCCACGCTGCGCGCGGCGGGGATGGCGACCTATCCGTACCACCTCTACGTGCCGTCGTTCGGCGAGTGGGGCTTCGCGCTCGTGCGCCCGAACGGCGGCGAGGGCTACGTGCCGCCCGCGACGCTGCCCGCGGGGCTGCGGTATCTCACGCCGCGCGAGCTGCCGCAGCTGTTCGCGTTCGCGACCGACATGCTGCCCGTGCCCGCGCGCCCGAACCGCCTCAACGACCAGGCGCTGGTCCGGTACTACGAGGAAGATTGGGCAGCGATGAATCGATGAGCGTCGAGCGTCGAGCGTCGAGCGACGAGCGAGACCCCTCGACGCTCGTCGCTCGACGCTCGACGCTTTCCCGACGTGAGCTGCTGGTGGGCGCAGCCGCCATGGCCGGCGTCGCGGCGCTCGCGGGCGCGCCTGCCCTCGTCCGCCTCACGCGCAAGGCTCCCCGCCCCCTCGCGGGCGCCCTCCTCGACGACTCCAGCGCCGCCGGCCACGGGCTGCGCGACGGACGCGCCGACGTCGCGGTGCGCCGTGTCGTGCGCACGCCCGTCGTCATCGTCGGCGGCGGCGTCGCCGGGCTCTCGGCCGCGTGGTGGATGCAGCGGCAGGGGATGCGCGACTTTGTCGTGCTGGAGCTGGCGCGGAACGCGGGCGGCAACGCGCGCGGCGGCGAGAACGCCGTCAGCGCGTACCCGTGGGGCGCGCACTACGTGCCGGTGCCGCATCCGCGCGCGGAGCACGTGCGGCTGCTGTTCGCGGAGATGGGGATCCTCGGCGCCGACGGGACGTGGAGCGAGACCGACCTCTGTCACGCCCCCAAGGAGCGGACCTTCATCCACGGGCGGTGGCGCGAGGGGCAGCTCGAGGCGTTCGCGATGGACGCCACCGAGCAGGGCGAGCTGCGGCGCTTCGAGGAGACCGTCGAGGCGCTGCGCGCGAGCGGCGCGTTCACGGTGCCGCTGGCCCTCGGCGCCGCGGAGCACGACGTCGCCGCGTCGCCGCTGGATGGGCTGACGGCCGACGCGTGGCTGGCGCGCGAGGGCTACCGTTCGCCGGCGCTGCGCTGGCTGGTGGACTACGCGTGCCGCGACGACTTCGGGACGCGCGCGCGCGACGCATCGGCGTGGGCGGCGCTGCACTACTTCGCCGCGCGCGACCACGACGAGGACGGGCCGCTGACGTGGGCCGACGGGAACGCGCGCCTCGTGCGGCACCTCGCGTCGCGCGTGGGCGACCGCGTCGTCACGGGCGCGCCGGTGCGCCGCGTCGAACGGCGTGGTGGCGGCCTGCGCGTGCTGGCCGGCGATACCGCGTGGGAGTGCGACGCGGTGGTGTGGGCCGCGCCGACCTTCCTCGCGCCGCACGTGGTGGAGGGCGCGCCCGCGGTGCCGTGGCGCTACGCGCCGTGGATGGTCGCCAACCTGACGCTCGACCGGCGGCCGGCCGCGCGCGCGCAGGACGCGCCCGAGGCGTGGGACAACGTGATCGCCGACTCGCCGGCGCTGGGCTACGTCGTGGCGACGCACCAGGCGCTGCGCGGCGTGCCCGACGAGCGTACGGTGTGGACGTACTACTGGCCGCTCGCCGACGCGGCGCCCGCGGACGCGCGCCGCCGCCTGCTCGCGCTGGACTGGCGCGCGTGCGCCGAGCATGCGCTGACGGACCTGGAGCGTGCGCATCCGGACCTGCGCGCCTGCGTGTCGCGCGTGGACGTGCTGCGCTACGGGCACGCGATGCCGCGTCCCGAGCCGGGCTTCCTGGCGGCGCGGCGCGCGTGGTGGGATCCGCCGCGCGACGCGCGCGTCCTCTACGCGAACTCGGACGTCAGCGGGCTGTCGCTGTTCGAGGAGGCGCAGTGGCGCGGGATCGCGGCGGCGGAGCGGGCGCTCGCGCTGGTGGGGCGCGTCTAGCGCCGCAGAGCGCCCCGGCGCGCCGCTGGAACGGGCGATGCGGGGCCGGGGCGCCACCTCACCCTTTCACCCGGGAGGCTCCCATGTCGAAGCCGCAGACCTCGCCCGCGCCCCTCACCCTGGAGGATGCGCGGCGCATCATCGCCGCCGGGGAGCGGAAGGCCGACGACATCGGCCAGCCGATGAACATCGCCGTCGCCGACGCGGGCGGGAACCTGATCGCGCACGTGCGCATGGACGGCGCGTGGATGGGCAGCATCGACATCTCGATTAAGAAGGCGTGGACGTCGCGCGCCTTCGACATCAGCACGAAGGAGCTGGCGACGCTCACGCAGTCCGGCGGCGACTTCTTCGGGCTGCACGCCTCCAACGACGGCCGGGTGATGATCTTCGCCGGCGGCGTCCCGCTGAAGCGCGACGGCGTGGTGGTCGGCGCGGTGGGCGTCAGCGGCGGGAGCGGGAAGCAGGACCACGAGGTGGCGGAGGCGGCGGCGAAGGCGCTCTGAGTCGGCCCGGAGACGCGAACGTCCGGCGGAGCGTGCTGCGCTCCGCCGGACGCGTCCTTCCATTCCTCCCCCACGCTCAGTCCTTGTACGGGTCGAACTCGTCCGCGCCGGCCATGACGACGATCAGCGGATGCAGCGTGTGCACGATCTCGATGGTGCTGCCCTGCGCCGCGAGCACGTCGGGCAGCCGACGGTAGGCGTGCGGGCTCTCGTCCAGCCCACCGCCGCGCAGGATCACGCCGCGCTCGCGCATCCAGCCGTCCATCATCTCCTGTGTCACCGCGCCAGGCTTGAGGATGCGGCCCGTCTTCCGGTCGCGCTTCCCCGCGGCGGCCGTGCGCGACAGCACCCGTCCGGCGCCATGCACCGTGGAGTGGAGCGCCGCCCGCTGCGCGTCGCGCACCGTGTCGGCCGCCGCGCCGCTGCCCGTGGGCGTCGCACCCCGGATGATCACCGCGTCGTCCCCCATCGAGCCGCCGACGAAGCCGAGCTGCCCCGGAAATGCCGGCGTCGCGCCCTTGCGCACCACCAGCAGCTCCTCGCCGCCGTGCACCTCCTTCCACGCGAAGTTGTGGTGGTTGTGCACGAGCTCCAGCTCGCGCGCGCCCATCAGCTCCACGACCTTGCGCGCGACCCACTCGCGCCCCGCGTAGGCGTAGCGGCCGGCGAGGTGCATCAGCGTCCAGTAGTCCTCGCCCATCGAGGTGCGCAGCGACAGCAGCGTCTCCTGCTCGCCCGCGCGCTCGCCCCACCGCTTTCCCTGCCCGAGCGCGTTGAAGCCCATCGCGATCGTGTGGCCGAGGCCACGGCTCCCGAAGTGGACGCCGACCCACAGCGCGCCCGTCTCGTCGGCGAACACGTCGACGTAGTGGTTGCCGCCGCCGATGGTGCCCAGCTGCTGCCGCGCCTTCGTCTTCAGCGCGGCGACCTCCTTCTTGCTCCCGGGCACCTCGCGCCACGCGGGATCGTCGAACAGCGGATCGTCCGTGGGTGCGTCGTCGGCGCGGTTGCGGCGGCCCATGCCGAAGCTCATCGACCCCGCGATCTCGTCGGCCAGCCCCTCGAGCGTGCGGCGCTGGCGTTCCGGCGTGTCGCCGAGGCTCGCCAGTGTATGGTTGGTGCGGATCGCGGCGTTGCCGCAGTTGTGGACGACGATGCCGCTCGCGAGGAACGAGTGCGCCGGGTCGCCCGTCACGACGTCGAAGACGTCGCACGAGCCGTGTGGCTCGACGCCCGTCACACGCACCCAGCACACCTCGCCCGTGACGTCGGGCTCCACCGCCGCACCGGGCGTGCGTCGCGATGGCCCGCGCCGGTCGTAGATCGCATGGTAGACGAAGCCCTCGGCCACGTCGTGCCGTGCAGCGACGTCGCGCACGACGTCACGCCAGTGCTCACCCCGTGCATGCCGCGCGCGCGCCTCCGCTTTCGCGGCCTCGCGCGCGCGCACCAACACGTCGCGCTCCCACACGACGCTCGCCACGCGTGCCGCCGCTCGCCGTTTGGCCGGCGCGTGGCAGAAGCCTACCTCCGTGGCGAAGCGCACCTGTGCGTCCTGTCCACCAAGGATCTGGAGCACCCAGGTGCACCGGTCGGCGCGCATGGGGCCGCTGATCGCGACGCTGGTCGGGAAGCCCAGCGAGTCGAGCAGCGCGGCGATGAACTCGATCGCATGGCGGTCGCTGCCGGCCTGCTTCACCTGGAGGTTCGGCACGACGCCGTTCGCATGCAGGCGCGGCGTCATCATCTCCGCGCTCGCGAAGCCCGACAGGAACTGCGCGCGCGCCCACGCCGGAAGGTCTGACAGCCAGGGCATCGGTCGCGCCGGCCATGCCTTCTTGCCGACGGGCGCCCCGAGCGACGCGAGCAGATGGTGCAACGCGGTCGACGCGACGCGAGCGTGCACCTCGGGGCGGTGCTCCCGGCGGCGCTGCCGGCGGTAGATGGTCGCGGGAAAGCCGATCGCCGCGAAGTCGGCGGCGAGTGCGGCGCCATCCTCCTCCGACGTCGTGTACGCGCTCACGAACTTCCCGTCGCGCGTGAGGTGCCCGTCTCCGCAGACGTAGCCCAGCAGCCGCAGCAGCGCCGGGAAGCGCGCGTCGTCCGTCCTCACGGGCAGCCAGCCGCGCTCGCGCAGCATGCGCGCGGCGTGCGGAGGCGGCGTCCCGACGTCCAGTACCGTCGTCGCGGGCGCCTCGTCCGGCAGTCCGACGTGAACGACGCACGCTACGCGGTCCCCGACACGCAGCGTGCCGGCCTCACGCCAGCCGTCGCGCGTCATGATGGCGTGGTCGTCCGTCGCCGTGAGCTCCCGCCCGTTCGACAGCACGAGGCGGAGCACCGCGCGGTGACCGCGCGCCACCGCGCCCACATGCGGGGAGACCGGCCGGACGTGCGTGCCATCCCAGCACGTGACCGGATCGCGGCCGCACACCGTCTCGATGGCGCGGCACCGCCCATCGGCGCCCACGACCGGCGTACCGGCCGCGAGGCAGGCGATGTCCACTCCCACGCCCATCACCGACACCTGCTCGTGGTACGCGGCGACGCCACCCACCGGCATCACGTAGCCATGGTGCGCGTCCGCCATCAGCGCGGACGCGGCCGCGTGGCGCGCCACGTCCCGCATCTGCGCCAGCGTGCCGGGCTCGTGCTCCCCGAAGACCGCGATGTTGTCGATGTGACGCACGTGCTCCTCTCCAGTGATAGATCGACGCGGTGCGCCATCAAACGCAGATGGCGCGCCGCGCGACGCATGACGGTCCGGGGAAGCAGGCGAAGGTGAGATCGAGGTGAGATCAGAGCGGGTCTTCCCACGGGTTCGCGTCCGTGCGCTCCTCCGCCTGCCGCGCACGCTCCAGGCGGCGCTCCGCGGCGCGCTGCGCGGCCGTGGACTCGAACAGGCTGTGCACGAGCGACGTGCGCACCCGCAGGCGCGAGCCGACGAGGTCGCGGAAGGTGAGCCAGCGCGGCGGCCAGCGCCGGTCGAGCTGGCGCTCGATCGTGCGCGCGGTCTCCGCCGACAGCTGGTGCCACCCGAACGCGCCGCGGAGCACGTAGTAGTCGCCCAGCGGCGCCTCCTCCTCCGGCGCCTCGAGGACGTTGGTCAGTCGGTTCATGGTGCGTGAGGGATGGGCCGACGCCGGGCGCAGGGCCGGTGACGTGCCCGGACCCTACGCCACGAAGTCGGCGATGACGTGCGGCGTCGCGGTGTCGAAGCCCACGACGTCGAGCATGCCGGCGTCGTCGGGGTCCGCGATGCTGAACCCGTTCGACGCCATCGCGACGACCACCAGCTTCGCCGCGATGCCCATGCGCTCCCGGTACGCGCGGAGCGCCTGCGCCGGGTGCACGGCCCCGGCCCACGTCTCGCTGTCCGTGTAGACGACGAACGCGTCCACCGCCCAGCGATGCTTGCGCGCCTCGATCATCGGGAGCGCGCAGTCGGTGCCGCCGAACGGCAGCGCGGCCGTGCGGGCCACGACGTCGTCCAGCCGCTGCCGCGCCGACAGCGCGAGCGGCGTGAGGCCGGTGTTGTAGCCGATCGCCGAGTGCAGCGACGGGTACGTGCCGTTGGTGAAGGCGACCGTGCGGCACGACGGCTCCGTCGCCACCGTCACGAGCGCCATCGCCGCCGACGCCTCGCGGCACGACAGGTACGGCAGCCCGTGCACGGGCGCCGCCATCGAGCCCGAGACGTCGAGGGCGAGCATCAGTCGCTTGCCCGTCGACGGCACGTTCCCGAAGGCGAGGTAGAACGCCGCGTCGAGCGCGTCCACGATCGCGGGCACCGGCACCCACCGCCCGGCGCTGCGCATGCCGTGGCCCTGCGCGTACGTCTTGGACGCCGCGAGCAGCGCCATCGGATGCACGCGCGCACGACGGATCGCCTCCACGTCGCCGAGGCGCGCCACGACCGCGCGGGTCGCGTCGCTCTCCGGCGCGAGCAGCCCGACGCGGCTCATGACGCCCAGGTTGCGGACGAGCGCCGTGAGGGGCATCCCCTCGAGCAGCGCCGCCCAGACCACCGCGTCCGTCAGCAGCTCGGTCGGCACCATCTCGCGCGTGAGCCCGTAGATGCGGATCACGCGCGCCGCGTCGGCCGGCGTCATCGTGCGGATCGCGTGCATCGCCTCGATCCGCTCGACGACGTCGGTCTCGACGTTCTCACGCCGCGTCGACGCGTCGGCCCACCCCTTCACGGCGTAGCGGAAGAGGAGGTCGTGCGTCGCGCTGGGCGGCGCGGGGTGCGCCAGCCGCAGCGCGTCGCGGTGCGACCAGCCGTCGCGCGCCTGGTACTTCATGACCTGGTACGCCAGGTCGCGCGCGCCGCGCTGCGTGTACCACCGCCCGACGGCGGTGCGCACGCCGCGGCCCCAGCCGCGGAACGCCTTCAGGTACTGCAGGAAGTGGAAGAGGTGCGTGCCGGTGCGCGCCACGCGCGGCAGCGCGGCCAGCGCCGCAGCGCGCGTCTCCACGTCGTCCGCGGCCGCGGCCAGCGCCAGCACGAACAGCGCGGGATCGTTGCGCGCGGCGCGGCCCGCCGCGCTGATCTCGACCACGCGCGCCACCGCGCGCGGGCCGTCCTCCGCGATGCAGGCCAGCGCGGCGGTCGCGCTCTCGCGCGTCAGCGCGCGCTCGCCGACGTGGAACGTCCCGCCCTCGGAGCCGAGGATCAGGAAGCGGTCGAGGCGCGTCCACTGGTCGACGGCCCAGGCGAAGCCGCCGGCCGAGTTGGGGACCTGCGTGCTGCCGGGGATCGGCTCGGCCTGCGGCGTGGTGCCCGCGACGCCGGATGCGAGGCGCCGGAGGCGCGTCGCGACGTGCTGCGTGAAGTCGAACATGCTCGCCCTCCTGAGGTCGAGTGGTGGTGCGCGTCGCACGCGACCGGTGTGTCGCGCGCGGGAGAATCGGACGGAGAAAGGGTGCGCTCGGCCCTGGGTCGCTCGTTCCAGGTAATGGCAGCGATAACCGAGTCGCGGCGCCCCGTCCGACAGAGACCGTCACACGAGCGGGCCGGGGAGTCGAACCCCTCGGCTTGCGCCTTGACCAGGTAACCCTCGACCGACGGCCCACCGCGCGACACACGCGGCGGACGAGGAATGGCGAGGGCATGACCCGTCGTGCGACGGAACGTGCTGCGTGGTGCGTGGTGCGTGGTGATGACCCGGCGGGACTCGAACCCGCGACCACCGTCGTCAGATCGAGAAGCCTCGCGCGTCGGCCCGCCGGAGCGGGCGAGGGTGTGAACGAGGCCGGCGCTCTACCCACTGAGCTACGGGTCACCACACATCGCCGGCACGATTCGAACGTGCGACCTCCTGGTTCGTAGCCAGGCGCTCTGCTCCGCTGAGCTACGGCGATTCGAGAGTGGTCCGCCGCCGAGCGACGGGTCGGCGCGCACGGGCAGGGGAGTCGCGTGTCTCGCTGCACGCACGTCCTCCCCGCCGGCCGACGACGGACCACGGGTACTGCAGGTATTGCAGGTACTGCTCATGTACTGCTGCTGCTTCCCCGAACCATCACTTGTCAATCAGCGATTGCAGGCGAGGGAGGCACATGCAAAACGCCCCACCTGGCCGATGGCGCAGGTGGGGCGAGGGTTCGCTCCCGGAGCCGGTGTGACGCGCGCGCTACCGCGGGCGCGCCCTCGTCCGGCCTCCTGCACCGATGTGGTCCTGCTGCAGCGACTGCTGCTCGTTGCGCGCGTACCGTCCCGCGACGCCGCGTCGATCGAACGACGGGACGAAGCCGACGCACCGCGGCGCCTCGCCCGTGCGCACGCTGCGCGCGTCACGCGCGGCGAGGCCGGCGTGCTGCGAACGCAGCGAGCGGATGGCGGGATCGGAGGCTCTGGCGGTCATGGAACGGGAGCGTCGGTGATGGGGAGCGTGGGGCCGCGAGGCCCGGAAACACAAAATCGCGCCGCCGATGGTCGGCCCGAGGCGGCGTGCTGTGCCTCGGGGTGAGGGCGAGCGCTCGCACGCGCATCGAATCATGACGCGCAGCGGTGCAGCTCGACTCGTGAACATCAGGACGCGACTCCCAGGGCGCCGATTCTACGGCGGCCACGCGCACTTGTCAACACCCTGCTACCATCTCGCGTAGTCGAGAACGCATCGTCGTGCATCGCGCGCGACGATCGCGACCGCACGCCCCACGACCGCCCCACGCCGATGACGTCCCGCCTTCTCGCCCGCGCCGCCGCGCACTTCGCCGGCGTCGCGCTCGCCGCCCCGGTCCTCGGCGCACAGCAGCCCGCCACCGCGACGCCTCCAGCCGCGCCGCCCGCCGAGCGCGTGGCCGCGATCGCGCCGCCGAAGCGCCCGCTGCCGCCGGAGCCCGCGAGCGCCAACGTCACGCGCTTCTCGTACATCGTCTACGGCGACACGCGCGGCCGCCGCGACGGCACGGCCGAGCAGTACGAGCACTCGCTGGTGGTGGACGGGATGATCCGCGCGATCCGCGCGCTCGAGAACGGCCCCGATCCCGTGAAGTTCGTGCTGCAGAGCGGCGACGCGGTGGTGAACGGCCGCGACCCCAAGCAGTGGAACGTCAGCTTCGTGAGCCTCATCAACCGGCTGACGACCGACGGCGGCGTGCCGTACTTCCTCGCGCCCGGCAACCACGACGTCACGGGCTCCGCGGACCTCGCGTCGCCCGGGCGGCAGGAAGGGCTGCGCAACTACCTGAGCGCGGTGAGCCAGCTGATCCCGCCCGACGGCGCGACGCGGCGGCTGCCCGGCTATCCCACGTACGCGTTCGGCTACGGCAACACCTTCGTCGTCGCCTTCGACTCCAACATCGCCGAGGACTCGACGCAGTACGCGTGGGTGGAGGCGCAGCTGAAGGGGCTCGACCGCAAGCGCTGGCAGCACGTCGTGGCGTTCTTCCACCATCCCGCGTTCTCGTCCGGGCCGCACGGCGGCGCGATCGTCGAGCGCCCGACCGCCGCGGTGCGCGCGCGCTACATGCCGCTCTTCCGCCGGTATGGCGTGACGCTGCTGTACACGGGCCACGAGCACCTCTTCGAGCACTACGTGGAGCGCTACCGGGACGCGAGCGGGCAGCAGCGGCGGATGGACCAGATCGTGAGCGGTGGCGGCGGCGCGCCGCTGTACGCGTACCAGGGCGAGCCGGACCTCCGCGCGTACCGCACGGCCAGCGGCGCGGACTCGTCGCGCGTGCAGCACCTCGTGCGGCCGGGCCCAAACCCGGGCGACAATCCGTACCACTTCCTCGTCGTGCACGTCGACGGGGCGCGGGTGTGGTTCGACGTGGTGGGGGTGGACTGGGGATCGAGCTATGCGCCGTACCGTTCCAATCGCGCGGTGCTGGGGGATGCGCCGTGACGGCGGAGGACGGAACGGCGGAGGACGGAACGGCGGAGGACGGAACGGCGGAGGACGGAACGGCGTGAGACGAAACAGCGGATGCTACGAGCCTGAAGCTCAGCGCATCCGCTGTTTCGTCTCACGCTTCATCGTTCTCCGCGGTTCCGTTCTCCGCCGTATCGTCCTCCGCCCGCGCGCGCGCTCACGGCCACCCAAGAATGGTCGCCGGCAGGTTGATCGCGCGCGCTCTCGTCACATCGTCCGGGTCCCGCCAGAACGCCCGCGCCGCGCTCGTCGTCGTGAACAGCAGGCGGTAGCGGCGCGGCGCATCCGGCGTCACGGGCACCGCGAGGTCCACGCGCAGCAGCCGGCGTGAGCGCGGCGGCACGGCCAGCAGCAGCCCCGCGCCCGCGCTCGCGCGCGCCACGGTGGTGACGCCGTACGGCACGTCGCCCGACCAGGTGCGGCCCGCGTCCGCGAACGTCGCCACGCCCCAGTGCGCGTAGCGTCCGATGCCGCCGACCGCGCGCCGGCTCTCGACGCGCACGACGGCGCGCCGCCCGCCCGCGAGCCATGTCCCGCGATAGCCGCGCACGCCCGCGTTGCGGTCGCCCAGCGCGAGCTGCACGGGCAGCCGCTCGCGCCACGCGCCGGAGAGCTCCGCGCTCGTCACCAGCGTGCGGCTCGCCGACGCCTTCAGGTACCACGCGGCGCGCCCGCTGGCGACGACGTCCTCCCACCGCGCGCGGTCCGACGCGCGCCGCCCCTCGCCGATCAGGCGCAGCCCGACGAACGAGCGCGCGGTGCCGGCGCCCGCGTACACGTCGGTGGAGAGCGCGTGGTCCGCGTCGTCGCCGCCGAACGCGCGCACGCCGCGCGCGGCCACGATCGCCGCCTGCACGCCGCGCGCGACGTCCTGCTCCGCCAGCAGCGCGTCGAAGCCGCGCGCCGTCGTGAAGTTGAGCAGGCGGACGCCGAACGCCGCGCCCACGCGCGCCGCCGTGTACGACGGGTAGCGATCGCGCAGCGCGTCGTCGTCCAGCGGCGCGACGCCGGAGTCGGTGAGCGCGACGCCCTCGGCGGCCGGACGCGAGCGGTCGTACGTCAGCAACGGCCCCGCGAACGCGCCCAGCCCACGCCCGCCGATGCGCGCGACGCCGCCGGCGACGAGGGTGCGGCGATCGAGCGCGAGCGCGGCGGTGGGCGCGTCGCGGCGCGCGAAGCCGCGGTACGCCGTGCCGTCCTCGAGGCCGACGTGCCAGCCGACGCGCTGCAGGTCCGTGAAGAAGGGGCGCGCGAGCGACGTCGCGAAGCGGTCGCCCAGCGGATCGCGCGCCGCCAGCAGGTCCAGGATCAGCGGGCGGCCGAACAGCGCGTGCTTGCGCAGGCGCAGCAGCACGCCGTCGCGGTACTGGTCGCCGTCGCGCCAGCCGCCCACGATCGACAGCCCGTACCCCAGCACGTTCGCGTTGCCGAGGGTGAGCGCGGAGGGGCCGCCGCGCCAGCCGCCGCCGATCACGAGCGGGATCTCGTCCACCGTCTCGACGGCGAGGCGCGCGGTGCTGCCGCTGTCGGGCGTCGCGGTCACGCGCACGTTGGCGAGGAAGCCCTGCGTGCGCAGCACGCGCGCGCTCTCGCGCAGCAGCGCGTCGTCGCACGCGTCGCCGGGGCGGGCGACGAGGAAGGCGCGCACCACGTCCTCGCGCGTCGCGGCCGACTGGAAGAGCGCGTGCAGCACCGCGCGCCCGAGCGGCGACCGCGTGCGCGTGACGAGGGTGGGGGGCTGCGTCGTCACGTCGATGGCGCCGATGCGCCGGCCGTCGCAGGCGGCGTTCACGGCGCCGGCGCTGTCGGGCTGGGCGCCGGCGCCGCGGGCGGCGAACATCAGCAACGCGAGCGATGCGGCGCACACGACCGGCGGATTCCACGCGCTCACCGTCGCACCTCGGACGCAGCGGAGGGACCGCGCGCCGGGTGACCATCGTCATGGCGCGCCCACGGAGGACACCGGGAGTCTACGGGCCGCGGAAGGGGCCGGCGAGCGTGTGTGGGTGGAGGCCCACGTTCTCGCCGCCTGTGTGGCCGCCGCGCCGCAGTTCGTGCGCGACGTGTGCGGGCCCGTGACGACGGTCACCCGGCGCGCGAGGAATCGGGCTGCACGGCCGTGCTCGGCGGGCCGGATCGCGTACTGTGTGATGGGACGTGGCGAGCGCGAGCGTGCGCGGTCGCGGTCCCGACGGCACCAATGGGGGATGACATGGGCACGGACACGATGCGGCGGGGAGGGGAGCGGCGCGGCGCGCGCTTCAGGCTCTGGGTGACGGGCGAGCGCTCCGCGCCGGCGCCGCGCTCAGGCCAGGCCGGCCGCGCCTGGACGTCGCGCCCGCCGTACGCCGTCGCCGCCGACGATCCGCAGCTCGCCGTCCTCCGCCGCGAGGCCGCCGCGCGGCTGCGTCGCGTGTGCGCCGGGATGCCCGACGACGCCTTCGAGGCGCTCGTGCGCGACGTCGCCGCCTTCCGCCTCCGGTGGTCGCCCTGTTGACAAGTCGCGGTCCGGGCGTTCGATAGCCTCGATAGACCCGGGCGATCTCGCGGCGCGTGCGGCGTGGGTCACACGCCGCCGGGCGCCCGATGCCGATCATGCGCCGGCGCCGGCATTCCCGTCGGCGGCCGGCCGCGGCGTCGGACGGCAGGAGGCCCGGGAGGGAGGACACATGGACAGGACTGGAGCGCGAGCGGGGGGCGGCAGGCCCTGCCCCGACTGCGGCGCCAAGCTGCCGCCCGGCGCCTACCTGTGCACGTCGTGCGGCGCGTGGCGTCCCTACCGGACGCGCGTGCGGTCCACCGCTCCGCTCACCGAGCCGACGCGCATGCCGCCGGACCTCCGGCTGATCCTGCGCGTGGCGCTGCTCATCGTCGCGCTCGGCGTCGCGGGCGCGTTCGCGCACACGCGCGGCGTGCTGCGGCTGGCGCGGGCGGTCCCGACGTCGTCGTCGCCGGCCACGCCCGCCACCCTCCCCGCCGACAGCACGCTCACCCGCGCGCGCTAGACCGCAGGCGCATCACGCGGCGATCGCTCCGCCGCATCGGCGGCGGCACCAGCCGCGCGCCCAGCTGCAGCACGCGTCCCAGGTCGTCGGCGTTGCGCCACGTCGTCAGCACGCGCCCGTCCGCGATGCGGAAGACGAACGTCGCGGTGAAGGTCTGCGTCCGCCGGGCGCCGGGGATGCCGAGGAACTCGTCCTGCACGCACCGGTTGGTGGCGCGCACCGCCACGCGGTCGCCCTCGGCGATCACGTCCTCGATCGTCCAGCGCTGCCGCACCGGGCCGATGGCGCGGAAGAGCGCGCGCACCCCATCGGGGCCCGCGGGCAGCGCGGGCGGGCCGCCGTGCATCGTCCATCCGGGCGCCGTCAGCGCGCACAGCGCCTCGACGTCGTGGCGGCTGACCAGGTCGAGCCACATGCAGGCGACCAGCTTGTTGCGCTCGAGATCGGACATCAGAAGGTCCTCCACGGTGTCGGGTGATCAGCGCGCCGTCGCGACGAGCACGGGCTGGAAGAGGATCCCGTCGCGCCGCTCGACCGACGCGAAGCCCGCCTCGCGCAGCAGCGCGCGCAGCCGGCAGACGGACGCCGCGTAGAGACGCGTGCGCAGCACGCGCGCGTCGCAGCCGCCGTCGGGACGCTCGGACGTGAGGTAGAGCCGCAGGTCGTAGTGGTCGGCGTCGGTCCACTCCCACACCTGCACCGCGACCAGCCGCCGGTCGCCGTCGTGGCGCAGGCCGTACGGATGCACCTCGGGCCCGCGGCGCGCGTGCGCGAGGTGCTGCGCCTGATGGTCGCGCATCGAGACGACGGCGACGCCGCCCGGGCGCAGCACGGCGCGCATCGCGCGGAAGGCGCGCAGGATCTCCGCGTCGTCGGGAAGGTGCGGCAGCACCTCGTCGCACGCCAGCACCGCCGACACGGGCGCGGACAGCACGCCATCGAGATCGCGGACGTCGGCGACCCTCGCCGCGACCGACAGGCCGCGACACGCGAGCTCCGCGCGCGCCCGCGCGACGGCCACCGGCGCCAGATCGGACGCGCTCACCGCGAAGCCGTGCTGCGCGAGCCCGATCGCCTGCGTGCCGATGCCGCACGCCGCGTCGTGCACCGCGTCGCCCGGCCGCACGTCGTGCTCGCACAGCAGCCCCGCCAGCGCGGCGCCCTGGCGCGCGACGCTCGCCGCCCAGTCCTGGTAGAGCAGGTGGTACGCCGGCGCCAGCGCGTCGAAGAAC
Organism: Roseisolibacter agri; assembly: GCF_030159095.1. NCBI lineage: Bacteria > Pseudomonadati > Gemmatimonadota > Gemmatimonadia > Gemmatimonadales > Gemmatimonadaceae > Roseisolibacter > Roseisolibacter agri. The sequence continues at coordinate 406,606 of NZ_BRXS01000002.1, forward strand.
GTCCGCGCGTCGCCGATCGCGTCATCGGCGGGCACGGGCCCTCCCGCGCGCGATGGCGATCACCAGAGCGAGGAGTCGCGCGATCGGGGACGGCGTCCCCGCGGCGACGGCAGGGCGCCGGATCGAGCGGATGTCGTACGCCGCGGTCCGCGTCGCGAGGAGCGCGAGCTCCTCGGCGCCCAGCAGGACGGTCGGCTTGAGGGCGTGTTCGGCGGTGTGCATGGTGTCCTCCCCCTCCACGGATGCGCGCGGCGCGCGGAGCCTCCGACGCGTCGCGGCCCCAATTCCGTGCAGGAGGGCCTCGCGCGCACTCCCACGCAGGGGTGGACCGCGGCCCGACGATGGCTGGTCGCGTCCCCGACTTCCGACAGGGACGGGCGCGACCGTGGGCCGCGCGACGCCTACTCGAGCCCGTGCCGCGTCGCGAACAGCGCGGCCTGCGTGCGGTCGCCGACGCCGAGCTTGGGCAGCATCGCGCTCACGTAGCCCTTCACCGTGCCGAGGCTGAGCGAGAGCGCGGCGGCGATCTCCTTGTTGCTGCGGCCGCGCGCGATCAGCCGCAGCACGTCGCGCTCGCGGCCCGTGAGCGCGTCGAACGGCGAGGCGGGCGCGGGCGCGTGCAGCTGCCGCATGAGGAGCTGCTGCGCGCGCGGGTCGAGCGTCGGCACGCCGCGCGCGGCCCCGTACACCGCGCGCACCAGGTCGTCGCGCAGCAGGTCCTTCAGCAGGTAGCCGAGCGCGCCGGCCTGGATCGCCTCGCGCACGCGCGCATCGTCGCCATAGGTCGTGAGGATCAGCACCGCGGGCCGCTCGCCCGCGGGCTGTCCGCCCGCGGCGCGCAGCCGCCGCGTCGCCTCGATGCCGTCGATGCCGGGCATCGCGACGTCCATCAGCACGACGTCGGGATGCAGCGCCGCGGCCAGCCGCACCGCCTCCTCGCCGGTGGACGCCTCACCGACCACCTCGATCGTCTCGTCGTCGGGCGAGGGCGGCGCGTCGGCGAGGATCATGCGCAGCCCCGCGCGCAGGATCTGGTGGTCGTCGGCCAGCAGCACGCGCACGACGCGCGCGGAACGCGCATTCGCATGATGCGCGCTCACGGCGTCCCCTCGGCGTCCAGCGGCAGCTCGACCTCGACGACGGTGCCGCGCCCCGGCGCGCTGTCCACGCGCAGCGCGCCGCCCTGCTCGGCCGCGCGCTCGCGCATCGAGCGCAGGCCCAGCCCGTAGCCCGCCGGCCGGCGCGCGCCGCGGGCCTCGTGCGCCGCGAAGCCGATGCCGTCGTCGCGCACCACCAGGCGGCCCACGCCCGCGCGCACCTCCAGCCGCACGTCGGCGTGCCCCGCGTGCGCGTGCTTGACGACGTTGTGCAGCGCCTCGCGCGCGATGCGGTAGAGCGCCTCCTCGCGCGGCGCGTCCTGCGGCGCGTAGCCGTCGGCGTCGATCTGCACCGGGAGCCCGCCGAGCGCGCCCGATTCGGCGTGCGCGTGCAGCGCCGCCACCAGCCCGTCGTGGCGCAGGCGCGCGAGCCCCGCGTCGGCGGGCGGCGGCGCGGAGGTCTCGCCCGACGCGGCCGGGCGCAGCTCCGCCAGCAGCGCGCGCATCTCGGCCAGCGCGCCGCGCGTCAGCTCCAGCACCATGCTCGCGCGCCGCTCGCCCTCGTCCGGATCGCGCGCGTACGCGGTGCCGAGCGCCTGCGCCACCAGCGTCGCGGTGAAGAGCTGCTGCGTGACCGAGTCGTGCAGCTCGCGCGCGAGGCGGTGGCGCTCCTCCAGCACCGCGGCGCGCTGCGCGGCGTCGTGCAGGCGCGCGTTGTCGATCGCGACCGCGAGCTGGTCGCCGACGATCGTCAGCGCCTCGACGTCGTCGGCGCCGAAGGGCGCGGGCCGCTCGACGTTCAGCACGCCCAGCACGCGACCGCCCAGCAGCAGTGGCACCGCCAGCTCGGCGTGCGCGCCCGCGGTGCCGGGCGTCGCCACGTAGCGCGGGTCGGCGGTGGCGTCGTCCACGCACACCACCGTGCGCGAGCGCGCCGCGGCGCCCATCAGCCCCGCGCTCAGCGGCAGGCGGTGCTCGCCGAGGATGAGCTGCTTGTACGCGCCCCCGAAGCTGCGCAGCCGCAGCGCGTCGGGATCGTCGGGCCGGATGACGGCGATGGCGACGTTCTCGTAGCCGAGCAGCTCGTGCGTGGCGTCGGCGGCACGCTGCAGCAGGTCGTCGAGCTGCAGGTCGGTCGTCACGAGCCGCGCGACGTGCGCGATGAGCGCCAGCCGCTCCGCGCGCCCGCGCTCGCGCGCGACCTGCTCGGCCCCGCGCACGACGATCGCGGCCACCTCGGCCAGCGCGGCGAGGCAGGTCGCGTCGCCCGCGGTGAACGGCGGGCCGTCGGCGCGCGCGACCTCCAGCACGCCGATGGAGGCGCCCTCGCCGTGGACGCGCGTGGCGAGGGCGTACGCGCCGGCCTCGCGCCCGCAGGCGCAGCGCGCGCCGTCCGCCAGCGCGACGGCGCCGCCGTCGGCCGCGAGGACCGCACACACCTGCGCCAGGACGCGCGCCAGCTGGGGCGCGGCGTCGGCGGACGCGGAGGGCGACATGCCGCCAGTGTGCCACCGCCGGAGCGCACTGTCAAAGCGCGCCGGACGGTCGGCCACCGCTGGCACGCCCGAAATGAGCAGTTCCGATCATGCGGCGCGCGGACGGCCGGTCGTACCATGCCTGCGCCGGCTGCTCCGTCGGGTCGCGACGACGCGCGGACGGGAGCCGGCCTCCCATCACCGACCCATTCCATGTCCCGTCTCGCCACCACGCTCGCCACCACGCTCGTCCGCGCCGGCACGGCGGCGGCGCTCCTCGCCGGCTGCCGCGCCGACGAGTCCACCCTCGCGCCGCGCCCGCTGGCGACGGCGGCGCGCGCGGCGCAGGCCGCGACGCAGCTGACGGCGCAGCTGCAGGACGCCAGCGGCGCCGCGATCGGCACCGCGCGCCTCACCGAGGACGCCACCGGCGCGGTGCACCTCACCGTGCACGTGAAGGGCGTCACGCCCGGGCTGCACGGGCTGCACCTGCACGCGGTCGGCAGCTGCGTCGGGCCGGCGTTCACGTCGGCGGGCGGGCACTACAACCCCACCGCGCGCGAGCACGGCCACCTCAACCCGGCCGGCTTCCACGCGGGCGACCTGCCCAACCTGACCGTCAACGCGGCGGGCGTGGGACAGCTCAGCACCACCGTCGCGCAGTTCGCGCTCGCGCAGCTGCAGGACGCCGACGGCAGCGCGCTCGTGCTGCACGCGAACGAGGACGACCGCCGCACGAACGCGGGCCCGCAGGGTCCCGGCAACAGCGGCGCGCGCATCGCCTGCGGCGTCATCGGCGCCGAGTGATCGGCCGCACCTTCCTTCACGAGATCCGATCCATGCGACCGACCGTCTACCTCTCCAGCGCCGCCGCGGCGCTCCTCACGCTCGCCGGTGCGCCCGCCGCGCACGCGCAGCAGATCGCCACGCGCACCGACCTCGCCGCCATCCTCGGCGCCAGCATGCGCGTCGAGACCTTCGACGACGTGACCGATCCGGCGCGCGGCGTCTACGCGACGACCACGCACGGCTCGCAGCCGGGCCAGGGGCTGGCGCTGACGAGCGAGACCAACATGCGGGACCGCGGCCCGGGCCTCATCGAGCCCGGGATCGCGTTCACGAACCCGAACAACGGCCACTGGTTCTGGCCCACGGGCTGGGGCTCCTACGGCAACACGAGCACGGTGTACGCCGCGGGCCACCACGAGAACGACATCACGTTCACGTCGCCCACGCGCGCCTTCGGCGTCGACCTGTTCGTGTTCGCGGGCCAGCCGATCGCGACGACGCTGACGTTCTTCGACGTCGGCGGGCAGCTCATCGGCTCGACGACGCTGAGGCCGACGCCCGGGCAGTTCGTCGGCTGGCAGCACGAGGCGGGCATCGGGCGCGTGCACTTCTCGGGCGGCAGCAACGACGCCGTCAGCGTGCGCATGGACAACGTGACGTTCGGCGCGGGGGCCGCGGCGCCCGTGACGACGACGCCGGAGCCGGCGACGTTCGCGCTGCTGGGCGGCGGGCTGGCGGCGGTGGGCGTGGTCGCGCGCCGTCGCCGCCGCGAGGCCTGACCGTGCGCCGCCACACGACGCTCGTCGCGGCGCTGCTCGTCGTCGCCGCGTCCGCCCCGCGCGCCGCGCACGCGCAGCTGGGCGACCGGCTGCGCCGCGCCGCGGAGGCGGCGAAGCGCCGCGCCGGCGAGCAGGCCGAGGAGCGCGCCGAGCGTCCGAAGGTGTCGAAGGACGCGGCCGCGGAGGCCCCGGCCGAGGCGTCCGAGGCGAAGGCCGACACCGCGGCCGCGCCGACGGTGAACAGCGGCCGCGACTTCACGCCCGGCACGCGCGTGCTCTACGCGACCGACTTCACGCGCGACGAGCTCGGGGACTTCCCGCGGGCCTTCCGGCTGCGCGGCGGCAACACCGAGGTCGCCGAGATCGGACGTGCCCGATGGCTGCGCGCGACGAGCTTCGGCGAGTTCGAGATCCCGCTGTCCGAGAAGCTGCCCGAGCGCTTCACGATGGAGTTCGACTTCATCGGGCCGAGCGGGTGGAGCCAGTACCTGTACTTCACGCCGCACGACCCGAACGGCGACGAGCCGTACCACCTGCACCTGAGCGCCGAGGAGGGCGGCGTCGGTGGCCCGAACGGCTACGACGTCGCATCCGCGCCGCCCAGGGGGCGTGAGGGCGCGCCGCTGCGGGTGCAGGTGATGGCCGACGGCGACTACGTGAAGGTCTACCTGAACGGCGTGCGCGTGGCCAACGCGCCCAACGCCGCCCTCGGCCGCTCGCGCGTGATCCGCGTGCGGGTCAGCGCCAGCGACGAGGCACCGGTGATGATCGCGAACCTGCGCATCGCCGCCGGCGGCAAGGACCTGTACGCGGCGCTGGAATCCAGCGGGCGCGTCACGGCCGACGGCATCCTGTTCGACACCAACTCCGACCGCCTGCGCGCCGAGAGCACGCCCGTGCTGCAGGAGATCGCGGCGATGCTGGCCGCGCATCCCGAGCTGCGCGTGGCGATCGAGGGGCACACCGACGACGCGGGCGCGGCGGCCGCGAACCAGTCGCTCTCCGAGCGGCGCGCCGCCGCCGTCCGCCGCCACCTCGTGACCACGCTCGGCGTCGACGCGGCGCGGCTGACGTCCGCCGGCTTCGGCGCGACGCGCCCCGTCGCCCCGAACGACTCCGAGGCCAATCGCCAGCGCAACCGCCGCGTCGAGCTCGTGAAGCGCTGACGCGCCCGCATCCCATAGAGCATCCGATGATGATCCGCATCCTCTACCGCGCCGCGCTGCTCGCCGGCGCCGTGCTGACCCTCACGCCGGGCGCCGCGCACGCGCAGCTCGGCGGCCTCCGCAAGCGCCTCGAGGACCGCATGCTCGGTCAGGGCGCGACGGCGCAGCGCGCGCCGACGTTCGACGACCGCGTCCTCGAGATCACGGACGCGCGCCTGGAGCAGCTGCTGCGCGGCCTGAAGGCCGAGCAGGCGGCCGTGGCGAAGCAGGAGCAGGCCAACGCCGCGGAGAACGCGCGCATGGCCGAGGCCGAGAAGCGGAACGAGGCGTACGGGAAGTGCGCCGAGCCGTACACGAAGGAGCTGCTGCGCTACACCGGCATGACGATGGGCCTCGCGTTCGCCGCCAAGCGCGAGCAGGACAAGACCGGCAAGATGACCGGCCCGATGCAGGACTCGGTGAAGGCCGTCACCACGCGCATGCAGCAGGTCGCGCGCGACCTCGAGGCGAAGTGCGGCAAGAGCCCCGAGCAGCCGGAGTTCGACGCGATGGGCAGCGAGGGGAGCGATCCCGAGGCGCTGGGCGCGAAGGCGGCGGGGCTGAAGGACGAGCAGTACGCGGTGCTCCGCGAGCGCGCGGCGGCGTTCCTGCTCGCGCGCGGTGGGCGCACGGGCAGCTACGTCTACGTGGCGGGCGAGCGCGCCGCGCTGGAGCGGCGTGCGGGCGACCTCGCGGCCTTCCGGAAGCTGCTCGGCGAGTGACGTGAGCAGGATGAGTCGCGCGCTCGCGCGCGTGGCGGTGCTGCTGGCGGCGAGCGTGCTCTGTGGGGGGCTGCTGTGGGCCGCCACGCCGGGCGCGCTGCCGTCGTCGGCGCTCGCCGTGTGGCGCGACGGCCGCTGGGCGACGTGGTGGCGCAGCGACCGCGCGCCCGCGACGTGGGCGCCGCCGCACGCGCTGGGCGACGCGGTGCGGTGGCGCGCCGGCGCGCCCGGCGTCGAGTGGGGCGAGCTGCGGATGGCGGGCGACGGCGAGGCGTGGCGGCTGCGCGTGATCGTCGCGCGCGTGGACCCACGGCGCGTGCGGCTGTCGCTGGCCGCGTCGCGCACCGCCACGCGCGGCAGGTGGACGGTGGACAGCGCGGGTCCGCGCGCGGTGCTCGCGCTCAACGCCGGCCAGTTCGGCGGCGCGACGCCGTGGGGCTGGCTGGTGCACGCGGGGCGCGAGTACCGGCCGCCGGGCCGCGGCCCGCTCGCGCCCGCGGTGGTGATCGACACGGCGGGGCGCGTGCGGCTCGTGCCGCCCGACTCGCTGGATGCGCTGCGCGCCGCGCTGCAGACGGCGCCGGGCGCCGTCCGTGAGGCATTCCAGAGCTATCCCGCGCTGCTGGCCGGCGGCGCGGTGCCGGCCGCGCTGCGGGCACCCGGCCGCGGCGTGGACGTCGCGCACCGCGACGCGCGGCTCGCCCTCGGCACGCTCGCCGACGGGCGCGTGCTGATCGCGCTCACGCGCTTCGACGGATTGGACGGCGCGCTGGACGTGGTGCCGTTCGGGCCGACGGTGCCCGAGATGGCGGCGGTCATGGGCGCCCTGGGCGCGCGCGACGCGGTGCTGCTGGACGGCGGGATCTCGGCGCAGCTGCTGGTGCGCGACGCGCGCGACGGGCCGCGCCGGTGGCCCGGGCTGCGCCGCGTGCCGCTCGGCCTCGTGGGGACCGGCGGATAGATTGCGGCTCCCCCGCGTCTCCCGCCGCAGTCCCCGCGCAGTCCCGCCGTGTCTCCCGCCGCTCCCGCCCCAGCGCCCGCCGCGCTCCATGTCCTCTGCGCGACGGCCGCGCGCGCGCTCGCGCGCCCCGTGCGCATCACGCTGCACGACGTCCGCGGCCGCAGCACCTGGACCGCGGACGCCGGCCCGGATGGCGGCGCGACGCCGACGCTCGACGAGACGGCCGCGCACTGCGTGCCGTTCGGCGGCGCGCTGGCGAAGGGGACGCTGCACGTGGGCGGCGCGCCGTGCGACCACGCGGCGCGCGCGCTGGCCGAGTCGTTCGCGGCGCTGGCCGGCGCGACGCTGGCCGACGACGAGGCGGCGCGCCTGCGCGCGCGGCTCGCCGAGCAGGCGCGGCACGCCGACGAGATGCAGGCGCTCGCGGCGCTCGGCAGCTACGAGTGGCACGTGGCCGAGGATCGCCTGGAGTGGTCGGCGGAGCAGCTGCGCATCCACGGGCTCGACGCACGCACGCACCCGCGCACCTTCGACGACTTCCTCGCCTGCGTGCACCCGGACGACCGGGACGTCATCGCCGCGCAGACCCAGCAGATGCTGCGCGACGGCCGCGCCGAGGCGACGTACCGCGTGGTGCGCCCCGACGGCGAGACGCGCACGCTGTACGCGCGGAGCGAGGTGGTGCGCGGCGAGGACGGGCGGCCGGCGCGCGTGGTGGGCACGTCGCTGGACGTGACGCCGCTCCACGAGGTGGAGCGCGAGCTGCGCGCGGCCAACGAGCGGCTGGAGCAGCGCGTCGCCGAGCGGACGATCGCGCTGCAGCGCAGCGAGGAGCACTTCCGGCGCATGATCGAGCACGCGCACGACCTGATCGTGATCATGGACGAGACGGGCGTGACGCGCTACGGCAGCCCGTCGGTGCGCCACATCCTCGGCTACGCGCCGGAGGAGTACCAGGACACGTCGCTGGTCTCGTTCTTCCATCCCGACGACGCGCCGCGCGTGGTCGCGTGGCTCGGCGCGCTCGCGGCGCGCCCGGGCGAGACGCACCGCATCGAGTTCCGCTTCCGGCACGCCGCCGGGCACTGGGTGGACCTGGAGGCGGTGTGCGCCACGAGCGCCGGCTACCGGCCGGGCACGGGGCACGTCATCAACGTCCGCGACGTGACCGAGCGGCGGCGCGCGGAGGAGGAGCTGCGGCGCAGCGAGGAGTACTTCCGCACGCTGACCGAGAACTCGCACGACATCATCGTCGTCATCGACGGCGACACGGGGCAGCTCACCTACCAGACGCCGTCGATGCAGCGCATCCTCGGCTACGCGCCGGAGGACCTCGAGGGCCGCAACGCGTTCTCGCTCGTGCATCCGGACGACCTGGGACGCGTCATCCCCGAGATCGCGGCCGCGGTCGCGCAGCCGGGCGTCACGCGCCACGCCGAATACCGCTACCGGCACAAGGACGGCAGCTGGCGGCACCTGGAGACGTACGGGCGCACGCTGTCGCCCACATCGGCCGCGCAGGGGCTGGTGTTCAACACGCGCGACGTCACCGAGCGCACGCGCGCGGACGAGGCGCTGCGCGAGAGCGAGGCGCGCTACCGGTCGCTGATCGAGCAGCTGCCGGCGATCATCTATACCGCGTCGGTGGAGGCCGGGAACCCGACGCTGTTCACCAGCCCGCAGAGCGAGCGGCTGCTCGGCTTCTCCGAGGCGGAGTGGCTGGAGAATCCGCGCCTCTGGCTGGAGCGCATCCACGAGGAGGACCGCGCCCGCGTGGAGGCGGACTGGGACGCCGCGCACGCCGCCGGGCGCCGCTTCGCCGCCGAGTACCGCATGGTGACGCGCGACGGGCGCGTGCTCTGGTTCCGCGACGAGGCGGTGCTGCAGTGCGACGCGCAGGGACGCCCGCTCTACATCCAGGGCGTGATGCTCGACGTCACCGAGCGCCGCGAGGCCGAGCGCGCGCTGCAGGCGAGCGAGGAGCACTTCCGCCGCCTGATCGAGAACGGGAGCGACCTGCTCATCATCTCCGACGTCGCCGGGCCGCTGACCTACGTCAGCCCGTCGGCGGAGCGGCTGCTCGGCTACTCGCCGGCGGAGATGCTGGGCGCGGTCCCGCTGGACTTCGTGCACCCCGACGACGTGCCGCGGATCCACGCCGTGCTGCAGGCGGCGGGCGCGGAGCCGGGGAGCATCCGGCCGGTGGACTTCCGCATGCGGCACCGCGACGGGAGCTGGCGCCGCTTCCAGTCGCTGGCGCGCACGCTGCTGCCCGACGCCGCGGGGGCGGGGATCGTCTGCAACGCGCGCGACGTGACCGAGCAGCGCGCGGCGGAGGAGGCGCTGGCGCGCAGCGAGGAGCACTTCCGGCGGCTGATCGAGAACGGCAGCGACCTGCTGATGATCTCCAGCCCCGAGTTCGCGCTCACCTACGTGAGCCCGTCGGTGGAGCGGCTGCTGGGCTACACGCCGGAGGAGATGCTCCTCAAGACGCCGCACGACCTGGTGCACCCGGACGACGCGGACGCGGTGGTGGCGGTCACCAGCGCGATCCTCGCCGAGCCGGGCACCGTGCGCCGCATGGCGTGGCGCATCCGGCACAAGAACGGGAGCTGGCGGCTCATCGACGCGATCGGGCGCACGCTCGACCCGCACTCCGCGGCGGCCGGCGTCGTCTGCAATGGCCGCGACGTCACGGAGCAGCGCGCCGCGGAGGAGGCGCTCCAGCGGAGCGAGGAGCACTTCCGCGCCCTGATCGAGCACTCGTACGACCTCGTGCAGGTGATCGACGCGCAGGGGCACATCGCGTACACCGGCCCGTCGGTGCAGCGGCTCCTCGGCTACACGCCGGAGGAGATCGCGGGGATGACGATCCCCGACTTCATGCACCCCGACGACCTGCCGGCCGCGGGCGAGCTGGTGGCGCGCATCCTCTCGAACCCCGGCACCTCGGGCTCGCTCGAGTACCGCGTGCGCCACAAGGACGGCTCGTGGCGCTGGCTGGAGGCGTGGGCGCGCACGCTCTCGCCGACGTCCGCCGAGCAGGGGCTGGTCGCGAACGCGCGCGACGTCACCGACCGCAAGGCGAGCGAGCGCGCGCTGCAGGAGAGCGAGGAGCACTTCCGGCGCATGATCGAGCACGGCAGCGACCTGCTGCTGATCTCGCGCCGCGACGGCCGGCTCACGTACGCCAGCCCGTCGGTCGAGCGGGTGCTCGGCTGGACGCCGGAGGAGATGATCGCCGCATCTCCCGAGGAGCTGCTGCATCCGGACGACCTCGCGCACGTGATGGCGTCGATGCGGCGCGCGGCGGAGGCGCCGGGCGAGATCCACCACGTGGACTTCCGCGTGCGGCACCGCGCCGGCGGCTGGCGCCGCTTCGAGGCGCTCGCGCGCGCACTCGCGGCCGACCGGCCGGAGGCGGGCGTCGTCTGCAACGCGCGCGACGTCACGGAGCAGCGGGCCGCGGAGGAGGCGCTGCAGCGCAGCGAGGAGCACTTCCGACGGCTGATCGAGAACGGGAGCGACCTGCTGATGATCGCCGCGTCGGACCTCGCGCTGACCTACGTGAGCCCGTCGGCGCAGCGGCTGCTCGGCTACTCGCCGGCGGAGATGATCGGCTGCCGGCCGGACGACCTGCTGCATCCCGACGACACGTGCGCGCTTGAGGAGAACATGCGCCGCGTGGCCCTCGACCCGACGTACGTCACGCGCGCCACCTGGCGCATCCGCCACCGCGACGGCACGTGGCGGCTGTTCGAGGCGCTGGGGCGCTCGCTGCCGCTCGCCGACGGCTCGGTGGGCTTCCTCGTCAACGGCCGCGACATCACCGACCGGGTGGCGGCGGAGGAAGCGCTGCGCCGCGCGAGCGCGGAGGCGGAGCAGGCGCGCGAGGAGGCGGAGCGCGCGAACCGCGCGAAGAGCGAGTTCCTCAGCCGCATGAGCCACGAGCTGCGCACGCCGCTCAACAGCATCCTCGGCTTCGCGCAGGTGCTGGAGGACCTGGAGCTGCCGGCGGAGTACCGCGGCGGCGTGCGCCACATCCTGAACGGCGGGCGCCACCTGCTGAACCTGATCAACGAGGTGCTCGACATCGCGCGCATCGAGGCGGCCGAGCAGCCGATGTCGATCGAGCCGGTGCGCGCGGAGGGCGTGATCCGCGAGGCGATCGACATCGTGCGCCCGCTGGCGGAGCAGCGCGGCGTGTGGGTGGCGGAGCTGCCGCACCCGTCGGCCCAGCGGTTCGTGCGCGCGGACCGGCAGCGGCTGACGCAGGTGCTGCTCAACCTCCTGAGCAACGCGGTGAAGTACAACCGGCCCGAGGGCGCGGTGCGCATCGGGTGCGAGCCGGTGCGCGGCGCGGACGGCCGCGAGTCGCTGCGCATCCGCGTGCACGACCAGGGCGCGGGGATCGACGCCGCGCTGCGCGACCAGCTGTTCGTGCCGTTCGCGCGGCTGGGCGCGGAGCACACGGGCGTGGAGGGCACGGGGTTGGGGCTGGCGCTGTCGCAGCGGCTCGCGCAGGCCATGGGCGGCACGCTGTTCCTGGAGCGCAGCGACGCGGAGGGGAGCGTGTTCGCGGTGGACCTGCCGACGACGGACGGCCCGCTGGCGGCGCTGCCGATCGTCGCCACGCGCGCGGACGCGGCGGCCGGCACGCACTCGGCCGCGACGCTCCTCTACGTCGAGGACAACCTCGCGAACCTGTCGCTGGTCGAGACGATCCTGCTGCCGCGTCCGCAGTGGCGCGTCCTCCCGGCGCTGCAGGGGCGGCTGGGGCTCGAGCTGGCGGCGCAGCACCGGCCGGACGTGATCCTGCTCGACCTGCACCTCCCCGACCTGTCGGGGCGCGAGGTGCTGCGCGCGCTGCGCGCCGACGCGCGCACGGCGGAGATCCCGGTCGTCGTCATCAGCGCCGACGCGACGCCGCGCACGCGCGCGGCGCTGGAGGAGGACGGCGTGGCGGCGTTCCTCACCAAGCCGCTGGACGTGCGCGCGTTCCTGGCGACGGTGGAGCGCGTGCTGGCGGGCCGGCCGCGCCGGCCGTGAGCGTCGTGGAGACGGCCATGGACACGACGGACTGCACCATCCTGCTGGTGGACGACGAGGTCGCGAACCTCGACCTGCTGGAGGTGGTGCTGCGGCCGAAGGGCTATCGCCGGCTGGTGCGCGTGAGCGACGCGCGCCGGGCGATGGACGCGTTCGACGCGGCGCGGCCGGACCTCGTGCTGCTCGACCTGCACATGCCGCATCGCGACGGCTTCGCGGTGCTGGCGGACATCGCCGCGCGCGTGAGCGCCGACGCGTTCGTGCCGGTGCTGGTGCTGACGGCCGACGTCACCGCGGCGGCACGCGAGCGCGCGCTGGCGGGGGGCGCGCACGACCTCGTGCTGAAGCCGTTCGACCGCGTGGAGGTGCTGCTGCGCGTGCGCAACCTGCTGCGCACGCGGCTGCTGCACGAGTCGCAGCGCCGCGCGCGCGCGGCGGCGGAGCTGCTGGCGGACGCGGGCCGCGTGCTGGTCGCGTCGCTGGACGGCGCGACCGCGCCCGCGCAGCTGGCGGCGCTCCTGGCCGACCGCGTGGCGGACGCCTGCGCGGTGGAGCTGGTGGTGGACGGCGCGTGCGTGCGCGTGGCGGAGGCGGGCATCGGGGCGGCCGATGCGTCGTGGGAGGTGCGCGTACCGCTGCACGCGGCGGACGCGGCGCCGATCGGGTGGCTGTCGCTGGCGCGCGGCGCGACGCGCGCGCCGTTCGACGACGACGACCGCGCGCTGGCGGCGGAGGTGGCGCGGCGCGCGGGGCTGGCGCTGGAGCGCGCGCGGCTGCTGCAGGCGACGCAGGCGGCGGTGACGACGCGCGACCACGTGCTGGCGGTGGTCGCGCACGACCTGCGCGGCCCGCTGGCCGCCGTGCGCTTCGACGTCGAGATGCTGCGCGCGGCCGAGACGCTGGCGGAGCCGGACGCGCGGACGCTGGCGCGCGTGGAGCGGGCGGCGGCGCGCATGGACGGGCTGATCGAGGACCTGCTGGACGTCGCGCGGTTGGACCGCGACGCGCTGGCGCTGGAGCGCCAGCCGCAGGACGTGCACGCGCTGCTGGAGGAGGCGGCGACGACGCTGCGTCCGCTGGTGGCGTCGTACGGGCTGCGCTTCGAGGTGTCGTTCGACCTGCCGGGCGACGCGGCGCTGCCGGCGATGGACGTCGACGCGCGGCGGCTGCTGCAGGCGGTCTCGAACCTGGTGGGGAACGCGGCCAAGTTCGCGGCGCACGACGGGTGCGTGGCGCTGACGTGGACGGTGACGGACGGCGAGCTGCGGATCGCGGTGCGCGACGACGGGCCAGGGATCCCCGCCGATCAGGTGCAGCACATCTTCGGCGCGTTCTGGCAGGCGCGGCACGCGGACCGGCGCGGGCTGGGGCTGGGGCTCGCGATCGCGCGCGCCGTGGTCGAAGCGCACGGCGGGCGGCTGTGGGTGGAGAGCGTGGTGGGGGAGGGGTCGACGTTCGTGATCGCGCTGCCAATCGCGCGGTCGGAGGGGCAGGGGCTCCGTGAACTGCATCTGCAAGGATGAAAGTCTGACAAGATCTGATAACGACGGATGGCTCCGCGTGGCTGCGAGGGATCTCGCCCTCCACAGGAGCCATCCGTCGTTATCAGACGTTATCCGATCTTCATCCTTGCATGTCGTTCGGGTCCGGCGCGCCGACGCCCGTCAGCCCGCGTCGCGCAGGATCGGCCCCACGCGCGCGCGCTTCGACGTCCCGAGCTTCGCCAGCACGTGCATCGTGTGGTTGCGCGCGGTGTGCGCGCTCACGCCCAGCCGCTCCGCGAGCTCCGCGTTCGAGCACCCCTCGGCCAGCAGCCGCGCGACGATGACCTGCCGCGGCGTGAGCCCGAACCGCTCGCCGATCTGCGCGTCCGTCGGGCCCGCGGCGACGTCGGGCGTGGGCGTCGGGGCCTGCACCGCGGGCACGCGCGCCGTCGCGCGGCGCAGCAGCGCGTCCACGCGCGCCAGCAGCTCCATCGCGCTGAACGGCTTGGTGACGTAGTCGTCGGCGCCGTGCGCGAAGCCCTGCAGCTTGTCCGTCTCGTCGCGCCGCGCGGAGAGGATGAGCACCGGCGTGTCGAGCCCGCGCGCGCGCAGCTGTTGCAGCACCGTGTGCCCGTCGCGGTCCGGGAGGCCGAGGTCGAGCACGATCAGGTCCGGACGCTCGCTGGCGATCATCGCGGCCGCCTGGGCGGCGCGCGTGGCGAGCGACGTGTCGTGACCGCGGCGGCGCAGGTGGTCCTGGAGCGCCTCGGCGATCTCGGAGGTGTCTTCGACGATGAGGATGCGCGGCACGGAGCGTCGAGGAGCGGCGGCGGCCTGGTGGGACGGGGCCGCCGGATGCGCGGCCACCGGGAAGCTTAGCGGCCGCGACCATGTGGCGTCGACGCCACGACCTTCCCCATGGGCGGCGGGCCCGGCGCGCGCTATCGTAGCGGACCGCTGCGCCGGGCGATCCGCCGACGGGCGCGGGGCGGTCCCCTTCACCCACCAGCCGCGAGCATCCCATGACCCGTCCAGCCGCCGCTCTGACCGCCGTCGCCGCCGCCGCCGTGCTCCTCGCGGGCTGCCGGAGCGACGACGCCGGCATCGCCCCCCAGCAGCCGTCGGATGCCCCGTCGCTGGCGCGCGCCGCGGCGGCCTCCGGGGGCGCCACGCGCCTGACGGCGGAGATCGTCAACAGCGCCGGCGACGTGATCGGCGACGCGCGCCTCACCGAGGACGCGACCGGCACCGTGCACCTCACGGTGCACGTGAAGGGGCTGACGCCGGGGCTGCACGGCCTGCACGTGCACGCGGTCGGCAGCTGCGTCGGGCCGACGTTCACGTCCGCGGGCGGCCACTACAACCCGGCGTCGCGGCAGCATGGGCACCTCAACCCGCTCGGCTACCACGCGGGCGACCTGCCGAACCTGATCGTCAACGGGGCCGGCGTGGGGCACCTGAGCGCCAACGTCGACCAGTTCTCGCTGGCCGCGCTGCAGGACGCCGACGGCAGCGCGCTGGTGATCCACGCGAACCAGGACGACTACCGCACCGATCCGACGGGGAACAGCGGGGCGCGGATCGCGTGTGGAGTGCTGGAGTGAGGCGCTGCGGGAGGCGGGCTGCGGACTGCGGGTGCTGAGTCTGCATCCGCGCGCCGGACCCGCACTGCAACGGAAGCAAGGATAAAAATCTGAGAAGATCTGATAAGAGCGGAGGGCTCCGCGAGGCGGCGAGGAACGTCGCCCGACGCGGAGCCCTCCGTCGTTCTCAGATCTGTTGAGATCTTCATCCTTGCCATGCCGTTCGTCGTTCAGATCCGCCGTCCGCAGCGTTCGGAGTGCCGCTTGCAGGGAGCCCTCCCGATGTCGCTCCCCGACCTCCTCGGCCCGCTGCCGCCGACGCTGCGCGCGCTGGCGATCGTCGCCCTCGCGGCGCTCGTCGGCCTGCTCGCGCACGCGCTGCTCTACCGCGGGCTGCTGCGCCTGGGGCGGCGCGTGCCGGGCGTGCTGGTGTTCGACGGCGCGCTGCTGCACCGCACGCGCACGCCGATGCGGGCGTTCCTCCCGCTGCTCGCCATCCAGACGGCGCTGCCGCTGCTGCGCGCCTCGATGTCGCGGGCGGCCGAGGAGACCGCGGAGCGCGGGCTGTACGTGCTGCTGGTGGGCGCGGGCGCGTGGGTGCTGCTGGCGCTGACGCGCGTCCTCGACGACGTCGTCGAGCGGCGCTACGACATCGAGGTCGCCGACAACCTGCACGCGCGCCGCGTGCGCACGCGCGTCGGGCTGCTGCGGCGCGTGCTGGTCGTCGTCATCGTGTTCCTCGCCCTCGGCGCGGTGCTGATGCGCTTCCAGGGCTTCCGCGCGCTCGGCGCGGGGCTGCTGGCGTCGGCCGGCGTCGTCGGCATCATCGTCTCCATCGCGGCCCAGCGCCCGCTCGGCAACATCGTGGCGGGGGTGCAGCTCGCGCTGTCGCAGCCGATCCGCGTGGGCGACGCGGTCGTGATCGAGAACGAGTGGGGGACGGTCGAGGAGATCAACCTCACGTACGTGGTGGTGCGCATCTGGGACCAGCGCCGCCTCGTGCTGCCGATCAGCCACTTCTTCGAGCGGCCGTTCCAGAACTGGACGCGCTCCTCCGCGCAGGTGATCGGCACGGTGTTCCTGTACGTGGACTACACGGCGCCGGTGGCCGCCATCCGCGCGGAGTTCGACCGCGTCGTGCGCACGTCGCCGCACTGGGACGGCCGCGTCGCGCAGCTGCAGGTGTCGGACGCCAGCGAGCGCACGATGCAGCTGCGCGCGATCATGAGCGCCGGCAACGCGGGCGCCGCGTGGGACCTGCGCTGCGACGTGCGCGAGCGGATGATCGACTGGCTACAGCGGGAGCATCCGGAAGTCCTGCCACGCGTGCGGCTGGATGGAGCGGCCGGCGCTCTCGGAACCTGACGCTGCGTGCTGCGTGAACGGCCTCCGGACGCGTCGTCGCGCCGCGGAGACGGTGCCTGTTGGGGGGATGCGGATGCTCCGGATCTGAACGGATGCTTCGGATCGCCCCGCGTGGCGGCGACGCTCCCCGCACCCGCGAGGAATGATCCGTCTGATCCGTTCTCATCCGGAGCATCCGCATCCCCCAAAGGCCAAAGGGGGTCCGGCGCATCGAGGCCGGCCAAGCAGCACGGAGCACGCAGCGGGTTGGAAGGGTTGGGATGAAAGCGCGCCCCCGTGCCGTCAGCGGTCGGGGGCAGCCCATCGGCGTGGCGGCCCCGATCCCCTGCCAGGAGCTTCCATGCGCATCGCCCGCGCGCTCGTGCCGTTCGCCCTGCCGCTCGTGCTCGTCGTCCTCTCGGCCTGTGGTGGGGGCGGCAACGGGGGAGACGGCGGCACTGACTACTCGCCCGTGGAGCCGAGCGGCGGCGGCACCACCTCCACGCCGAGCACGAGCAGCGACATCCGCGTCTCGGACAACGCGTTCTCGCCCGCCGCCACCACCGTCGCGCCCGGGACCACCGTCACGTGGACGTGGGCCGCGAGCAGCGACCACGACGTCACGTTCACCGACGGCCCGCGCTCGCCCATCCAGCGCACCGGCACCTACCAGCGCACCTTCGCGACCGCGGGGAGCTTCCCGTACCGCTGCTCCATCCACGGCGCGGCGATGTCGGGCACGATCACCGTGCGCTAGTCGCGCCGCAGCGCCTCCACCGGCGGCAGCGCGGCCGCGCGGCGCGCCGGCAGCCAGCTCGCCAGCAGCGCGACGACGAGCAGCAGCGCGCACGTCGCGCCCAGCGTCAGCGGATCGGTCGGGCTCACGCCATACAGCAGGCCGCGCAGGAAGCGCGTCACCGCCAGCGCGCCCGCGAGCCCGATCGCCACGCCCGCGGCGGCCAGCGCCACGCCCTGCCGCGAGATCATGCGGCCGACGTCCAGCGGGCGCGCGCCGAGCGCGAGCCGCACGCCGATCTCGCGCTGGCGCAGGCTCACCCCGTACGCCATCACGCCGTACATCCCCACCGCGCCCAGCAGCAGCGCGACCGCGCTCGCGACGCCGAGCAGCAGCGTCGTGAAGCGCGTGCGCGCGGCGGCGGCGCGCAGCGTATCCGCCATCGGCCGCTCGTCGTACGTCGGCACCGCCGGGTCGAGCGCGTGCACCGTGCGACGCACCGCCGCCACCAGCGCCGCCGGATCGCCCGCGGCGCGCAGCGCGAGCGTGACGCTCGTGGGCGCCCACGCGGTGTCGCGCTCGAACGCGTGGTACGGCAGGTAGAGCGCCTCCTCCGCCGGCCGGTCGAGCGCCGCGAGGTGCACGTCGCCCACGACGCCGACCACGGTGAGCCACGGGCTGACGAGCCCCGCGCGCACGCGCTTCCCGATCGCGCTCTGCCCCGGCCAGTAGCGCTGCGCGAACGCGCGGCTGACGATCACCTCGGTGGAGGCGCGCGCGGGATCCTGCGGCGCGAAGGTGCGCCCGGCGAGCAGCGGCGTGCCGACCGTCGCGAACCAGTCGCGGCTGACGTGCACCTGCTCGTGCACCGGCGGCACCGCGTCGCCGACCATCGGCCGGTCCTCCACGAACACCGTGCCGTTGTTGTGGTCCTCGGAGAGCGGGAGCCACGACGTGAGCGCCGCGTCGCGCACGCCCGGCAGCGCGTCCAGCTCGCGCAGCAGGCGGTCGTGGAAGCGTGCCACCGACGCCGCGTCGCGGTAGCTCGACGGCGGCAGCGCGATGCGCACCGCCAGCACGCGCGCCGGATCGAAGCCGGGCGCCACGTCGCGCAGCCGCGCGAAGCTGCGCGCCATCAGCCCCGACGCGGCCACGAGCACCAGCGCCAGCGCGACCTGCGCCACCACGAGCGCCTTGCGCGCCGACTGGCGCCGCACGCCCGCCGTGGCCGCGCGGCCCGCGTCGCGCAGCACCGCGGCCACCGGCACGCCACGCGCACGCAGCAGCGGCAGCGCGCTCGCCGCCACCGTCGCGAACGCCGCCGCGGCCAGCGCGAACAGCAGCACGGGCCCGTCCACGCCCACCTCGCTCAGCCGCGGCAGGTCCACGCCGCTCGGCAGCGCGCGCAGCAGGCGCACGCCGGCCACCGCCAGCGCCACGCCGCCCGTGCTCCCCAGCACACCGACCACCGCCGCCTCGGCCAGGTACTGCGCGGCCGCCGCGCGCCCCGCGCCGAGCGCGCTGCGCACCGCGAGCTCGCGCTGTCCCTCCTCGGCGCGCACGAGGAAGAGGCTCGCGACGTTCGCGCACGCGATCAGGAGCACGAGCCCCGCGCCGCCCAGCAGCACCCAGAGCAGCCCGCGCACCCGGCCGACGATCGCCTCGCGCAGCGGCGCGACCACGGGCGCGAGCCGCGCCTGCGCCCACATCGCCGGCGGCACGTCGCCCGGATACTCCTCGATCACCCGCGGCAGGATGCGCGCGAGCTCCGCGACCGCGCGCTCGGGCGTGACGCCGGGCTTCAGCCGCGCGACCTGCGTGTAGTTGAAGTTGCCCGGCGACGCGGTCGCCGCGTCGAACGGGAGCGGATACCAGAGCTGCGTGCTCGCCGACGGGTACTGGAAGCGCGCGGGCATGATGCCCACGACCTCGCGTGGCGAGCCGTCCACGACGACCTGACGGCCCACGACCGACGGATCGCCGCCGAAGCGCCGCCGCCACAGCCCTTCCGAGAGCACCACCACCGGCCGCGCCCCGCGCCGGTCCTCGCCCGCGACGAAGGTGCGGCCCTGCAGCGCCGTCGCGCGCAGCGTCGGGAAGAGGCTCGCGCTGACGCCGGCCGCGACCAGCCGCTCGGCCTGCATCGCGCCGCCGGCCGTCGCGACGAGGTTCACCTCGGTGGCGCGGTGCACGCCCGTGCGCTCGAACGCCGTCGCGCGGCGCTCGTAGAGCAGGAAGCCCGCGTCCGACTGCTGGACCTCGGGCACGCCGGGGACGGCCGTCGTGTGCGTGACGGCGAGCAGGCGCTCGGGCTCGGGGAAGGGGAGCGGGCGCAGGAGCACGCCGTGCACGAGGCTGAACACCGCCGTCGCCGCGCCGATCCCGAGCGCCAGCGTCCCGATCGCGACCAGCGCGAACGCCGGACGGCGCGCCAGCGCGCGCGCCGCGAGCCGCGCCTGCCGCGCCGCCGCGCCCCACCACTCGCGGCGCGACCGCGTGCGCTCGCCCGCGGCGTCGATGGCCTCGCACTCGGCGCGCACGCCGGCCACGTCGCCGAAGCGCGCGCGCACCTCGGCCTCGGCCTGCGGGCGCGCCATGCCGAGTGCCACCAGCTCGTCGACGCGCTCCTCGATGTGGAAGCGCAGCTCCGCGTCGACGTCGCGCAGCCGCGTGGCGCGCGTGCGGCGCAGGAGCGCGAGGCGGAAGCGTCGGCGCGCGGTCACGCGCGCGGCGCGGCGAGCACGAGCCCGACCGCCTCCGTGTAGCGGGTCCACTTCGAGAGCTCGGCCGTCAGCGCGTGGCGTCCCTCGGGCGTCAGCCGGTAGAACTTCGCCTCGCGGTTCCGCTCCGTGACGCCCCACTCGGCGTCCAGCCACCCGCGCTGCTCCAGGCGGTGGAGCGCGGGATACAGCGCGCCCTCGGTGACCTGCAGCTGCGCCTGCGACGCCCGCTCGATCCAGCGCAGCACGCCGAGGCCGTGCATCGGGCCCCAGGACAGCGCCTTGAGGACGAGCAGGTCGAAGGTCCCGCGCACGAGGTCCAGCTCGGTCGATCCCATCGGTGGCTCCAAGCCTAAGGTTCTTAGGCTATGGTGCCGCCGCCCCGGCGCGAAGTCAAGGCGGCGTGACGTCCGTGCGTCGTCATCGGTCTGTCAGCGCCAGCCGGCCCGGGTCGAGCGCGCGGCTGGCGGTCCGCGGCGCGCGGCGACCCATCAGGCCCGTGCGGCGTCCATCTCGCGTCTCCGGATGACACCCGGTGCCGCGCGCGCCTACTCTGGGTGCATCACCAACCTCGAGCAGGAGCGCACCACCATGTCCGATGCCATGGATCGTCACCGGCGCCACCCGGCGCGGCTCGCCGCGACGCTCGCGGCGGCGTCCGTCGCGGCGCTGGCCGCCACCCTGTCGGCAGCCGGGACGGTCGGCGCGCAGGCCGCCGCACACGCGCCCGCGCCCGCGGCCGGCCCCGACCTGCAGGGGGTCTGGGACTTCACGATGCGCGTGGGGGAGCGGACGTCCCCCGGCTTCCTCGCGCTCGGGCCGGTCGAGCGGGGATGGGCCGGCTCGATCACGATGTACCTGACGAACACGCTGGCGATCCGCACGCTGACCGTGGACGGGGACTCGGTGCGGATGGTCGTCGCCTCGCGGGAGGGCGACGTGCGCTTCCTGGGGCGCTTGGCCGACGACGCGCGCACGATGGCGGGCATCGTGGAATACCACGGCGGCGCGCGCCTTCCGATGACGGCCACCCGCCGCGCCCTGCCCGTCGCGCCGCGCTGAGTCCCGACCCGGCTCCCGAATGGTGACGACCCGCGTGGAGGGGATGGGGAACGTCGGCGCGCCGGAGTCCGCCCCGGAGTCCCCCATGGAGCGGCGCCTCGTGCCGGTGGGGGCCGTCGTGCTGACGACGTTCTTCGCGCTCCTCTACGCGCTGCGCGGCGGCATCACGGCCATCGACCGCGGCGAGGACCCGCGCTGGGCCCAGCAGGTCGTCTGGTCGCTCGCGATGTGGTGGACCTGCCTGCCGCTCCTGCCGCCGCTCGCGGCCCTCGTCCGCCGCTTTCCGGTCGGACGCCCGCGTCCCTGGAGGAACGCCGGCGTCCTCCTGCTCGGCACGCTCGCGGCGGCGTGGCTCCGCCACGTCGTGATGAGCCCCGTCGTGGTAGCGATCAGCGGCGTCCCCGACGTCGCGGCGAGCGCGCTCGCGCGGATCCTCACCTACCTCACCGTCTTCCTCGTGATGGTCGCGCTCCTCCACGCGGTCCACTACTATCGCGCGGAGCGCGCGCGCGAGGTGCGCGAGGCCGGCCTTGCCCGCGGGCTCGCCGAGGCGCGGCTCGCGGCGCTGCGGACGCAGCTGCAGCCGCACTTCGTCTTCAACGTGCTCAATGCGGTCACGACCCTCGTGCACGCCGATCCGATGGCGGCCGACCGCATGCTCACCCGCTTCGCCGCGCTCCTGCGCGTGATCCTGCACGAGGGGACCGAGGAGCACGCGCTCGAGCGCGAGCTCGATCTGCTGGCGCGCTACGTCGAGCTGATGCAGCTGCGCTTCGGTGACCGCATCGCCGTCGAATGGGCCGTGGCCGATGCGGCGCGCGGCGCGCGCGTGCCCTTCCTGGTGCTGCAGCCGCTGGTCGAGAACGCCTACGAGCACGGGCTCGCGTGGCGCGAGACGGGTGGACGCGTGCGCATCGGCGCGGCACGAGCGGGCGACACGCTCGAACTCGTGGTCGAGGACGATGGGGCGGGGCCCGACGTGGAGGCCGGGTCGATCACCGATCGCGCGACTGCGGGAACGGGCAACGGCATCGGCCTGCGCAACACGCGCGATCGCCTCGCGCAGCTCTACGGCGCGCGCGCCTCGCTGGTGCTGGAGCGGCCGCCTGGCGGCGGCACGCGCGCGCGGGTGACGCTGCCGTTCGTCGGCGGCGCGCACGGGAACGGGGAGGCGCGTCCATGAGCGGGGGCCGCTGGAAGGTGCTGGTCGCCGACGACGAGCCCCTCGCGCGCGCGCGCCTGCGCGCGCTGCTCGCGCGCCACCCCGAGTTCGAGCTCACGGCGGAATGCGGGAGCGGTGCGGCCGTTCTCGCCGCGCTGCGCGATGGACCCGCCGACGTGCTGCTCCTCGACATCCGCATGCCGGGCCTCGACGGCATCGCGACGGTGGAGGCCCTCGCCCGGGAGGCGCCGTGGTCGCGGGAGCGCCCGCCGTGCGTCGTCTTCGTCACCGCGAGCGAGGAGCACGCGATCCGCGCGTTCGACCTCGATGCGGTCGACTACCTCGTCAAGCCGGTCGACATCGACCGCTTCGACCGGGCGATGCGGCGGCTGCTCGAGACGCTCGGGGCACCGTCGCGGACCCCCGATGCCGGCGCCCTCGCGGCGGCCGATGCCGCGCTCCGGGCCGCGCTGCAGGCGCTCCGCGGCGATGCCCCCGCACCGGCCGTCGACGCGGCGGGTGGCGCCGCCGCCCACGCACGCAATGGCGCCGGGCCGGAGGACGGGTACGCGAAGCGATTCGTGATCCGCGACGCCCAGGGGATGTACTTCGTGGCCGTCGCGGACGTCGACCGCGTGGAGGCGGACGGCAACTACGTCGCGGTCGTCGCCTGGGGGCGACGCCACCTCGTGCGCGAGTCGCTGCACGTCCTCGCCGCGCGGCTCGACCCCGCGGAGTTCGTGCGGGTGCACCGGTCGCACATGGTGCGCATCGACCGGATTCGCCGGCTGGAGCCGTGCGGCCACGGCGAGTACGAGCTGACGCTGGCGGACGGCACGCGGCTCACGTCGAGCCGGAGCTATCGGGAGCAGATGCGGCGGCTGCTCCGCTGACGCGCGCGAGAGCGCGTCGTGGCCGCGCTCGCCATGATGTGTCGCGCGTCACACGATCGCGTCTCGACATGACCGAACGCGCATGTTCGGTGTGGACGCGATGCCACAGGTGTCGTATGCTAGGCCGCGCACGACGCACTGCACGATGCATGGCGCGATGCATGGCGCGATGCATGGCGCGATGCATGGCGCGATGCATGGCGCGATGCATGGCGCGATGCGCACGTGCATCTGCTGCACGATCGTGCACGCAACGCGACACCGCACTGCGACACTGCAGCGTGGGACGCCGCGCACGGCCCTGATCCGTGCGCCCCGCCGCGCGCTCGTCACCGGAGGTTCGCATGGACGAGTGGCTGCCCGCCGTACTCGGATGCACCTGGGGACTCCTCGCCGCCGCGCGGCCCGGTGCGACGCCACGACTCGCCCGCCGCGAGCACCGCCGCCGTCCCTCGGCGCACCTCGTCCTCGCGCTCGGCGTGCTCGCGATCGGGCTGCTCGTGCCGCTCGTGAACGGCGAGCTCGCGGTCAGCGTGTGGTTCGTCGCCATGGACACGATCAGCGCCGCCGCGGGCGCCGCGATCGGCGTCGTCGCGCGGCGCCTGCAGAGCGCCCCGCTCGCGCGTCCCGCACCACGCCGCCGCATCGGCTGATCCACGCCCGCACCACCGCCCCGAGGTCGTCCGCTCTGCAGGAGGGTGTCTCATGAAGCCGGGTCGCGCGAGCTCGGGGAAGGCGAGTGCGGGACGTACGAGGGCAGCGAGCGCGAGGTCGGCGAGTGCGAGAGCGACGAGGGCGGGCGGCGATGCCATGCTGCATCTGCCCGCCGGCGACGTCGCGGTGCCGACGCTCGACTGGCTCGCGCCGCTCGACGCGCGCGCGCGGCTCGCCACCGGCGCCGCCGCCGAGATGGTGCGCGTGCCCGTGGCGATCGCGAACCGGCTGCTGCGCACCACCATCCGCCTCGTCGCCGACCTGCCGCCGCGAGCGTCCGGCGCGACGGTGTGGGTGCAGGGCGACAGCGAGCTGCTCGTCGACGCGCTCGCGGTGCAGCTCACGTGCGCGCCCGCGCTGGTCACCGTCGGCGTGCCCGTGACGTGCGACCAGCTGCAGAACAGGCCGGCCGTCATCCCCGTGCCGATCGCCGTCGGCACCGCGGAGCGGCCCGCGGGGCTCGTGATGGCGACGTTCGACCGCCTCGCGGGCCCCGAGGTCGTCACCGCGCGCTGGTCCGAGGCGATCGCCGCCTTCGCGTGGGAGGCGCTCGTGCACCTCGCGCAGCAGCTCAGCGCCGCCGTCGGCAAGGACGCCGCCGGCCGCCCGCTGGTCCCCGCCGCGATCGGGGCCGAGCAGGGCGTGCTGCTCGTGCAGCCGATGGCACGCCACGACCTGAGCGTGAGGATCACGCGATGAGCTTCACCGGCACCCAGCTCGACGCGTTCGCGCAGCTCGCCACCGCGCTCGGCATCCTCGACGACGGCGGCAGCCCGAACACCGCGTGGTTCGGCGATCCCGTGGGCCGCGCGCCCGGCAGCAGCACCGGCAATCCGCGCGGGCTGCGCAGCGTGCTCTCCGACGACGACCAGCGCGACGCGCTGCTCGCCTTCGTGGACGAGGTGCTCGGCGCGCCCGACCGCGAGGAGCGCGACGGCGCGACGTGGGTGCCGCTGTTCAGCGAGTCGTCGCCGCAGGTCACGATCTTCGCCGTCGTGCGCCCGGTCGCGAACGCGGTGCACCTCGGCATCGGCATCGAGCACGCGACGACCGGAGCCACGCCGACCTCCACGCCCACGGTGGCGACGCGGCTGCACGTGCCGCTCTTCCAGCTCGCGCGCGGCACCGGCCCCGCGCCCGCCGACTCGGGCGGGCTGCCCGGCTGGCTGCTGCTCGGGCGCGTGGGCGGCCGCATCCAGCTCGCGGTGGACCTCACGCTGGCGACCGGCGCGCCATCGCCGGGTGCGGCGTCGCTCGGCGGGCTCGCGCTAGGTCTGCAGGTCCCCACCGCGCCGGCCGACACGCTCGGCTTCGCGCTCTCGCTGCGCGACCTGCAGCTGCCCGGCGCGAGCGCGCCGCGCACCTTCGCGCTCGACGGCGACTCGCTCGCGGAGCTGCAGGCGGACGCGTTCGCGCTCATCGTGGGGCTCGTGCGCGCGCAGGCGGAGGCGCTCGACGTCACGCAGCCCACGCTGCGGCCGTTCGCCGCGCTCACGGGACTGCTCGGTCTGCGCGAGGTCACGGGGCTGCCGCCGCTGCCGCTCGCGGAGCTGACGACGCAGGGGCTGCCCGCGCTCGTCGGCTGGCTGGAGGCCGTGCTGCTGGCGACGCCCGCGCGCACCGCGTGGCTGCAGCAGCTCGCGCTGCTCACCGGTGCGACGGTGGACGTGCCGCGCACCGCGGTGACGTCGACGGTCGGCCCGCTGACGTTCAGCATCGGCGTGCGCGTCGCGCCGGGCACGGGCGGGCATCCGGTGCTCACGCCGTGGGCGGAGCTCGCGCTCGAAGGGCGCGCGGGCGCGCGCGTGCGGCTCGCGGCCGACCTGCTGCGCGCCGACACGCAGACCAGCTCCGTCATCGCGCTGCCCGACCTGCGCGCGGAAGCGGTGTTCGGGCAGGACGCGGGCGGCGCGCCGCTGCTGACCGGAAATCCCGCCGTCGGCAGCCTGCACGTCGGTGTCGCGGTCACGGGTCTCACGACCGAGGCGCGGCGGCCGACGTTCGTGCTCACGCTCGAGGAGGTGACGCTCGCGGGGCGGCACCACGCGCACCTCGACCTCTCGTCGCCCGAGGCGGCGCTCGACGCGGCGAGCACCGTCGTCGACCAGGCGCTGGCCGACGCGCTCGCGGGCCTCGGCGCCGCGGGCACGCTCGTGAGCCGGCTGCTCGGCCTCACGCCGCCGGCGGGGATCCCGGCGATCTCCGCGCCCGCGCTCGTCGCCGATCCGGTCGCGGAGATCGCGCGCTACTGGCGCGACCTGTCGCTCGCGCCGCCGGCGATGGCCGACGTGCTGGGCGCGCTGCGCGCGCTGCTCGCGGGCGGCGCGAGCGCGCCGGTGCCGGGTGCCGGCACGCGCGCCGATCCGTGGCGCGTGTCGCTGGTGGGACCGCTCGCGCTGCGCGCGTGGCGCGACGGCGACGAGCTCGCGGTGGACGCGGCGGTCGCGATCGTCACGCCGGTGATGCAGGCGATGGAGGTGGAGGCGACGCTCGGCGTGTCGCTCCTGCGCTCGGGCTTCGCGCCGCGGCGCGCGACGTTCGCGGGCGAGGCGCACGCGCGCCTCGAGCTGCGTCGCGCCGACGGCGAGCTGGCGACGCTCGACCTCGCGAACCTGACGCTGGAGCTGCGGCGGCTCGCGCTCGACGTGCGCTGGACGTCCGCCACGGGCGTGCGCGCCGCGCTCGACGCGGAGGAGCTGGCGCTGCTGGTGCGCGGCCTCTCGCCCATCGACGCGGCGCTGACGCGGCTCGACGTGCCGCTGCCGACGTTCGACGCGAGCGGCAACCTGACCTTCCCAGCGACTGCATGGGACGCGGTGCAGGACGCGCTCGTCGCGCTCGCGTCGCAGCTGCGCGTCCCGGCGCTCGACGTCGCGCTGTCGCTGCTCGGCTGGACGGGCACCGGGCCGCGGCTGCGGCTCGCCGCGCTCGTCGGCGCCGATCCCGCGTTCCCCGACGTCGGCGTCGCGATCCGCGCCTGGCTCGGCGACCTCGCGCTCGACTGCGCGCGGCTGGAGGCGGCGCTCGGTCCGGTGGCCGCGCTGCTCAGCGGCTTCACCCGCTCGCGCCCGTTCGGCACCGGCAGCGCACGCACGCCGTATCGCTGCCCCATCGCCGGCCACCGTCGCGCGCCCGGGCTGATCGCGTGGCTGGAGCCCGGCTGCCCGCCGACCGCGGACGATCTCGTCTCCGCGTTCAACGCGATGCACGCCAGCGAGCCGCCCGAGCCGGCGGTGCTGGTGGCCGAGCTGCGCGAGGCGATCGACACGCTGCCGGACGTGGCGGAGCTGCTGGTGGGGCGCGACGCGCTGCCCGACGGGCTGACGCAGCTCGTCGCGCGCTGGACCAACACCGACGGCATCGTCGCGATGCCGACCGCGCTGCCCGCGGGCGTGCGGACCGTGACGCTGCCCGGCTACTCGTACGACGAGCTGGTGGCGCTCGGCAGCGTCGGCGCGCTGCTGGGCGACGTGCTCGATCCGCTGCCCGCGGCCGTCGTGCACGTGGGCTGCGAGGCGACGTGGAGCACCGATCGTCCCGCGGGCCGCGCGTTCGACGCGACGGGTGCGACGGTCAGCGGCGCGCTGCCGGCGACGGGCACCGGCGAGTGGTTCGTGCGCCTGCCGCTGCCCGCGGACGCCGCGACGCTGCGGCCCGATCGCGGCGCGGTGGGCGAGCAGGCCGCGCGCCTCGCGCAGCTGCTGGCCGCGCGCACCGCGCCCATCGTGATCATCGGCTACGGCGCGGCGGGGGCGGCCGCGGTGCGTGCGGCGAGCGCGGTCGCGGCGGTCAGCGACGTCGTCACCGTCGGCACGCCATGGGCGGGGCTGGCGATCGACGCGCTGCGCACCGGCACGAGCGGCGACGCGCTGCGCTTCCTGGAGCGGATGCTGCGCCCCGACGCGCCCGCGTGGCCCGACCCGCTGCTGGCGCACGAGGCGACGCCGCTGCGCGTGATGCGCGGGCTGGTGACGCGCGCGCTGTCGCTGGTCGCGGAGAGCGATCCGCTGCCGTCGGCCGGGAGCGAGACGCCGCGCGCGGGGCTCGCGCTGCACGCGGCGTTCGGCGTGCTGGATGCCGACACGCTGGCGATGGGGCTCGCGGCGGTGTTCGCCGACGGGCTCGCGGCGCGCCTCGAAGCCGCGCAGGCCGCGGCCGGTCCCGAGCTGCCGCACGTCGCGCTGCACGTCGGCGCCGACGTGCCGGTGCTCGACCTCGACCTCGGCGGGCTGCTGGTGGGGGCGGGCGTGCGGCTGGAGCTCGCGTCGCTCACGCGTCCCGCCGCCGGCGCGGGGCTCGACGTCGCGGGCGTGCGCGGCATCGGCGTCGAGGTGCACCTGGGCGTGCACGACGGCTGGCTGGTGGGCGGGCCGGGCGCGCTGCAGCGCGACGTGGACGTGCGGTGGATGTCGGCGCACGTGCGCCTGCCGCTCGACGGGCGGCCCGCCGGGAACGACGACGTGGAGCTGGTGCTGCACGAGGCGCGCGCGTTCGGCGCGTACCGCGAGCGCTGGGTGGTGCGCGCGGACGGCGACGGCGTCCTCGCGACGCCGCCGCTGCCGGAGGTGCGCGTCATCCTCTCGGCGGTCGTCGCGCGGCTGCGCGCCGCGTCGCCAGCGCTCGCGCAGCTGCTGGAGATCGCGGGCATCGCGCGCGACGGCGGCCTCGATCCCGCGGGGCTCGACCGCCTGCTGTACGACGTGCAGGAGACCGCGACCGTCGCGATGGCGCAGGCGGAGGCGCTGGCCACGTCGCTGCGCGCGCTGGTCGCGGGCGCGACGGGCAGCGGCTCGTCGGTCGGATGGACGCTCGACGCGGGCGTGCCGGGTGGCAGCGGCAGCGCGACGCTGCTGTTCGACCTCGCGACGCGCACCGCGACCCTCACGGCCACGCGCGACGGCGGTGGCGTGCCGCCGCTCGCGATCAGTGCCTCGCTGTCGCCCGCGGGGCCGCGTGCGGAGCTCGCGTTCGGCGCGCTCGACGCGCGCGCGGGCGGGCTGCGGCTGGTCGCGCGCGCAGGCAACGGCGTGAGCGGCGGCGCGGTGCTGCAGCTGGAGTGGCAGCGGCCCGCGGCCGTCGGCGCCGCGACGACGCGCCTCATCCCGATCCTGCCCGCGCCCGACGCGGACGGGCTGCGCGCGCTGGCGACGGTCGCGCTGCCGGCGCTGCTCGCGCAGGCGGCGGCGGAGCTGGCGCGCTCGCACGTCGCCGCTGCCGCGCGGCCGGTGCTCGACGGCGCGCTCGACGTGCTCGGGCTGCTCGCGACGCCCGACCTCGCCGGGCTGCGCCACGTGCGGCTGCCGCTCGGACTGCTGGACGCGCCGGGCGCGTGGCTGCGGCACGGCGTCGCATCGTGGCGCGCGGATCCGGTGGGCAGCGCGGTCACGTTGCTCGACGCGCTGACGCCGCTCGTCGCGCCGGGCGCCGCGCCGGGCACGGGCTGGGCGCTCGCGCCGGGCGTCGCGATCCGCTACGGCAGCGACGCGGGACGGCTGCGCCTCGCGCTCGACGTGGCGATGGACACGAGCGTCGGGCCCGCGCCCGCGACGCCGGTGGCGACGCGCGTGCTCGCAGGCCTGCTCGTCGGACCGACGGGCAGCGCGGCGCCGATCCTCGAAGCCGGCGTGACGGTCGCGGGGCGCGGGCTGCAGCTCGCGATCGCGCCGAATGTTCGCGTCGATCTCCTGCGTCCGCCGCCGGCGGTGCCTCTGCAGCTCTATCCCAACGGGCCCGGGCTCGGCGCCGCGCTGGGCGCGGTCGCGGAGTCGGTGCTGCCGCCCGTGCTCGACGCGCTCGCGGGCCACCGCACCGACGCGGGCAGCTCGCTGCTGAAGGACGTCGGCGTCGCGGTGTTCGACCTCGGCGGCGCGATGGCGCTGCGCGACGGCGACGCGTTCACCGCCGCCAAGCTGTCCGAGTTCGCGGCCGATCCCACCGCGCGCCTGACCGCGCGACTGCCGCACCTCGTGAACGCGGGCGCCGCGGCGCTGGCGCACGCGCTCGATCCGGCGGCGTCGCGCGTGGCCGTTGCGGGACCCACCGACGGGAAGCTCACGCTCGGCTTCGGCGGCGCCGGCGCGGCGACCGCGCGCCCGGTGCGCGTGGTGCTCGACGGCGCGGCCGCCGCGATCGTGCTGCAGGCGACGCTCGCGCTTCCCGACGTCGGCAACGTCGTCGTCGAGGAGCTGCGCCTCTCGGCCGCCGGCGTGCGGATCGCGGCGCGCATCGGGCCCGCGCCGATCACGGTCGGCGCGCTCGTGCTGCGCCCGCTGGTCGTCGTGCGCGCGGGCGTCTCCGGCGCGGGCTTCACGCGCGCGCTCGGCATCGGCCTCGCCTTCGACGACGCGGCCGCCAGCTCGGTGGAGCTCCGCTGGACGCTCGACGCGAGCCCGCCGTCGCTGCGCGTGATCACGCGCGGCGCCGCGGGCGCGGTGCCCGACGCGACGCCGCTGACGGTCGCGACGCGGCTGCTCGCGGTGGCGGCGTCGCTCGCCGGCAGCGTGGCCGTCGAACGGCTGCGCCCCGTGCTGCCGCCGCGGGCGCGCGGCGCGCTGCGCGGCGTCGTCTTCACCGACGTCGCGGCGTCCACCGCGCTCGATCCGCAGCTCTTCCTCGACCTCGCCGACGGCATGCGGATGCTGGCGCGGCTGGAGCGGCTGCTGCTCAACCTCGCGACCGCGCCCGCCGCCGACGGCGGCCCGCTGTCGCTAACGATCGATGGCACGGTGACGATCGCGCTCGCGGGGCGCGACGTGGCCGGCGGCCGCAAGCAGCTCGGCGTCAGCGTGTCGCTCGTGCCCAACAAGCGCTACGCGATCGCCAGCGGCGACCCGACCGTCGAGCTGGAGGTCGACGCGTCGTGGGTCGATCCGGTCGTGCCGCCGGGGCTCACGATCTACGCCGTCGAGGCGACGACGGGCGGCGCGCCGACGTTCGCGTTCGTGCCCGCGGTGCAGATCGGCGGCATCGGGCTGCGCTTCTCGAAGCAGAGCGGCCCGCTGCTCGACCTGGGCGGCGTGTCGCTCGACGCGATCGCGGTGCACGTGTACGGCGAGGCCGCGCCCGCGGGCGTCGGCGCGGGCGTGCAGCTGGAGCTCGCGGGCTTCGCGATCTCGCCCGCCGGCGCGGGCGGATCGAACGCGGTCGCCAACGGGATCCTCGACGAGGCGGGCGGCGCGAGCCCGGCGAACCGGCCCGCGTTCAGCCCGGCGCTCGCGGTGCAGAAGCATCCGGGCGGGAACGCCGGCGTGTCGTTCCGCGCGGGCAGGCCGCCCGGCCCGTGGTGGGTCGTCGTGCAGCGGCAGCTCGGCCCCCTCTACGTCGAGCAGGTGGGGCTCGACACGGCCGAGACGAACGGGCGCGTGAGCCGCGTCGCGCTGCTCTTCGACGGGCGCGTGTCGCTGTTCGGGCTCACCGCCGCGGTGGACCAGCTGTCGCTGACGTGGCTCGGCGGCGACGTCTTCGACATCCGGCAGTGGGCGGTCGATCTGCAGGGCCTCGCCGTGTCGGCCGAGATGTCGGGCGTGTCGCTCGCGGGCGGGCTGCTGAAGACGACCGTGGGCGGCGGCGTCGGCTACGTCGGCATGCTGCTGGGGCGCTTCGGCGTCTATGGCCTGTCAGTTTTTGGAGGCTATTCAACCGTCGCGGGCGCGCCGTCGTTCTTCGTGTTCGGCGCGGTGAACGGCCCGATCGGCGGGCCGCCCGCGTTCTTCGTCACCGGCATCGGCGGCGGGCTGGGGATCAACCGCGCGCTGCGCGTGCCGAACGACATGGCGCGGTTCAACGAGTACCCGTTCATCCAGGCGCTCGACCCCGCGGCGACGGTGCCCGAGCCGATGGAGAAGCTGCGCGAGCTGACGCAGTACTTCCCGCCGCAGCCCGGCAACTTCTGGTTCGCGGCCGGCATCAGCTTCACCTGCTTCGCGCTGGTGGACGGGATCGCGGTCGTCGCGGTGAGCTTCGGCGCGGGGCTCGAGATCAACCTCATGGGCCTCGCGCGCATGGCGCTCCCGCGCCCGCAGGCCGCGCTGGTGTCGATCGAGCTCGGGCTGCTCGCGCGCTTCTCGACGGTCGAGGGCGTGTTCGCGATCCGCGCGCAGCTGACCGAGAACTCGTGGCTGCTCTATCCCGAGGTGCGCCTCACCGGCGGCTTCGCGCTCGCCACGTGGTGGAAGGGCCCCCTCGCCGGCCAGTTCGTGCTCACGCTCGGCGGCTACCACCCGAGCTTCCACCGCGAGGGCTATCCGGTGGTGCCGCGACTCGGGCTGATCTGGCGC
The DNA here is from genome assembly GCF_030159095.1 of Roseisolibacter agri. Classification (NCBI taxonomy): domain Bacteria; kingdom Pseudomonadati; phylum Gemmatimonadota; class Gemmatimonadia; order Gemmatimonadales; family Gemmatimonadaceae; genus Roseisolibacter; species Roseisolibacter agri. The sequence goes on from NZ_BRXS01000002.1 coordinate 438,657, forward strand.
ATCACCGACGAGATCGTGGTGAAGGGCGGCGCGTACTTCGCCCTCACGTCCGAGGCGCTGATGGCGGGCGTGGACGTGGAGGTGAGCGCCAACTTCGGCTGGGCGTGGGCGCGCATCGCGTTCGGCGCGCACGGCATCGTCTACTTCGATCCGTTCTGGTACGAGGTCAGCGCCTACGCGCGCATCGCGGCGGGCATCAAGATCAAGACGTGGCTCGGCACGATCCGCTTCAGCGTGTCGAAGGGCGCGACGATCAAGGTGTGGGGCCCCGAGTTCAGCGGCGAGGCGACGATCGAGGTCGGGCCGTGCGACGTCACGGTCGGCTTCGGGAGCGAGCGCCGCATCGCGCCGCGCGTGCTCGACTGGCTGGAGTTCACGCGGAAGTACCTCGAGGATGCGGGTGACGCCGCGCGCGTGCTGTCGTCGATCACGGGCAAGGGGACGCTGCCCGCGTCCACGAAGGGCGGGCAGAGCGCACCGACGCCCGACGGCACCGACGCGCTGCCGTTCGAGGTGTTCGCGGAGTTCGAGCTGACGGTCGTGACGACGGTGCCGACGCAGCGCTTCGAGCTGGGCGGGCCGTCCGCCGTCGTCGTCGCGGTCCGGCGCTCCGACGGCGCGAGCGCGGCGCTCGGCCTCAAGCCGATGCGCGCCGGCAACCTCACGTCCACGCTGCGCTTCGAGCTGCACAAGCTGACGCGCAACGCGGCCGGCGCGGTCACCGCCGCGACGCCGATCCCCGCGCAGCTCGCGAAGGTGGCCGCACACAACGAGACCGGCACCGACGCGTTCCCGATCGGCGCGTGGGGCGCGCCCGATCCCGTGGGCCTGCCCGCGCCGCCGCTGCCGGCGGGCGACGTGCTGTTCGCCGGCAACCGCGTGCGCGTGGAAGCGGTGGCCGAGCAGCTCGATCGCGGCCCCGAGATCCCGTACCGCAAGGTGGAGGCGTCGCGCCGCCCGCTGCCGCTGCAGGCGAGCGGCAACAGCCGCGGGCTGCTGCTGGACCGCGCGAACACGGTCGCGCTGCCGACGGTCGCCAACGCGCAGCAGGCGCTGCTCGCCGCGCGGGCGCAGCTGTTCGCGCCGCGCGCCGCCGCGCCGACGCCCGGCGTGCTGCCGCGCGGCGAGCGCTCGCACCTGGCGCGCGCGACGTTCGCGGGCGACCGCGCCGCGCCGCCGATGTTCGGCACGCTGGCCGACGGCCTCGCGCGCCGCAACGCGGACGACGCCGCGGCGGAGGTGCAGGTGCCGCCGCCGCCCGCCGCGCCGCCAGCGATGCGCCCGCCGCGCGTGCTCGCGCTGATGACCGCCGGCACCGGCGTCGCGCGGCGCGAGACGCCGATGACGGTGAAGGACCGCCGCATCAAGCGCCGCGTCGCGCCGACGTGGCCCTCCGTGCAGACGCGCCTCGCGGTGCACCTGCCGGTGAAGATGGTCGCCACCGCGCGCCCCGCCGCGGAGCGCGGCCGCACGGTCATCGCGACCGCGGTCGTGCCGCGCACCGACGCGCCGGGCGCGCAGCGCTCGTACGTCGCGGGCCGCGCGGGCGGGCTGCGCGGGCTCGACGGGATCGTCGGCGGGCTGGCGCCCGCGCCCACCGATCTGCGTGGCGCGCGGAAGTCCGCCCGTGCCGGCACGCGTGCGGCCGAGCAGGAGCCGCAGCGGCTCGCCGCGGGCGACCTCGTGGTGCTCAACCTCCCCGATGCCGCGCTCGACGTCGACGAGCGCGCCGAGGCGCGTCCGGTGCTCGCGGTCGCGGGCGGCGCGCGCGTGACGATGGTGCGCGGCGACGGCACCGTGCTGCTCGACGCGCTCACCGGCCGCGAGCCGAGCGAGCGCGTGAGCAGCGTGCGCGTGCCGGTGGGCACGGCGCTCGTGAGCGTGCAGGCGGACGGGCAGCTCGACGTGGCCGAGGGCCTCGCCGGCTGGCACGAGCAGGCGCGCGTCGCCGCGCTCGGCTCCCACGTCGCGCTGGGCACCGGCTGCACGCTCGCGATCGAGGCGCCGCACGCCGCGCCGCAGCTGGGCTGGATCACCGCCGCCGACGCGGTGCGCGGCGCCGCGCGCGTCACCACGCGCTTCGACCGCGCGGGCGACCGTCCCGTGCGCACGGTGGTGGTCGTCGTCGCGGACGCCGAGGGCGACCGGCTGGAGGGGCTCGATCTCGTGTTGCGCGGCGCGGCGCGCGCGAAGGAGAGGGACGGGACGCTGCGCGCGCCGGCCGTCGTGCTGGTGGGCGGCCATGCGGCGCTCGTGTACGCCGTCGAGCCGGAGCGGAGCGCGCCCGTGCTGGTGGGCGTGCGCGCGGGCGGCGATCGCCGCATCGCGGGCGTGCTCGCGGGCACGACGCCGGTGGACGACGTCGCGCGGCTGATCGCGGAGCGTGGCATCGTCGCGGTCGCGGGCCGCATGCTCGCAGGCGCGGGCGCGGGCTGCACGCTGCGCTGGGTCGGCGGTCCGGTCGTCGCGCCGCCGTCGCGCGGCGGTGGCGGCCGCAAGACCGCGAGGAAGGCGACGAAGAAGACGACCACGAAGGGTGCGGTGAAGAATGGCGTGAAGGCGCCGGCGCAGGGGCTGCCGACCGCCGTGCGGAAGTCCACCACTCCGAGCGGAGGGCGCGGCAATGGCCGTCGGTGAGGGCAGGTTCGTCCTGTACACGCGCATCGAGCCGCCGCTGGAGGCGGGCGACTACCGGCTCACCGCGCGGCAGGTGCTCGCCGCGTCGGGCCCCGACGGGCCGCTCGACGAGGACGACCTCAGGGTCGCCGCGCTGCCGACGCACTTCCGCGTGCGCGCGCCGCGCTACCAGCTGCCGCCCGACCAGGTGCTCTCGACGTACCCGCCCGCGAACAGCGAGGGCGCCTTCGGGATGCGGCTGCCGCAGGTCGTCATCAAGCGCCGCACGCTGCCGTGGGAGCGGCTGCTGTCGCCCACGCGCCGCGGCACGCCGTGGCTGGCGCTCGTGCTGGTGGCCGAGGGCGAGGCGGAGCTGCGGATGAACGAGAAGGTCGCGGACTGCGTGACGCCGGGCGTCGTGCTCGACGGGCTGCCCGACGTCGAGGTGGGCAACACGCTCGTCGTGCAGCGCTCCGTCGTGCACCGGATCTTCCCCACGCAGCTCGACGTGCCGCTGCTCGCGCATGCGCGCGAGGTGGACATCCACGACACGGAGCTGATGATGGGCGACGACGACGGCTTCCTCGCCGTCGTGATCTCCAACCGCCTGCCGCTGCCCGGGAAGGACGCGCGCGGCGACGAGGCGCCGGTGAAGTACCTCGCGTGCCTCGTGAACCTGGAAGGACAGTTCGACCGGCTGCTGGAGCGCGCGCCCGATCCGTCGCCGTTCACGGTGCGGCCGCTCGTGCTCGCGAACGCGGTGATGAGCGTCGCCGCGTCGGACCACCTCGCGATGGGCGCGTCACCCGTGTCGCCGCCCGCGGGCGTGGGCCCGTTCCTTGGCGGGCTAGCGGTCGCGGGCGGGCTGGCCGCGGCGGAGGAGGCGTCGGCGGCCGAGGCGGCGCTCGCGGCAGCGGCGATCGACGGCGCGACGGTCATCCGGCCGCGCACCGTCACGCACGACGACGTCGGCACGACGGGCACGCGCTCCGACTGGTCGCGCGCGGACGTGCGCGCGGGCAGCGACGTGTACGTCGACATGGCGCGGCCGTTCTCGCGCGCCGACCGCTTCGATCCGTCGGTCGTGCTCGACCCGACGTACCGCTTCCCGGTGCTCCTGCACTGGAGCTTCACGTCCACGGGGAGCACGACCTTCCGCACGCTGATGGAGCACCTCGACTCGGGCCTGCTCGGCACGCTGCCGGAGGTGCCCGCGGGCGAGGAGCCGCCGCGGCTCGAAGGGCGTCCGCCGCTCGAGATCGTGGAGACGGGCCACGTGGGCCTCGTGCACCGCACGCGGCGCGGCGACGAGGCGCGCATCTGGTACCGCGGGCCGTTCGTCGCGCACCCCACCGTCGATCCGCCGGAGGGACGCCTCGCGCTCGCGCACGCGGCCGACCAGCTGCGCATCGTCGTGCCGGACGGCCGCGAGGACCTCTCGCTCGCGGGCGCGTTCGAGATCGGCCGTCTCATGGCGCTGGCGCGGCCGAGCATCGTCGCCGCGCTGCTGCGGTGGCGGCAGGTGCACTACCAGAGCGCGCGGCGGCAGGCCATCTGGGACGCGCAGCGCCCGTTCCTCGTCGCGCTGCTCGGCGCCGCGCTCCCGGAGCGCATCCCCGTGGACTTCGGCGTGCACCTCGGCCGCGCGCTCGCGGGCGCGATCGCGGCGCGGCCCGAGACGTTCGTCGGTGCGCCGCGCCCGCTGGTCGACGCGGGACGCCCGCTCAGCGTCGACGCGAGCACGATCGAGGCGCTGGCGGCGGGCTACGCGCTGCCGCCCGCCGTGCTGCGCGGCGACCTGCCGACGGTGCTCGGCCGCCTGCGCGCGACGGCGCCGGAGGCCGCGCCGATCCCGTCCGCGGTCGGCATCGACCGCGTGACCGGTGGGAACGGCAGGAACGGCGTGAAGCGCACCGCACGCACGGCGGCCACGCGCGCGGCGGAGCGGGCCGCGCAGCTGGAGCGCGACACGCTGGTGGCCGCGCTCGACGCGCAGGTCGCGCAGCTGGCCGCCGACACGCTCGCGCACGAGCTGCGCGCGGCGGCGTACGCGCGGCGCGGGCGCGGTGCCACGAAGGCCGCTGCCGCCGCGGCGGCGCCCGATGCGCTCGACCGGCTGATCGACGCGCTGGGCGGCTTCGCGCCCGACGACAACGATGACGCCTGACGACGAGGGCTGACGCGCCATGAAGATCGACGCGACCGTGCTGATGACGTCCCTGCCGCTGCGCGTGGCGGCGCCCACGCCCGACGTGCTGCGGGTGGACGAGCGCGCCGACACGCGCGCCGCCGCGGCGCCGGGCCTCGACGGGATGCCGCCCGAGCTGCGCGACTGGCTCGTGCGCCTGCGCCTGATGGACGGCGTGCCGTTCGCGTACCTGGTGGCCGACACCGCGCTGCTGCCCGAGGAGTCCATCCGCTGGTTCTACGTCGACCGGCGGTGGACCGACGCGCTGGTGCAGGGCGCGCTGAGCGTCGGCACCGTGAACTCCGACGACCGCACGCAGCTGACCGCGGAGTATCCCACCATCCGCGAGTCGCTCGACCGCGCGGAGCGCAACCAGCGCCGCCGCACCGGCGCGATGTGGCTCGACGGCCCCGCGGGCCCGGTGAGCGGCTTCATCCTGCGCTCGCGCGCGGTGAGCGGCTGGCCCGCCCTGCACGTGCGCGCCTTCAACGTCGATCCCGCGGAGGGCGACGAGGCCCCGTTCGAGGAGGGCGATCCGCAGCGCATGCGGCTGCTGCGCCTGGAGCGCCTCGCGCCCGCGGTGCTCCTCTGCCTGTTCGACGGCATCCCGACGGTGGTGCACGTCGAGGAGCCGCGGCAGGGCGTGCAGTTCGGCTTCGATCCCGCGGAGGCGAACGGGCAGCTGCGCCCCACGCTGCGTCCGCGCAACGCGACGACGTTCGAGTACCTGGGCGGCGCGGCGATCGACGTGCCGTTCCGCGCGGGCGCGTCGGGCGTGGTGGACATCCAGCAGCTGGAGCGGCGGCTGAAGGCGCGGCCGGGCACCGGCGCGGGCGACGGGTTGTCGAGCGCGGAGTACGCGCTGCAGCTCGTGCGCTTCCCGTTCCGGCAGGTGTTCGGCGACGTGAACCGCCCGCCGGTGCCGACGGTGTTCCGCCCGACGGTGTCGTACGAGACGATGGTGCGCCTCTTCACCGCGAGGGTGCAGCCGTGAGCGACACACCGCTGACCGGCGCGCTGGTCGCGCGCGCGGTCCTCGACCGCCGCTGGACGGTGCTCGCGCGCACCGGCATCGACCTCGCGGGCGTCGCGACGTGGGACCGGACGCTCGATCGCCGCACGCGCATCCTCGTGCCGGTGGACGTGCAGGCGTTCGTCGTGCCGAGGACGGGCGGCGAGCCGACGGTCGCGGTGACCGGCACGCCCGCCGGCGACGGCAGCCCCGGCGACCCGCCGCCGTTCGCGGCCGGCGCGGTGCGTCCGTCGGGCGTGCACCTGCACTGGGCGATGCCCGACGCGCTGCTGCGCGGGCGGCAGCGCAAGCCGTCGACCAACGGCGCCGACGATGCGCGCGACGCGGCGCTCGAGCTGCCGCGGCTCCCCGACCGCTGGGTGGTGTTCCGCGCGCTGATGCCCGACGGCGCGGCGCAGGCGCAGCTGCGCGGCTGGGTGATCGACGCGCGCACGCAGTCGGTGACGCCGCTCGCGACGTTCAGCGGCACGCCGGCGGCGCCGCCCGCGGGCGCGCTCACGCTCGATCCGCTCGACGGCATGGCGGGCGGCTCGCTGCTCTGGACCGCGTCGTACGGCGCGAGCGCGGGGCGCTTCGCGTTTCACGATCCGCTCGACGACGTGCCGAACGCGCAGGCATCGCACGGCGGCCAGGCGGTGTACGTGGTGGGCGGCTGGTGGGACGACGTCGCGCAGGATCCGCTCGCCGCCGCGCGCGGCACGAAGGGGCTGGACGCGCGGCTCGCGGAGCTGGGCTGGAGCGTCGTTCACGACGTCGCGGACACGGTGCAGCAGGCGCAGGAGGACCCGCGCGTCGTCACGATGCGCAACGCGATGGGCCTCACGTCGCCGCCGAGCGAGCCGATGGTCAGCGTCATCACGGCCGAGGGGCGCCCGGTCGCGCGCTCGCTCGGCGCGGCGTCGGTGCGTGCGGCGGTCCCGGTGAGCAAGGCGACGAAGGTGATGGTCGGCCCCTCGCTCCCGACCTATGCGTCGCTGCTGCACGGCGCGGTGCTCGGCGTCCCGATCGGCGGCAGCGTGCCCGCGGGCGTCGACGACCGCCCCGCGTCGGCCGACATGCAGGTCGCGATGGGCCTCGACGACGACGACCTGGTGGGCGCGTTCGGCGCGACGACGCTCGGCACGGGCGCGCAGCATCGCGCGTCCGCGGAGCGGCTGGCCGCCGCGTTCACGAGCGACCTGCTCGACCGCCTCGCGACGCCCGACGGCGTGGACGACCTCGCGGAGCGCGAGCACGGCGACGGCTTCCTCTCGTTCCCCGGCACGCCGCTCCCGGGCACGCGCCCCGATCGGCTGCGCGCGGAGGACGCGGCGCCCATCGGCCCGACGGGGATCGGGCGGAAGGGGCGCGGCGCGCTCGCGGCCAGCGTGCAGGAGCGGCTGGGCGCGGAGCTGCGCTGGAAGTCCGACGCGATCGACCTGATGGAGCGCAAGCGCGGCGCGCCGTCGCGCGCCGAGCAGTCGCGCGCGGGCGCGCTGCGCGACGCGCAGGAAGGCATCGCGCGCGAGCGCACGTCACGTCCACAGGTGCGCGAGGTCGTGCGCCCCGCGCCGCGCTGGTTCCGGCCGCTGCCGCCGATGGTCGCGATCCGCGGCGCGCATCCCAGCCATCGCCATCACGGCGACGGGCTGTTCGACAGCGAGGGGCGGCTGCGCTGCCGCTATCCGCGCGAGTGCGTGCCCGCCTGGAAGGGCGTCGTGCGCGGGCAGGACGTCGTGCCGTCCATCAGCTCGGGCGCGGTGCCGCCGGAGATGCTGGCGATCGTGCGCGAGGCGGTGCTGCTCGATCCGTACGCGCACGCGTGGCTCGCGGCCGCGGGCGCCGCGGCGAGCGGCGGTGGCCGCACGCGCGTGCCCGCGCTGGAGACGCGCCTCGCCGGCGAGATGGTGCGGCTGTACGGGACCGAGGGGCGCTACGACGGCGGCAGCCACCTCGCGCCGACCGGGCGCAACGCCGCCGCGCGTGATTCATGGCAGGGCGTTGGTGTGAGGGAGAGAATGCTCGACCTCGAGGTCGCGACCGAGCTGTCGCGCCACGCGCTCCTGGAAGGGATGCCGCCGAGCCCCGTCGCGATCACGACGTGGCGCCAGCCGTGGGTGCCGCTCTGGCTGGAGTGGCGCGTCACGCTGCGCGGGCGCGAGGACCTGGAAGGGTGGACGCTCGACGGCCTCGATCTCGAGGCCGCGACGCTCGCCGCGCCGACACGCACGCTCACGTACCAGGGCCGCAGCCCCATCGGGCAGGGGCTGTCGAAGGCGCTGCACGGCGCCATCCTGCGGTGGCTGGAGGCCGAGCAGCAGCGCGACGCCTCGCCGGCCGGTGGATTCATCAGCGACGCGGACGAGGCGGCGCTGGCGCGACTCGCCGACCTGCTGCTCCCGCTCGACCTGGTGTCCGCGTCGCTCGACGGCATCCGCGAGCAGCTGCTCGGCATCCCGTACGACGGCAGCGAGCCGCGCGGCACGCCCGGCCCCGACGGACGCGAGCGGCTGCGCGCGACCGCGGCGCCGATCCCGCTGTTCGGCGGCACGCTGACGCTGGATGCGTTGCGGCTGGTGGACGCGTTCGGCCGCGTGGCGGACGTGCCGACGGCGACCGTGCGCACGACCGCGACGCTGGAGGTGGATGGCGCGCCCGCGGCGATGCGGCTGCGCCCGCGCCTGCAGCATCAGGCGCGCTGGCTGTGGCGGCTCGTCGATCCCGCGCATCCCACGACCGCCGATCCCGCGCTCGCGCCCGAGGCGTTCGTCGACCAGCTCGATCCGCAGCTCGCGGTGAACCCGGTCGCGGGCTTCCTGCTCCCCGACCACATCGACGAGGCGCTGGAGCTCTTCGACGTGCACGGCACGCCCCTCGGGCAGCTCGCACACGATGCATTGAGCGGCGCGGTGTTCTGGGAGCCCGCGCCCGGCCGCCCGCTGCCGCCGGATGCCGGTCCGCTGGCGGGGCTCGCGCCGCACGACGTGCTGGTGGGCGAGCTCGCGTCCGGCGTCGTGGTGTCGGATGTCGCCGCGCGCGCGCAGGCCGCCGCGCCGGATTCGAGCGCGCTGTCGGCGATGCTGCGCGCGATCGACACGACGCTCTGGTCGGTCGACACCTTCGCGTCGGTCGGCTCGCCGACGGTCGCGGGATTGGTGGGGCGCCCCATCGCCGTCGTGCGCGCGACGCTCACGCTCGACGCGCCCGACGATCTCCCGGACGTCGACGTGACGGCGCCCGGCGGCGCCGACGCGCGGCGCGCCGCGTTCGCCGCGATGCGCGAGCAGCGCGTGCCCGTGCAGCTCGGCGCGCTCACGCGCAGCGACGACGCGTTGCTCGGCTTCTTCGTCGACGACGACTACACGAAGCTGCACCTGGTCGACAAGGTGGTGGCCGCGACCGCGCGCGACACGGGGCGGCACCGCGGGCAGCTCGGCCTGCTCGGCGCCACCGACGTGCCGGACGTCGTGCCGCTGGCGCACCCGTACGTGGTGGCGGAGGACCAGCTGCTGCTGCGGCCCGGCCAGACGGTGCGCCTCACGCTGCTGATGCTCCCCGCGGGCCAGGTGCACCTCACGTCGGGCGTGCTGCCGCGCAAGTCGCTCGCGCTCGCGCACGACTGGGTGATGCCCGGCCTCCAGGCGCTGATGCCGAGCGTGCGCGTGGGGCCGCTGCTCGTCGATCCGTCGGAGATCCGGCTGCCGCTCGTCGCGTCGCTCGGCGAGCGGCAGACCTTCACGCGCCGCACGGGACCGCTGACGTGGCGCGACGACCCGATCGTCGCCGCGACGCAGACCGCGCTGCTCCCGCGCCTCCCGCACGAGGCGCAGGAAGGGTGGATCCGCGTGCTGCCCGAATCGGGAGGTGCCCCGTGAGCGCGCAGCGACGGAAGACGACGACGAGGAAGCGATCCGCGCGCTCGCGCGACGCCGTGCCCGACGAAGCGCTGGCGGCGGTGGAGGATGCCGCGGTGCAGCGCGCGGTGGCGCAGCGCGCGAGCCGCAAGGCGCAGCGCCGCGGCCGCGCGCTGCAGCGCGCCGCGTTCCTCGCCGAGCGCGCCGGCGTGTTCGACGAGCGCGCGCTGAGCGAGGCGATGGCGAGGCGGCTGGCCGCCGATGAAGAAGGTGCGGGCGACGACATCGCGAGCGCGCTCCCCGGCAGCGACGTGAAGCGCTGGGTGCCCATCGGCCCGTCCGTCGTGCGGCGCGGGCAGGCGGAGGGACGGCCGCGCGTCACGGGCCGCATCCGCGACGTGCAGCTCAGCGCCGACGGCCGGCGCGCGTACGCCGCGAGCGCGAAGGGCGGCGTGTGGTACAGCGACGACGCGGGCGCCAGCTGGTCGCCCGTCGGCGGCTGGTCCGATCGCGCCGCGCGCGCGGGCGGCAACAACAACGCGAAGACGTGCGGCTGCCTGCTCGCGCACTTCGGCGCCACGCCCGCCGACGACTACCTGCTGGTCGGCACCGGCGAGACGATCCCGTGGACGCTGTCGAACCTGCCCGTGCGCTCGACGTCGAAGCAGGGCGGCGTGGGCATCCTGGCCGCCGCGGCGCCCGGCACCGCGGCCGTCGGCGCCGCGGTGTGGGAGCCCGAGGCGGGCATCGCGCAGCTCGAGGGGCTCGGCGTGTTCCGCATGGCGCGGCATCCCGCGAGCGTGCCCGGCAAGGCCACCGGCGCCGATGCCGACCGCGTCGTCGCCGCGACCAGCGGTGGGCTGTTCCTGGGCACGCGCGCGATGGTGGGCGGCAACGCGCAGTGGGCGTGGGCGAAGCTCGCGGGGCTCGACACCTTCGTGGGCGGCGTCGCGACGGCCACCGACGTGCTCTGGCTCCCCGGCGGCGCGAACGGGCGCCTCGTCGTCGCGGTGTACGGGCGCGGCGTCGCCATCAGCGACACGCTCGGCGCCGCGGGCGGGTGGCGCTGGATCACGGGGCTCACGCCGTCGCCGCTGTTCAACCGCGGCCGCATGAGCATCGCCGGCCCGATCGGCACGCGCGTGTACGTGCTCGGCGAGCGCACGGTGGCGGGCACGCAGACGCCGACGCTCTGGCAGGTGGCGGACGTCACCATCGCCGCACCGGCGGCGACGGTCGTCGCCGGCGTGCCCGCGAACCTGTGGGGCACGCAGATCGACTACGACCAGTGCGTCGCGGTGCTCGACGCCGCAGGGACGGACCGCGTCTTCTTCGGCGGCAGCACCGTGAAGCCGTTCGGGACGGCGGAGTGGTCGGCGTCGCTCTGGTGCTTCGACGTCGGCGCGGGGCCGGCGCTGAACGCGGCGCCCGGCATCTCGCAGGTCGGCGTGCCGACGACCGCGGCGTCGCCGCAGGCGGGCGCCGACGTCGCGGGGCTGATCGGCAACAACGTGCACGCGGACATGCACGTGATCCGCCTCGTGCGCCCGCCCGGCACGCCGCCGGATCGCGTGCAGGTGTGGGTCGGCTGCGACGGCGGCGTGTTCTGCTCGGCGCTGGGTGGGCGCGTCAACACCTTCGCCGCGCGCGCCGTCGGGCTGGCGACGCTGGAGCCCGGCTACATCGCGCACCATCCGGGCTCCGCCCACTACGTCGCGATGGGCGCGCAGGACAACGGCACGCAGGTGCGCACCGGCGACACCGTGTGGGAGGAGGTGCTGGTGGGCGACGGCGGCGGGCTGACGTTCCACCCCGTGCGTACCGACTACCTCGTCGCGCAGTACCTCGGCGGCGTGTGGCTCGGACGGCCCACCGCGGGCTTCCGCGATCCGCTGAACCGCGTCGCGGGCGGCTCGTACGCGCGCGGCCGCGAGTCGGGCGTGTCGAGCTTCTACTCCGGCCCCGCGGCCGTGCGCGCGTCGGCGACGCAGGGACGCATCGCGATCGGCACCAACCGCGTCTGGCTGAGCGACGACGTCGGCGGCGCGTTCAACACGTGGGGCGTCATCCCCCAGGCGGCCGGCACCGTCGTCGACGCGAACCCGCTCGGCACCGATCCGGTGGCGCAGCAGGCCGTCGGCGTGCCGGTGCCGGCGATGGGACCCGTGGTGCAGCTGCGCTGGGTGTCGCCGACCGAGCTGCTCGCGCTCTACGCCAGCGGCATCGTGCGCCACGTCGAGAACCCGACGACGAACGTGTGGACGTCGACGGTGCTGGTGCCCGGCGCCGCCGGCGGTCCGACGCTGGCGTCGAACCTGATGACCGACATCTGGCCGATCGCGGGCACGCAGGACTTCTACGTCACGTGCGTCGGCAACGTCACCGCGTCGGCGGCGGCGCGCGAGGACACGTGCTGGTTCTACGAGCAGGCCACCAACACGCTGCACCCGACGGGACTGCGGCAGGCGCTCGACGGGCCGGGCACGCCGCCGGTGCCGGTGGGGCCGCTCGATCCGGCGTACGCGGTCGTCGTGGATCCCGCGGCGACGACCGACGTCTACGTCGGCACGGTGACGGGCGTGTGGAAGGGGCTGCGCGCGGCGCCCACCGGTCATCTCTGGTCGCCCTTCGTCAACGGGCTGCCGCAGGCGACGGTGCAGGACCTCGCGCTGTGGACCGATCCGGCGGGCGCCGCCGGCGCGCCGCGGCTGCTGCGCGCGGCGGTGCAGTCGCGCGGCCTGTGGGAGGTGCGCCTCGACGCCGACGAGGTGCAGCAGACGTACGTGCGCGTGCATGCGCGCGACGACCGCCGCGTCTTCCCGACGCCGATGGCCAACGCGCGCCGCGCGCCCGGCGCGACGCCGCACGTCGTGCACGCGAGCCCCGACATCGTCGTGCGCCCGCGCGCGAATCCGGTCGCGGCGCCCGCGTGGCAGCTGGGATCCTCGGGGAAGATCTTCGGCGGCAGCGTCCCGCACTACCAGCTGTGGACGTTCCAGACGGCGTTCCGCTGGCACTATCCCAGCCTCCCCGCCGACGGCGTGTTCAGCGACCAGCTCGGGGACCTGATCGAGCTGCACCGCGCGAAGCTCGGGCTGTCCGCGGGCCGCTTCATCGACCAGGCGCTGTGGAACGCGGTCGTCGGCGGCACGCGGCTGGACGCGTCGGGCGCGGTGAGCACGACGGCGACCGATCCGCTCGCGGTCTACCGCGCGCCGTGGCAGTCGCCGGCGGCGCTCGACGCGCTGGCGACGGAGGTGGACCTGATGGAGAGCGTGGTGCCGCGGCGCGACGTCGGCGACGTCTGGGAGGTGTTCAGCGAGCGGTGCACGGTGGACGTGCTGATCCACCACCGCGACACGCGCCCGCTGAACGCGAACGACGCGTTCGTGACGCTGCTCTGGCGCTCGGGGCCAAGTGCGACGGCGCTGCTGGCGAGCGCGATCGGGACCCTGCCGGCGTACGCGGCGAGCCTGCTCACCGGCACTCCCATGGCGACGCCCGCGGGGTGGATCCTCGGCGGTCCCGGCGCGGGTGTGGCGATCCACCGGCTGAACGCGACGCTCGACGCGCGGCTGCCGCGCGCGGTGCCGATCGACGTCGACCTGTCGACGGTGGCGGCGGGCCACCGCGTGCTCTTCCTCGGGCTCGTCGGCTCGAACGTGGATCCGTTCACGACGGCGCCCGTCGGCACGCCGGCGACGGTGTCGGACCTCGTGCGCGCGTGGCCGTACGCGGCGATGCGGCTGGTGCGCGTCTTCCCGCGGCCGACGTGAGGCGCGCGGTGAGGCGCGCGGTGAGCGGACGATGAGCCGCGATCAGCCCACGGGGCCGGGCGGCAGGCGGCGCTCGGGCGCGCCGGACACGCGCGCGTCGTCCGGCCCGCCGTCGCGTGCGAAGACCTCGCGTGCCGGATCGCGGACGAACACCTCGCGCGCGAACGCGCCGCGTGGCGCATCGACCGGCGGCAGCGCGCGGCCGCGCAGCACGCGCCGCGCGAGCAGCGCCGCGCCGCCCACGACGGCCGCACCGGCGAGCAGCGTGACCCCGACGGCGAGCACCGCGGCCAGCAGCGCCAGCACGACGACGAGCACGAGCGCGGCGACGACGGGGTTCCGCGAGCGGAGCTGAACGATGCGTACCTGCATGCGCCGAAGTTAGCGCACGGAGCAGCGCGCCGGACCCGAACGGCGAACTGCACTTGCAAGGATGAAGATCGGATAGAGTCCGATAACGACGGATGGCTCCGTGTCGCGCGACGTACCTCGCACCCGCATGGAGCCATCCGTCGTTGTCAGATCTTGTCAGATCTCATCCTTGCAAATGCTGTTCGGGTCCAGCGCGCCTCAGCTCGCATCCGGCAGGAAACGTCAGCAGCGTCCGCCCGCGCTGCGCGTCACCGCGAGTGCGACGCCGGTCACCGCGTCTGGACGCCGGACGCGCGAGTCATGGGGCGACGCACGCCACGACGACGCCCGCACCAGCCCGAGGAACTCGATGAAGCCTCCGCGCCCCCGGACCGGCAGGTCGCGCACCCGACCCGCCGACGCCACGCCCACGGCCGCGCCCACCGCGGCGCCCACCGCGGCGCCCGACACGCCCTCCACGCACGCCGCCACCCCGAGCGTCGACGTCATCCGTGCGCGCGCCTACGAGCTGTACGAGGCGCGCGGCCGCTCGCCCGGCTCCGACCTCGACGACTGGCTGACGGCCGAGCGTGCGCTGCATCCGGGGCCGGACACCGGCGACGGCCGCGGACCGTCGGAGGCGTCTCCCGCGCCGTAGGGCGCGGACCCGGCGGACCCGGCGGACCCGGCGTGCGCGTCGGGAATCCGCCGGACGCCGTGCGGTGCAGTCGCCCGACTTCGCGCCTTCCGCCCGCGTCGCATCGTGGCGCAGGGCAGGCCACTCCGGCCCGCTCGCCGGCCCGGACGTCGGAGGACGTATGGAGCACGTCAACCTCGGCACCATGGAGCGCGCCATCCGCATCGTCGTCGGCGTCGCGCTGTTCGCGCTCGGCATCCTCCAGGACCCGCCCGCGTGGTGGGGCTGGCTGGGCATCCTGCCGCTGGCGACCGGCCTCGCCGGCTTCTGCCCCGCGTGGGCCGCCCTGGGCTGGTCGACGGCCGGCCCCGTGGCCGACGCGGTGGGACCCGACGTCACCGGACGCGCCTGATGCGCGGACGCGCGATGCGGCGAATCACCGGCATCGCGCGGGCGATTGACCCGACACCGGGAGCCCCGGGGAATCTGTAACCTTCGCCCCGTACGCCACTCCGCCGAGGCCCCGATGTCCGCCGCCGTGATCCCCACCCCCCTCGCCACCCTCCCCACGCCCGTCGCGCCCGAGCGCGCCGCCGGCGCGCTGCTCGTCGCCGCCGACGGCCGCGAGGACGTGCGCCCGGCCATGCAGGTCGCCGCCGCGGTGTCGGCGCGGCTGCGCGTGCCGGTGCGCGTGCTGGCGGCGCTGGAGCCCTCGACGCCGGACGGCGCGGACGGCGCGCTGCCGGTCGCCGACCGCCACGAGCGCGACCGCCTGGCGACCGTGCGCGCCGTCATGCGCCGCCGGGTGCGCGAGAGCGTCGGCGGCGAGGCCGCGTGGCCCGTCGAGGCGGTGCAGGGCGCGCCCACGGCCACCATCGCGCGCGCCGCGCAGGACGCGGCGCTCGTGCTGGTCGGCGCCGGGTGGAGCGACCGCAGCGTGCGCCCGCTGGGGACGGAGCGCGCGCTCGCGGTGGCGGGCAGCGGTGCGGCGCCGGTGCTCGCGGTGGGCGCGGACGCCGACGGCGCGTTCACGCGCGCGGTCGTCGCGCTCGACTTCGGCCCCGCCAGCGTGCACGCCGCGGAGCTCGCGTGCCGGCTGCTGGCGCCCGGCGGCACGCTGTCGCTGGTCCACGTGAAGGAGCGCCTCGAGTTCGTGGGCCCGGCGGGCGAGTCGTGGGACGCGCTCTGCACGGCGCAGATCGCGGAGCTGTTCCGCCGCCTGGTCGCGGCGCTGCAGCAGGGCGGCGCGGCGCCCATCGCGCGCGACGGCCGGGTGGTGGAGGGCGGGGGCGCCGTGTGCGCCGGCCGCCGCGACGTCACGATCGGGACGGCGACGCTCGTGGGCGACGCGGCCGAGGAGCTGCTGACGTACGCCGCGCTCGTGGGCGCCGACCTGGTGGCCGCCGGCACGCGCGGCGACGACTGCGTCCCGCGCCGCCGGCTGGGCAGCGTCTCGGGCGAGGTGGCGCGCCGTGCGACCGCGACGATGCCACGCGCGTCGGTGCTGGTGTGCCCGGTGCCGCGCACCGCCGGCGCGGCGGCCGCCCGCGACGCGCTGGACGAGACCGAGTGGCGCCTCGCGCTCGACGGCTTCTGGCGCCGCAACGCGGGCCGCCCCGCGACGGTCGAGGTGGACGAGGCGCCGAGCGGCACGCGGCTGCTGGCGCGCGGCGCGACGCTGGTACGCGCGGGCTACGATCCGCGCGCGCGCCGCGCGGAGCTGGTGCTGGACGACGCCGACGACCGCACGTGCCGCCTGACGCGCGCGATGGGCGACGTGCGCGCGGTGGCGGTGCTCACCGGCGTGGACGGCCGCGACGTGGCGCTCCGCGTGAAGCACGGGCGCGGGCAGACGCTGGTCACCTTCCTGCCCGACGACGCGGCGGCGTGACGCGCGGCACGCGAGCGACGAACGGCATTGCAAGGCTGAAGATCGGATAGGGTCTGACAGGAGCGGATGGTTCTGCGTGGTGGCGAGGGATCTCGCACTCCGCCGGCGCCATCCGTCGTCATCCGATCTTCTCGGACTTTCATCCTTGCTGCAGCTGTCGTTCGGGTCCAGCGCGCCGAAGCAGCGGCAGCGCCAGCGCGCCCGCGACGGCCGTCGCCAGCAGCAGCCCCGCGATGGTCACGACGACCATCGTGAAGCGCGCCTCCGCGTCCGGGGCGCCCACGCGCCACCCGGCCGCGTCCATCGCGACGACGAGGGTGAGGAACACGGCCGTCGCCGCGAGCGCGCACCGCCCCGCGACGCGCAGCGCGCGCCCCCTAGCCACGCGGGCGCCGAGCCCTGCGGCGAGCACGGTCGCCAGCACGACGAGGCCGGTGGCGGCGGGGAAGAGCGCCGCGAACGCGAGGTGCATCGGCACCGCGCCGCCGGCCTGCGCGTGCGCCAGCAGCGCGGTCTCGATGCCGGTGAGCGCCATCACGGCCGTCACGGTGGAGAGGCCGAAGCCGAGCCCCGCGTGCGCGGCCACGCGCGTCGCGCGCGCACCCGTGACGCGCGCCACCATGCGTCCCCACAGCGCGCCGCCCGCCGCGGCACACATCAGCGTCACGACGCGGAAGATGGTCGGGCTGACGCCGAGCCCCACGCGCGTCGCCGCCTCGGTGGCCAGGAGGCTGGCCGGGAACGACAGCGCGACGCTCCCCGCGAGCCACAACAGCGCGAGCGCGCCGCCGCGGACCGCGAGCGATGCGCGCGATGCGTGTTGATCGGACATGATGGAGTGCATCGGTGTGGGCGCGCGAGTGGGTGCGTGCTGCGTGCTGCGTGCTGCGTGTGGCTCCGTGCCCTCGGCGCCCGACGTCGCGCTTGGCCTGCACGCACTACGCGTCTGGATACGGATGCTTCGGATGAGACGGATCGTTCGGATCTCCTCTGCACCGGCGCACGGGACGTCACCGCCGCGTGGAGCGATCCGGAGCATCCGTCTCATCCGGAGCATCCGTAGCCCCCCAAATGCCAATGGGGGTCCGGCGCGCTGCCCAGCTTACGTGCGCGAAGCGGGGCGCCGCCTGGGCGCCCCGCTCCATGCCGGGAGGTGATGCTGGAAGGATCAGAAGGCGACGCCGCCCTCGACCACGAAGCCCCGGAACTTGCCGCCGTTGCGGATGTCCGTCGGCGGGAAGTCGTCGTACTGCTGGTTCACCCACTCCGCCTTGAGGACGATCAGCGGGTTGATGAACCATCCGCCGCCGAACTGCGTCCGGTCCACCGAGACGTCGTTCGCCATCCCCGCCAGCCGGCCGCTCACGCCGTTGTACCGGGCGCTCGCGTAGAGCCGGTCGTGGAAGAGGCGGTACGTGCCCTCGACCACCGTCTGCGTCAGGTCGCGCCGCGCCGTCTCCGTCACCGCCTTGCCGCGCGCCCGCTCGAGCTGGCCGAAGAGCTCCAGCCCGCGGAACTTCACGAACGGGTTCACCGCCAGCGCGTGCAGCTCGTTCATCCCCGGGTTGAGCGCGCCCGACGTGTGGTTCGCCGTCTCCGTGGACGTCGTGTTCTCCAGCACGTCGTAGTAGCGCGAGCCCGCGCGGTCGCCGCTGTAGAGCGTCTGGTTCGCGCTCCGCGCCTGCGCGAAGCTCGAGCCCGTGAGCCGCACCCGCAGGTCCTTCGACAGCTGCCGGTCGATGCCGACCTTCGTCAGGTACGCGGGCGAGCGCTTCGTCGGGTTGAGGATCGTGCCGCGCACCTCGCCGTTCGTCATGCCGCCCATCACGAACGCGCCGTCCAGCAGGCCGCGCCCGCGCAGGTACACCTCGCCGCCCACCTGCGTCGTGAAGGCGTCCAGGATGTAGTTGCCGACCAGCGGGTTGTACATCGAGTTCCCGTTGTCGGTGCGGCGGAAGTGGCCGTCGCCGTAGTTGATCTCGAAGTGCCCCGCCTTCACGGTCGTGTACTGCATCAGCGTCACGAGCGGCGCGACGTCGAGCGGGCTGTCGTCGATCTGCAGGTAGCCGTCCTTCACCCACGTCTCGTTGTGGTGGCGCGCCGACAGGTAGCTCGTCATCGAGACGCGGATGCCCTTCGCCAGCTGCGCGTTCACGTACAGGTTGGCGACCGCGTTGTTGAAGCCGTGGCCGATCTGGATCAGCTGGTTCGCGTTCGTCTGCGGCGCGCCGGCCGTGGCGCCCGCGACCATCTTCGGCGCGGCCGTGTTCTCGTGGCCGAGGCCCTGGAACTGCTGCGTGAACGCGGCGCCGAAGGAGAGCTTGAACCCCGCGTACTCGACCTTGTCGTTCTTCGGCGCCTCGAAGACGTTGATCCCGCGCTGGTCGTTCGCGCGGATGTGCTGGATCTCGATCGTCGGCACGACGCTGATCCCCGTCGCCTCCTTCTTCTCCGGCGTCTTCGCCTTCGCCGAGTCGGCGGTCGTCGTGGTCGTCGTGTCCTTCGTGCCCGTGGTCGCCGAGGCGACCGTCGTCTCCTGCGCGGCCAGGGGCGCGCTCGCGAGCGCGGCGCCGAGGAGCAGGAGTCTGGTGGGAGTGCGCATGGTGGATTCCGACAGGAGAGAGAAGACGGAGGAGACGTACGTCATTCGATGGTCACGCGGCGGTCACTCGGTCGTCGCGACGCGGGGCTCGCCCCGGAGCACCAGGTCGAAGCCCACCTTCACGACGTCGCCGACCTTCATCGTGCCGAGCATCAGCGTCGGCGGCTTGAGACCATAGTCGGTCATCTTCAGCTCGTGCACGCCCGCGATGCGGAGCGTCCCGTCGGCCGCGCCGCGGCCCGTGGCGGCGACGCTGATCGACTTCTGCACGCCGCCCAGCGTCAGCGTGCCGGTGAGCGTGCCGCGCACGCCGTCGCCCGTCTTGTCGACCTCGTAGCTGGCGACGCGGAAGGTGATCAGGCCGTGCTCCTTCGCCTTGAGCGCCTTCAGCATGTGCTCGTTCATCGTGCCGTTGCCGCAGTCCATGCGCGCCGCGGGGACGCGGAGCTCGACGCTCCGCACCACCTTCTCGCC
This sequence comes from Roseisolibacter agri, assembly GCF_030159095.1. NCBI lineage: Bacteria > Pseudomonadati > Gemmatimonadota > Gemmatimonadia > Gemmatimonadales > Gemmatimonadaceae > Roseisolibacter > Roseisolibacter agri. The sequence goes on from NZ_BRXS01000002.1 coordinate 458,058, forward strand.
GGCGAGCACCGCGCCCACCGGGTTCGGCGCGCCCGGCGCGGAGGCGATGTCGGCTTCGACCACGACCGCGCGGCACTTGAAGCTGCGGACGGTGGAGGTGCCGTCGACCCACAGCCGGCTCTCGGGCTGCAGGGTGAGCGGGGCGTCGGTGGGCGTCCATGCGCCGGCCGGGGCCAGCAGGAGGGCGGTGAGGGCGCCGAGCGAGTGTCTGCGCATGGTCGGGCTCCGGAGCGAGGGTGGTGCGAGGTGTTGCCAGTGCTGCGGCTGCTGCGATTGCTGCGATCCGTGTGGCGGCGGTCGTGGCGTGCCGCTCTCTGGACTCAACTTCGGGCACCCGGGCCGCCGCCGAAGTCGGGGAGTGCGCGCGGCTTTTCGGGGGAGATGCGACGTCGCGTGTCGGCGATTCCCCTGCGCGCCGCGGTGCGCGTGCCGCGGGCCGTCAGGGCGCCGCCGAACCGTGCGTGTACGACCGGAGCGTCAGCACCGCCGCGCCCACCAGCGGCATGCGGCTCTGGATCCGCACCGGGATCCGGCACGCGTCGTCCGTCAGGTTGATCCAGAGGACGCCGTCGCCCTTGTAGCGACGCGCGTCGCGCACGCGCATCTCGACCAGCAGCGTCTGGAAGGTGCCGGCCGGCGTCACCACGGGCTCGCGGCCCACCGCGCGCACCGTCGTCGGGTTGCGCTCCGCCTCGAAGTGGCGGTCGAAGCGGTACGTGCTGTCGATGACGAGCGGCAGCGTGCGGATGAAGTACAGGTACGACAGCTCGTCGAGCGGCGCGTCGGTGGACGTCGTGCCCGCGCTCCCGTCGGCGGCGTCCCAGCGCCGCTCGTCGGGATGGAGCTCCACGCGCTGGTCGTGCTTCGACAGCGGCTGGCGCTCGTGCTTGTGGAAGCGCAGCGCGCGCAGGCGGCGCGGGTCATGCGCGTCCAGCCACGACTCGGTCCGGTTCGTCACGCGGACCAGCCCGACCTTCGCGTCGAAGTCGAAGTGCAGGCGATACGTGGGCTGCCCGCGCACGTCCGCGGGTCCCTCGATCCACATCGTGCCCTGGCCGATCTCGCCGAAGCGCGCGACGCGCGTGCCGTACACCAGCCGCTCGCCCACGCCGAACGGCAGCCCGTCGTGCGCCGCCGCCGAGGGCGTCGCGACCGGCTGCGCGGCGAGCGTGGCGGCCGTCAGCATGCCGACCGCGAGTGCGGTGAGCCTGTCGCGCGTGTCGCGCATCGTTCCTCTCCGTGGTGAACGCGTGATCTCACCGCGGAAGCTGGGCGCATCGCGTGGCGCTCGGAGTCGGGGCGCGCCCGCGAGCGACGCCGGGGACGCGCGCGGCGCCCGTCGGCGAATCCCCGACGCGTGCGAACGTCCGCGAGCGTCGCGCGAGCGGCGCGCGAGCTTCGCCCGACGTGCTGTCCGCGAGCGCCCGATGGTGGGCGCCGCCGCGGCGGGCCTACCTTCGCGAACGACGGCGCGATCCCGCTGCCGCGTGCACGCCGCCGCGCTCACCAATGGAGGCCCCATGCTGCGCCTGCGAGACATCATGACGAGGGACGTCCTCACGGTCGGCCCGACCACGACGCTGCGCGAGGCGGCCGAGCTGCTGGCGACGCGCCACATCGGCGGCGTGCCGGTCGTCGAGGGCTCGCGCCTCCTCGGCGTCGTCTCGGCTACCGACATCCTCGCCTTCGCCGCCGCGGCGACCGACGAGCCACAGGAGCCGCCGATGGACGACGCCGACGAGTGGATCGAGCCCGGCGGCGGCGGCGAGTCGCCCGCGCGCTGGATGGCGTCGCTCGTCGAGCACGCGGAGCTGGACGTCGCGCCGGACGACGCGCCCGACGGCCCGAGCCCGCTCGACCGGCACACCGTGGCCGAGGTGATGACGCGCCGCGTGGTGGCGCTGCCGCCGGACGCCGACGCCGTCACCGCGGCCGCGCGCCTGCGCACCGCCGACGTCCACCGCGTGCTCGTGGTCGACGCCGACCGCCTGCTCGGCATCGTCACGACGACCGACATCACGCGCGCCGTCGCCGACCGCGCACTGGAGCGCCGCACGTACGTCTTCGCCGCCGCGCGCTGACCGCGCCGCGGGCCACGCGGGCGAGGTCGCGCTGCTCCCCGACCCCCGAGATCGCGACCTGCTGGCGCGCGTGCGGCTCGGCGCGCCGCACGTGCCGTCGAAGGCGGACCGCGTGCTCGCCGACGCCATCGTGCGCCGCCACACCGACCGCCTCGCGTACGAGGAGCGCGCGCTGGCGCCGCACGTGCTGGCGCTGCTGCTGGCGTCGGCCGCCGCGGAGGGCGCGTGGCTCGTGCCCGTGGAGACGCCCGCGCGGCGCGCCGTGCTCGCGGCGCTCGTCGCCCCCGCCGACCGCACGCGCGTGGAGTGCGCGCCGGTGATGGCCGTGCTGGCGACCGTCGGCGACGCGCCGCGCGACTGGCTGGTGGCCGGTCAGGCGCTGGGACGCGTGCTCCTCGCCGCGTGCGCGTCCGGCGTCGCCGCGTCCTTCATGAACCAGCCGCTCGAGGTGCCCGCGCTGCTGCGGGCGGCCGACGATCCCGCGTCGCCCGGCGACGCCGCGGTGCCGCAGCTCGTGCTGCGCTTCGGCTACGCGCCCGAGGGGCGCACGACGCCGCGCCGTCCGCTGCACGACGTGCTGCGCTGATCGCATCGTCGTGCCCGAGGCCCCGGGAGGCGCGCGCCGGACCCGAACGGCATTGCAAGGATGAAAATCTGAGAAGATCGGATGACCGCCGATGCTCCGCGTGCGGGCGAGGGACGTCGCACCACGCGGAGCCATCCGTCGTTATCGGATCTTGTCAGATCTGATCCTTGCAATGTCGTTCGCCGTTCGGGTCCAGCGCGGCACGCACGTCAGCCCCTGCGTTCAAGCGGTGGCGTCCGGTGGGGGCGTAGCATGGTGGCGCGCACCACCGCGCCCGCGCCACGCTCACCGAGCGCTCACCGAGGACCGCGCCATGCCGTTCGCCGCCCGCCACCGTTCCGATCCCGCGCCCGCGCTCGATCCGCTGCCGGGTCTCGTCGTCCGCCGGGTGCACGACGCGGCCGCGATGGCCGCGCTCCAGGAGCGCGAGGTCGCGACGATGCACGCGCGCTTCGAGGCGGGCCATCGCGCCTACGTCGCCGATCGCGGCGGCGAGCCGGCGGCGTGGGGCTGGGTCGCCACGCGCACCGCCACCATCGGCGAGCTGGGCTCCGTCTTCGCGATGCCCGACGGCGAGCGCTACCTCTGGAACTTCGTCACGCGGCCCGCGCACCGCGGGCTCGGCGTCTATCCGCGGCTGCTGGACGCCATCGTGCGCGCCGAGTCGCGCGAGGCGGAGCGGTTCTGGATCGCGTACGCGCCGGAGAACCACGCGTCGGGCGCCGGCATCCGCCGCGCGGGCTTCGCGGCGCTGGCCGAGCTGTCGTTCGATGCCGACGGACGCGCCGCGCTGCGCGGCCTCGTCCCCGATGGCGGGCGCGTCGCGTCGCGCGTGCTCGGCCTGCCCGAGATGGCGGATGCGCTCGCGCCGTGCTGGCGGTGCGTGCGCGCGGGGCGCGGCGCGATGGCGTGCGCGGAGGGCGCCTGCCGCTGCGACTACCAGGTCGCCGCGTCGGGCTGCGCCGCGTGACGGCCGTGATCGGCGCCGTGCGCACGGAGCGCTACGACGCGATCGTCGTCGGCGGCGGGCAGGCGGGGCTCGCCGTCGGCCGCGAGCTGGCCGCGCGTGACCTCGACTTCGTGATCCTCGACGCGATGCCGCGCGTCGGCGACGCGTGGCGCGCGCGCTGGGACTCGCTGCGGCTGTTCACGCCGGCCGCGTACAGCGGGCTGCCGGGGATGCCGTTCCCCGCGCCGCCCGCGCACCTCCCCGACAAGGACGAGGTGGCGGACTACCTCGCGCGCTACGCCGAGCGGTTCGAGCTGCCGGTGCGGTCGGGGACGCGCGTGAACGCGCTGACGTGGGACGGCGCGCGGCACGTCGCGCACGCGAGCACGCACGCGGGCGACCTGCGCTTCGAGGCGGAGAGCGTCGTCGTCGCGACGGGGCCGTTCCAGCGCCCGCGCCTCCCCGACGTCGCCACGCGGCTCGCGCCCGACGTGCACCAGCTGCACTCCAGCGCGTACCGCAGCCCGTTCGACCTCCCTGACGGGCCGGCGCTCGTCGTCGGCGCGGGGAACTCGGGCGCGCAGATCGCGCTCGAGCTGGCGCGCGTCCGCCGCGTCTGGCTCGCCGGCCGCGAGACGGGCCGGCTGCCGCGCCGCGTGCTGGGCCGCGACGTGTACGACTGGATCTGGCCCGTGCTCGCGCGCGCGTCGGTGGACACGCCGCTGGGCCGCCGGCTGCGCACGCGCGCGCGCCGCGGCGATCCGCTCGTCGGCATCCCGGCGCGCCAGCTCGCGGATGCGGGCATCGCGCGCGTGGGCCGCGTCACCGACGCGCGCGACGGCAGGCCCGTGTGCGACGGCGTCCCGCTCGACGCGCGCGTGGTCGTGTGGTGCACGGGCTTCGCGCCCGACTACGCCTGGATCCGGCAGCCGGTGCTCGACGCGGACGGCTGGCCGCGGCACCGGCGCGGCATCGCGGTCGGCGTGCCCGGCCTGCACTTCCTCGGCCTCCGCTTCCAGCACACGATGACGTCCGCGCTGCTGGGCGGCGTCGGCGCGGACGCCGCGTTCGTCGCCGACGCGGTGGCGCGGCGCTGCGAGGCGGTCGTGCCGGCTTGAGCATCCGCACGGCGCGCACGTAAGATTGGCCGCATGCGCGATCGCATCCGCGACCGTGGGTCACGATGAGCGCCGTCGTCGGCGGCGTGGGGCACTACGTGCCGTGGGACGGCGGCTGCCTGCTGATCGGCCGCGACGTCGGCGTCGTGCCCGTGCACGCGCACTACGCCATCCAGATCGCGTTCGGGCTGGTGCCCGGCGTGCGCTTCCGCACGCGCGACGACGAGCCGTGGACCGCGTACAGGGGCGCGATCATCGCGTCGCGGCAGCCGCACACGATGGACGCCCGCGCCGTGGGGGCGAACGCGGTGCTGTTCGTGGAGCCCGAGACGCGCGCCGGCCGCGCGCTCGCCGAGCGATACCTGCACGCGGGCATCGCGCCGATTCCGGAGGAGCGGCTGGCCGAGGTCGGGCCGGCGCTGTTCGCGGCGTGGCATGCGCGCAGCGCGACGGCCGTCGCCGCGGCGGCCGCGCGCGTCGTGCACGCGCTCACCGACGGCGTCGAGCCCTCGGTCGTGTCGGACCCGCGGATCCTGCGCGCGGTGGCGTACGTCAACGCGCACCTCGGCGCGCCGCTGACGCTGGAGGAGGTGGCGGCGGAGGCGTTCCTGTCGCCGAGCCGCTTCCGGCACCTGTTCGTGGAGGAGACGGGGATGGCGCTGCGGCCGTACATCCTCTGGCGCCGCTTCCTGCGGGTGTGGGAGCTCGTGTCGGCCGGCGGGTCGCTGTCGGCGGCGGCGCACGCGGCGGGCTTCGCGGATGCGGCGCACCTGTCGCGCACGTCGCGCCGGATGTTCGGCTTCCCGCCGTCGGCGCTGCAGATGGCCGAGCCGCTGCGCACCGGACGCTGAACGGCGAACGGCTTTGACAGGATGACAGGATGAGCCAGGAGGCTCCGCGGTGCGCGACGTCCCATGCGCTACATGGAGCCTCCTGGTCATCCTGTCATCCTGTCTCATGTCGTTCGGTCCTCGTGCGCTGGACCCCTTTGGCTCTTGGGGGGATACGGATGCTCCGGATCGGAACGGATCATTCGGATCGCTCCGCGCGAGTGCATGGAGCGTCGCCGCCACGCGGAACGATCCGCCGCATCCGCACTCATCCGAGGCATCCGTATCCTCCCCAATGGGCAAACGGGGTCCGGCGCACAACTCAGCCCCTTCGTTCAAACGCCCAGCCGCTCCGTTCAAGTCCGCACGCCCTCGTCGCCGGCACCTTGGAGCCACGTCCCCCGCGGACGTGGCTCCCCGCGTTTCCCCCTTCGCGACGAGGCTCCCGTGTCCCACTTCGCTCGATTCGCCCGCGCCGTCGCCGGCATGGCCGCTGGCGCGCTGCTCTCCGGCTGCATGCTGTTCGCGCGCCCGCCCAAGGACCTCGACTACTCGCGCACGCGCGCCAGCGCGGGCGGCGCCTACCGGGCGACGATCGTCCCGCAGGGCGACAGCATCCCGCGCAACCGGCTGCACCGCTGGACGCTCCACCTCGAGACCGCCGCCGGCGCGCCCGTGGACTCCGCGACCGTCGCCGTCGACGGCGGGATGCCGCAGCACGGCCACGGCCTCCCCACGAAGCCGCGCGTCACGCGCCACGTCGGCAACGGCGACCACGTGGTCGACGGGATGAAGTTCAACATGGGCGGCTGGTGGGTCGTGACGTTCCGCGTCGCGGCCGCCTCGGGCACCGACTCCGTCGTCTTCAACCTCAAGCTCTGATGCGCCCGCCGCGTCTCGCCCTCGTCGTCGCCGCGCTGACCGCGCTCGTGCTGACGTCCGCCGCCGTGCACGCGCTCACCGCAGGTGCGCGCACTGCCGGCCCCCGCTGGTCGGCGGCCGAGCGCGAGACGCTGCGCACGCTGTCGCTCGCGAGCCTGGGGCCGCTGCCGAAGGATCCGTCCAACCGCGTCGCCGACGATCCGCGCGCGGCGGCGCTCGGCCACCGCCTCTTCTTCGACGCGCGCCTGAGCGGCGACGGCCGCGTGTCGTGCGCCACCTGCCACGTCCCCGCGCGCGAGTTCCAGGACGGCGTCGCGCTGGCGGAGGGGATGGGCACCACCGCGCGCCGCACGATGCCCGTCGCCGGCACCGCGCACTCGCCCTGGCTCTTCTGGGACGGCCGCGCCGACAGCCAGTGGGCGCAGGCGCTCGGCCCGCTGGAGAGCGCGGTGGAGCACGGCGGCAGCCGCACGCAGTACGCGCACGCCGTCGCGGCGCACTACCGCGCGGACTACGAGGCCGTGTTCGGGCCGCTGCCCGCGCTCGACGGGCTGCCGGAGAAGGCGGGGCCCGTGGCGGACACCGCGTGGCGCGCGGCGTGGGCGCGCATCCCGCCCGCGCGGCAGCAGGACGTCAGCCGCGTCTACGCGAACATCGGCAAGGCGATCGCGGCGTACGAGCGCACCATCGGCTTCGCGCCGACGCGCTTCGACCGCTGGGTGGACGCGGAGCTCGCGGGCCGGCCGCAGACCGCGGAGTCGGCGCTCACCGACGACGAGGTCGCGGGCGCGCGGCTGTTCATCGGCAGGGCGAGCTGCGTCAACTGCCACAACGGCCCGCGCTTCACGGACGACCACTTCCACAACACGGGCGTGCCGCGTCCATCCGTCGCGCTCCCCGAGGACAGCGGCCGGGCGACCGGCGTGCGGCAGGCGCTGGCGTCGGAGTTCGCGTGCACGGGGCGCCACAGCGACGCGGGTCCCGACGACTGCGCGGAGCTGCGCTTCGCCACCACCGAGGGCGAGGAGCTGGTGCGCGCCTACAAGACGCCGTCGCTGCGCGGGGTGGCCGGGCGGGCGCCGTACATGCACGCGGGGCAGGTGGGGACGCTGGCGGCGGTCGTGGCGCATTACGACCGCGCGCCCGCCGCGCCGGCGGGGCACTCGGAGCTGAAGCCGCTGCGGCTGACGGCCCGCGAGCGCGCGCAGCTGGAGGCGTTCCTGCGCACGCTGTCGGCCCCCGTCGCGGCACCGCCTGGATTCCTCCGTCAGCCGTGAGGGGCGCCGGACCCGAACGGAAACGGCAGCAAGGATGAGAGCTGACAGGGTCTGATGGCGACGGATGGCTCCGCGTGGTGGCGAGGAACGTCGCCCGACGCGGAGCCATCCGTCGTTATCAGATCTTATCCGAACTTCATCCTTGCCAATGCCGTTCGCGGTTCGGGTCCGGCGTGACGCACCCCGGACCCGCGCCGCTCGTCAGGGCACGGTGACCCCGTGTTCGGGGTAGTATCTTTCGCGGGTACGGCCGCCCGTCGGCTGGCCGCCTGCTCCCAACCCCTCACGCCCCTGCGCATGGAATCCTCCAACCCGATGCTCTCCCGGATGGCCAAGGCCACCGGGCTGCGCGCGGCCGGCGACACGATGACCGTCGCGGGCACCGCGTGGAAGACGCTCGTCCTGCTCGCGCTGGTCGTGTTCGGCGCGGCGTTCACCTGGCAGGCCGTCGCCGCCGGGAACTTCGGCGTCGTCACGCCGGCGCTGCTCGTCGGCGGGATCGGCGGCTTCGTGCTCGCGCTCGTGACCGTCTTCAAGCCGCAGCTCGCGCCGTTCACGGCGCCCCTCTACGCCGTCCTCGAGGGGCTGCTGCTCGGCGCCGTCTCCGCGCTCTACGACGCGCGCTACGCGGGGCTGCCGCGCACCGCGGTCGTGCTGACGCTCGCCACCGCCGGCGGCATGTACCTGCTCTACGCCACGGGCGTGATCCGCGCGACGCCGATGTTCCGGAAGATCGTCATCGGCGCGACGCTCGGCATCGCGCTCGCCTCGCTCGTCGCGCTGGTCGCCCGCCTCTTCGGCGCGCAGCTCCCCTTCCTGTGGGACAGCTCCCCGCTCGGCATCGGCATCAGCGTCGTGATCGTCGGCGTCGCCGCGCTCAACCTCGTCCTCGACTTCGACTTCATCGAGCGGGGCGCGCGCGAGGGCGCGCCGCGCGTGGCGGAGTGGTTCGGCGCGTTCGGGCTGCTCGTCACGCTGGTGTGGCTCTACCTCGAGATGCTGCGCCTGCTGAGCCGCCTGCAGCGGCGCTGAGCACGACACGCCAGGCACGAGCGCGACGGGCCGCGATCCAGTGGATCGCGGCCCGTCGGCGTTCTCATCGTCCTTGGGAGAGGTTACGGACGCTTCGGATGCGTCGGGTCGTGCGGATCGCGCCTCGTCGGTGCACGGGACGTCGCCGGCACGCGGGACGATCCGAAGCATCCGCTCCGATCCGGAGCATCCGTATCCCCCAACAGCCCCACGGGCCCGGCACGCGAACCGCCTCAGCGGACCGCGCTCGTCCCTGGCGCCACGCGCTGACGGGCCAGCGCCAGCGCGCGCGTCAGCGCGTCGGCCGCCGGCACCGCGACGTCAGGGACCACGCCCGTCTGCTCCCAGCCCGGTCCGGTGAGGATCTGCCGCTCGGGGACGAACAGCTGCAGCCCCGCGCCGATCGTGTGCGGCCGGCCGCCGTTGCCGGCGCCGCTGGTCGTCTCGCCCACCACCGTCGCGACGCGCGACCGCTGCCCGACGTACGCCAGCATCTCGGCCGCCGACGCGCTGCGCGCGCTCGTGAGGATGTAGAGCGGCTTGCCGCCCAGACCCCGCTCGGCCAGCGCGGGGACGCTCCAGAGCGAGTCGGCGACGTTGTCCGCGCGCGCGAACGAGGCGTGCAGCAGCGTCGCGGGGCCGGTCACGAAGTGGCTCAGCAGGTACTGCATCATCTGCGGCGCGCCGCCCGGCACGTCGCGCACGTCGAGGATCACCGCCTCGGTGTGGCGCAGGAAGGCGAGCGCCGCGTCGGCCGTCGCACGGGCGTAGTCGGGCGGCACCAGCAGGTCGAGCTTCACGTAGCCGACGTTCCCCTCCAGGCGCTCCACCTTCGCGAAGCCGAAGTTGGTGCGCGCGATGGTGGCCGAGTCGCGCGGGTCCACGCGGCCGGAGCGCCGGACCATGACGGGACCCGCGCCGCCGGCCGGCGCGACGCGCGCGTCGACGATGCGCCCCGCGCCCGCGCCGCCCACGTACTCGACGTTCGGCACGTGGCGCAGGTAGAGGTGCTTGTCGGCGACGACCGTGCGCAGCGCGCGGCCCAGCGTGTCGGCGAGGCGCGCGGGATCGGCGACCGTGGCGAAGGCGTCGCGCCGCGCCCAGGCGCGCAGCGAGTCGGCGAGGCGCCGGCCGGCCGCGGGATCCAGGTAGCGCGCGGACAGCAGCACGGCCGCGCTGTCGAGCGCCTGCCGCCGCGCGGCGGCGGTGAGGGGCGTGGGCGCGGGGGCCTGCGCGTGCAGCGCGGGGGCCGCGGGGAGGAGCAGCGGCAGCGCGGCGGCGAGCAGGCGCGTGCGGGGGAGGCGGGAGCGGCGGGAGGGAGGCATGCGGATCGATACCGTCCGGCCGCCGCCGGAGACATGGGTCAACTGTCCCAGCGTGCCCCGGCGCGAGCGGTGCGCTACGCTTCCCCGTGCATCCCGACCACCGCCGCCGGCCGATTCCCTGACCCGCTCCACCGCGCGAGACCGCATGCGCACGTTCCCCCACGCCGTCCGCGCCGTCGTCGTCGCCCTCCTCGCCGCGACCGCCTGCCGCACCGCGCCGCACGCGGCGTCGCCGCCGCCCGCCGCGACGTGGTTCAGGGGGAACACGCACACGCACACGCTGTGGAGCGATGGCGACGACTTCCCCGAGATGGTCGCCGACTGGTACCGCGCGCACGGCTACCACTTCGTCTCGCTCACCGACCACAACACGCTCGCCCGCGAGGAGCGCTGGTGGCGCGTGCCGGCGACGGGCCTCGGGCGCGATGCGTACGCGCGGTACCGCGCGCGGTTCGGCGCGTGGGTGGAGGAGCGCCGCACGGGCGACACGACGTGGGTGCGCCTGCGCCGGCCGGACGAGTATCGCCCGCGGCTGGAGGAGCCGGGTCGCTTCGTGCTGGTGGAGGGCGAGGAGATCACGCAGTACCTCGACCGGCGCGGCGCGCACGTGACGGCGCTCAACCTCGCGGAGCTGGTGCCCGCGCAGCCCGGCGCGACGCTGGTCGAGATGTTCCGGCGCGACCTCGCGCAGCTGGACGCGCAGGCGCGACGCGCGGCGCGGCCGATCGTCGGCGTGCTGAATCACCCGAACTTCCTCTGGAGCCAGACGGCGGAGGACCTGCTCGAGCTCGAGGGATTGCGCTTCTTCGAGGTGTACAACGGCCACCCGCTGGTGCACGTGCCGGGGGATGCGCTGCACGCGGGCAACGAGCGGATCTGGGACATCGTGCTCGCGCACCGGCTCGCGCGCGGGGGCGCGCTGCTCTACGGCGTCGCGACGGACGACGCGCACGACTACCATCCGCCCGCGCCCGAGCGGCGCTACACGGGGCGCGGCTGGGTGCAGGTGCGCGCGACGACGCTCACGCCCGACAGCCTGATGGCGGCGATGCAGCGCGGCGACTTCTACGCCAGCAGCGGCGTGACGCTCGCCGACGTGCGGCGCGACGGGCGGACGCTGTCGCTCGCGATCCGCGGCGAGCCGGGCGTGACGTACACGACGTCCTTCATCGGCACGCGGCGCGGCTTCGACACCACGAGCGTCGCCGTGCGCGACTCGACGGGCCGCGCGCTGACGCGGCGCTACTCGGCGGACGTCGGCGCGGTGCTGGCGACGGTCGCGGGGACGTCGCCGTCGTACACGATGCGCGGGGACGAGCTGTACGTGCGGGCGCACGTGGTGTCGTCGCGCGTCAAGGCGGATCCGGCGTACGAGGGCGAGGTGGAGTCGGCGTGGACGCAGCCCGTGCGGCCGGAGTGACGGCGCGCCGGACCCGAACGGCGAACGGCATTGCAAGGATGAAGTTCGGATAAAATCTGATAACGACGGATGGCTCCGCGTGGGTGCGAGATCGGTCGCGCTTCACCGGAGCCATCCGTCGTCATCAGATCTTGTCAGATTTTCATCCTTGCTGCTGTTGTCGTTCGGGTCCGGCGCGCGGTGCACGGGTCGGCGAACGGGGGATGCGGATGCTCCGGATCTGAAGCGCGATGCTCCGGATCGCTCCGCGTGGCGGCGACGCGCCGTGCTCGCGAGCGGAGCGATCCGAACGATCCGTCGGCATCCGAAGCATCCGTATCCTGATGAGTAGTTCGTGCACGCATGGTGCGACGTCGCCTGCCGAGGGCACGGAGCAGGACCCGCAGCTCGCAGTCATCGACACGCCACCGCCAGCGACGCCAGCACCGGCAGGTGGTCCGACGGGAAGCGGCCGTCCCAGCTGTCGGGCAGGATGCCGTGCGTGCGCACCGTGATCGGCCCCGAGACCAGCACGTAGTCGATGCGCTTCTCCGGCTCGATCGCCTTGAACGCGTTCCACGTCGCGGTCGGTCCGTAGTGCCCGATGCGGCTCGTGAGGAACGCGTCCGTCAGCGGCGGCAGCGCGTCCGCGATCGTGTCGCGCGTGAGGATGCGGTACGGTGCGCTCCGCGGATCGGCGTTCAGGTCGCCCGTCATCACCACCGGCAGCCCCTGCGCGAGCGTCGCGAGGCGGCGGCGGATCAGCCGCGCGCTCTCCTGGCGCGCCTGCTCGCCCACGTGGTCGAAGTGCGTGTTAAGGTGCACGTGCCGGCAGCCCGTGCGCCGGTCGCGGAAGCGCGCCCACGTCGCCACGCGCTCGATCGCCGTGTCCCACCCCTTGCTGCCCGGGACCTCGGGCGTCGTCGACAGCCAGAACGTCCCGCTGTCCAGCACCTCCAGCCGGTCGGCGCGGTAGAGGATCGCGCTGAACTCGCCGCGCGTGCGTCCGTCCGTGCGCCCGACGCCGACGCGCGCGAAGCCCGGCAGCCGCGCGTCGAGGTCCGTGAGCTGCCGCTGCAGCGCCTCCTGCACGCCCACCACGTCCGCCTCGTGGAAGCGGATCAGCCCCGCCACCCAGTCGCGCCGGTGCGGCCAGGCGTTGCCGCTGTCGCCGGCGTTGTCGTAGCGGAGGTTGAACGTCATGACGCGCAGCGGTGCGGCGTCCGCCGCCGCGGTGGTCGCGGTGGCTGCGCGCGCGCCGCCGCTCGCACAGCCGGCGACGGTGACGCTGGCGGTGACGACGAGGAGTGCGGCCAGCGCCGCGTGTCGTGCGTGGATCATCGGATCTGGCGGGCGAGGTGGCGTGCGATGAGGTGTGGCCATCCGAACGGATCCGGTGGCGCCATCGTCAGCACCGCGGTGCGCGCGGCCGACGCCTCCGCGGCCTGTCCGCTGGCCGCGGCGCAGCGCGCGCGCGCCGCGAGGACGATCGCGCCCTGCTGGTCGGCGGCGAGCGCGGTGGCGCGCAGCGCGTCGGCGCAGCGCCCCGCCATCGCCAGCGACAGGCCGCGGAACGCCGGCACGAACTGCGCGGCGCGCGGCGTCGACGCGAGCGCGCGCAGCGCCGTGTCGGTCGCCTCGACGCGGCCGAGGAGCGCCGAGAGCATCGCGCGATCGCGCGCCCGGACCAGCGCCGGGTCGTTCCCGGGCCAGTCGCCCGCGCGCTCCGCGGCCGCGAGGTGCGCGTCGGCCTCGCGCGCGCGGCCGCTCATCGCCTCCACCAGCGCCATGCCGTAGTGCGCCGCGCCCGCCATCGAGTCCACCTTCGCGCGCGTCGCCGCCGCGGCGGCCGCGCCGTACACGCGCAGCGCGGCCTTCAGGTCGCCCTCGTACAGGTGCGTGTCGCCGAGGATTCCCTGGTAGAGCAGGCGCGCGTCGGCGCGCGTGGCGCCGCGGATGCCGCGGGCGAGGATCGCGCGCGCCTCGTCGCCACGGCCGGCGAGCTGGGCGCGCGTGGCCGCCGCCACGATGCTGTCCGTCGCGGGCGCGGCCGCGGGCTGCGCACCGAGCGGCGCGTGCGGGAGGAGCGCGAGCGCGAGCGGTGCGAGCAGGCGAGCGGTTCGCATCGGTGGCTCCGGCAAGGGGCGGTGGCCGTGGCGCACGGACGGGCCGGTGCGCGCTGCACCTTCGGCCGTGGCGGACGCGGCGTCAAGAGCGGCGGCAGGAGCGCCGGCAGGAGCGGGCGGTCGCCTGGCGGGTGGCGCGCGGCGCGCCGGCATGTGATCCTCCCCGCATCACCGTCCCTCTCACATGCCGCCGTCCATGAGCGCACCGACGCCCGATCCGATGATGACCCGCAGGTTGCGCTACGGCATGGTGGGCGGCGGCCCCGGCGCGTTCATCGGCGCCGTGCACCGCCGCGCCGCGTCGCTCGACGGGCTGGCCGAGCTGGTGGCGGGCGCGTTCTCGTCGGACGCGGCGCGGTCGCGCGCGCAGGGTGCGGAGCTGGGGCTCGACCCGCGGCGCGTGTACGCGAGCTTCGAGGAGATGGCCGCGCGCGAGGCCGAGCTGCCCGAGGGCGAGCGGATCGACTTCGTGGCGATCGTCACGCCGAACCACATGCACTACGCCAACGCGCGCGCGTTCGTGGAGCGCGGCATCCACGTGGTGTGCGACAAGCCGCTGACGACGACGCTCGAGGACGCGGAGGCGCTCTGCCGCCTGGTGGCGGAGCGCGACGTGGTGTTCGCGCTCACGCATCCGTACGCGGCGTACCCGCTCGTGAAGCAGGCGCGCGCCCTGGTCGCTTCGGGCGCACTCGGCGTCGTCCGCAAGGTGATCGTCGAGTACTCGCAGGGGTGGCTCGCGACCGCGATCGAGGAGACGGGCAACCGCCAGGCGGACTGGCGCACCGATCCGGCGCGGGCGGGCGCGGGCGCGATCGGCGACATCGGCACGCACGCCGAGCATCTCGCGCGCTACGTGACGGGGCTCGAGATCGAGCGGCTGTACGCGGACGTCAGCACCTTCGTGCCCGGCCGGCGCATCGACGACGACGCGAACATGCTCGTGCACTACCGCGGCGGCGCGAAGGGGATCCTCGTCTGCTCGCAGATCTCGGTGGGCGAGGAGAACCGGCTCGCGCTGCGCGTCTACGGCACCGACGCGTCGCTGGAGTGGCACCAGCAGACGCCGAACGAGCTGCTCGTGCGCCGCGCCGACGGTCCGACGGAGCGCTTCACGCCGGGGCACGCGTTCCTGGTGCCCGAGGCGCGGCGCGGCACGCGCATGCCGCCGGGGCATCCGGAGGGATTGCTGGAGGCGTTCGCCAACATCTACGCGAACGTCGCGCGGGTGATCATGGCGCGCCGCGCGGGCGTCGCGCCCGACCCGCTGGACCTCGACTTCCCCACCGTGCAGGACGGCGCCGCGGGCGTGCACTTCGTCCACGCCGCGCTGGCGAGCGGCCGCACGCACGCCTGGGTGGACGCCGCCTACACGCCGCCGACCGCAGGAACGGGAGCCACTCGATGACCGCGAGCACGCACACGAACGCCACGCGCCCCGTCACGCTGTTCACCGGCCAGTGGGCCGACCTGCCGCTGGAGACGCTGGCCGCGAAGGCGCGCGACTGGGGCTACGACGGGCTGGAGCTCGCGAGCTGGGGCGACCACTTCGACGTCGAGCGCGCGCTCACCGAGGACGGCTACTGTGAGGAGCGGCGCGCGCTGCTGGCGCGCCACGGGCTGCAGGTGTGGGCGATCAGCAACCACCTCGTCGGCCAGGCGGTGTGCGACCGCGTGGACGAGCGGCACCGCGGCATCCTCCCGCCGCGCGTGTGGGGCGACGGCGATCCGGCGGGCGTGCAGGCGCGCGCGGCCGAGGAGATGATGCGCACCGCGCAGGCGGCGGCGCGGCTGGGCGTGCAGGTGGTGACGGGCTTCACCGGCTCGTCGATCTGGCCGCTGCTCTACAGCTTCCCGCCGGTGCCCGACGCGATGCTCGACGCGGGCTTCCGCGACTTCGCGGACCGCTGGCACCCGATCCTCGACGCGTTCGACGCGGCGGGCGTGCGCTTCGCGCTCGAGGTGCACCCGACGGAGATCGCGTTCGACATCGCGACGGCGGAGCGCGCGCTGCAGGCGCTCGGGCGGCGCGAGGCGTTCGGCTTCAACTACGACCCGAGCCACCTCGGCTACCAGGGCGTGGACTACGTGGGCTTCATCGACGCGTTCGGCGACCGGATCTACCATGCGCACATGAAGGACGTGTGGTGGTCGGACGTGCCGAAGCGCTCGGGCACCTTCGGCGGGCACCTACCGTTCGGGCATCCGGACCGCGCGTGGGACTTCCGCTCGATCGGGCGCGGGCGGATCGACTTCGAGGCGGTGGTGCGGGCGCTCAACCGCGCCGGCTACGCGGGCCCGCTGTCGGTGGAGTGGGAGGACCCGGGGATGGAGCGGGAGTTCGGCGCGCGCGAGGCGTGCGCGCACATCCGACGGGTCAACTTCGCGCCGTCGCGGATGGCGTTCGACGCGGCGTTCGCGCGGGAGTGAGGAGCGATCAGGGCTCCTCGGCGCGGACCCGAACGGCGAACGGCATTGCACGGATGAAGATCGGATAAGGTCCGATAACGACGGATGCTCCGCGTTGGACGACGTTCGTCGCCGCCACGCGGAGCATCCGTCGTTATCGGACCTTATCCGATCTTCATCCTTGCTGCCGTTGTGGTTCGGGGCCGGCGCGCCGGATCTGTTCGCCCTTTGGGGAGGATACGGATCGTCCGGATGCGCCGGATGCGCCGGATCGTCCCACATGGTGGCGACGCTCCATGCACCCGTGAGGAGCGATCCGAATGATCCGCTCCGATCCGAGGCATCCGCGTCCTCCCCATAGGTACAGACGTCCGGCGCGCCGAACGCTTGACTTGGCGCGTGCACGCCCGGTCATTCCGGGGATCGTTCCCGCCACACCCCCTGGAGGATCGTGATGCCCTCGTCCGTCCGCCCGCGGCGCGCCGCCGCCGGCGCCCTGTCGCTCGCGCTGCTCGCCGCGTCCGCCCTCGGCGCGCAGACGCCCGCGCCTCCCCCGGCGGCCACTCCCGCGGCCCCCTCCGCGCCGCGCCCCGCGCGCGTCTCCGCCGAGCAGGTCGCGCAGGCCGAGGCGGACGCGCGCTACGTGCGCCCGCCGGCGCCCATCGCCGAGTGGTTCGGGCGCGACGCGAGCTTCGCCGTGCTCGACGCGCCGGCGCCGGGCGGGCGCTGGTTCCTGGTTCCGCGCGCGACGCAGCTCTCGACGCTCGCGCTCATGTCGCGCCCGACGCTGCGCCTCGCGGAGCTGGAGATCCGCCCCGCGACCGACCGGCTCTGGCACCTCGACACGTTCGGGGTGCGCGCGCTGCAGATCTACGACCTGCAGGCGCGCCGCTTCCACGACGTCGCGCTCCCCGCGGGGACGTTCGTCAGCGACTGGACCTGGTCGCCGGACGGCGCGCGCGTGGCGTTCCTCGCGCACCGCCCCACCGGCACCGAGGTGTGGACCGCCGACGCGGCGACCGGCCGCGCGCAGCGCGTCAGCGACGCGCGCGTCCTCGCCACGCTCGGCACCTCGTCGCACGTCGACATCTCGCCCGAGGTCGAGCAGCGCCCGTCGCGCATGCTGCAGTGGACGCCCGAGGGGACGCTGCTGACGCTCGTCGTCCCCGCCGACCGCGGCGCGGAGCCGACGCAGGGGCGCGTGCCCGAGGGGCCGCGCGTGCGCCTGTCGCGTCCGACCGCCACGCCGACGCGCACCTTCTCAAACCTGCTCGGCGACACGCACGACGCGGCGCTGTTCGAGCGCTACACGCGCGCGCAGCTCGTGGAGCTGGCGCCGGGCCGCGCGCCGCGCCGGCTGGGCGAGCCGCGCATGTACGAGTCGATCGCGCTCAGCGCGGATGGGAAGCACGTGCTCGCGCGCTGGGTCGAGCGGCCGTTCTCCTTCCTCACGAGCTGGCGCGGCTTCCCCGGGAAGACGGCGGTGCTCGACCGCGCGGGCGCGGTGGTGGCGACGCTGGAGAAGCGTGCGCTGCGCGAGGGGAGCAGCGACGGGCCGGGCGGCGGTGGACAGGGCGGCGGTGGGCTGCGCGGGCTCGCGTGGCATCCGGCGGGCGCGGGGCTCGTGTACCTCAAGCGCGTGACGGGCGGCGGCGACCAGGTCGTGCTGCTGCGCGCGCCGTTCGACACCGCGAAGGGCACCGTGCTCGCCGCGAGCGAGGACCCGATCGCCGAGGTGCGCCTGGACAGCGCGGGGCGCCGCGTGTTCGGGACCGTGACGCGCACCGGGCGCCGCGCGCTCGCGTACTGGGATCGCACGCGCGGGGACTCGGGCGCGGCGCCGGCGCGCCGCATCATCGTCGGCTTCGCGCATCCGGACAGCATCCTCACCGCGCCGGGCGACCTGTGGACCGAGCGCACGCCGAACGGCATCGCGTACGCGCTCGTGTCGGCGGCGGGCGAGCCGTACCTGCAGGGCGACGGGCTGACGCGCGACTTCCGCCCGCGCCCGTTCGTGGACCGCGTGTCGCTCGCCGACACGACGCGCGCGCGCGTGTTCCAGGGAGCGGCGGACACGTGGGATCGGCCGCTCGTCGCGCTCGACGCGGACCTGAAGCGGATGATCGTCGCCCGCGAGGGGCGCGCGCTCTTCCCCGATTCGTATCTCTGGACGCCGGGCGGCGCGCTCGAGAACCTGACGCGCAACGCGAACCCGTTCCCCGAGCTGGCGAACGTGCGGCGCACGGACTTCACGTTCACGCGCCAGGACGGGCTGGAGATCCAGGGGAACATCGCGCTGCCGGTGGGCTACCGCGACGGGCAGAAGGTGCCGGCGATCTTCTGGACGTATCCACGCGAGTTCACGACGCCCGACGGCTACCGGCGCGCCGCGCTGCGCGCGCGCAACCGCAACGCCTTCCCGCACCTGACGTGGCTGCGCTGGTCGGAGCTCTGGCTGACGCAGGGCTACGCGCTGGTGTATCCCGACATCCCGATCGTCGGCGAGAACTACAACGACACCTACGTGTCGAGCATGGTGGACGCGATGTACGGCGCGATGCGCGCGGTGGAGCGCATGGGCACCGTCGACATGGACCGCGTCGGGCACGGGGGCCACAGCTACGGCGCGTTCGCGACCGCGAACCTGCTGGCGCACACGCCCTTCTTCAAGGCGGGCATCGCCGGTGACGGCGCGTACAACCGCTCGCTCACGCCGACGGGCTTCCAGGCGGAGCCGCGCAGCATCTGGGCGGCGTCGGAGACGTACCTGGAGATGTCGCCGTACTTCAAGGCCGACCAGATCCGCGCGCCGATCCTGCTGTATCACGGCGGCGACGACAACAACACGGGCACCTGGCCGCTGCAGTCCGAGCGCTTCATGCACGCGCTGACGAGCCTCGGCAAGACGGCGGCGCTGTACGTGTATCCGTACGAGTCGCACACGCCGCGGTCGATGGAGAACACGCTCGACCTGTGGGCGCGGTGGATCGACTGGTTCGACCGCTACGTGAAGAAGTCCGGCGGGCCGGCGACGACGGCGACGGCGGGCGGAGGAGACTGACGGGCGTCGGTCGCGCCGGACCCGAACGAGAACTGCAGCAAGGATTGAAATCTGAGAAGATCTGATAACGACGGATGGCTCCGGTGGCGTGCGACCGACCTCGCACCCACGCGGAGCCATCCGTCGTTATCAGACCTTATCCGATCTTCATCCTTGCAAATGCCGTTCGGGTCCGGCGCGCCGGCGCAGGACGGACGCGACTCTGGCCCCGCGCCCCGAAAAGTCGTACCGTCGCGGAGCGTGCGCGCGGGCACCAGTCGCGTGCTCCCCATCGCCCCGGCGACCCATGCCCGACGATTCGCTCCTCGAGCGCCTCGCGGCGCACCGCACCCTCGCGGCCGTGCCCCGCGAGCAGCTGGAGTGGCTGGCGCGCACCGGGCACCTGCGCGTCCTCGAGCCCGGCGACATCCTCACCGCCAGCGGGCCGCCGGTCGCCGGGCTCTACGTCGTCCTCGACGGCCACCTCTCCATCCGCGTCGACCGCGGCGCCGGCCCGCGCATCGTCATGGAGTGGCACGGCGGCGACGTCACCGGACTGCTGCCCTACTCGCGCATCAAGACGCCGCCCGGGAACGTCGTGGCCGAGCGGCGCACCGAGGTGTTCATGGTCGAGCCGCCGGACATCGCGCGCATGATCCGCGAGTGCCACGAGCTCACGGCCGTGATGGTCCACGTGATGATCGACCGCGCGCGCGTCTTCAAGTCGAGCGAGCTGCTCGACGAGAAGATGGCCTCGCTCGGCCGGCTCGCGGCGGGGCTCGCGCACGAGCTGAACAACCCCGCCTCCGCCGTCGCGCGCAGCGCCAAGACGCTGGTGGCCGAGCTGAAGCGACTCGAGGATGCGACCAAGGCCGTGTGCGAGCTCGACGTCTCGGACACGCAGTACTTCTCGATCGCCGCGCTGCGCGACGACCCTGCCACCGCGCGACGCAGCCGCTCGCCGCTGGAAGCCGCCGACCGCGAGGATGCCCTCGCCGACTGGCTCGACGACCGCGGCGTCGCCGGCGTCTCCGACGACACGCTCGCGGAGCTCGCCAGGTCGGGGTTCGGCGTCGCGGACGTGCAGGCCGTGGAGGCCAGCGTCGGCACCGGC
Source organism: Roseisolibacter agri (assembly GCF_030159095.1). NCBI lineage: Bacteria > Pseudomonadati > Gemmatimonadota > Gemmatimonadia > Gemmatimonadales > Gemmatimonadaceae > Roseisolibacter > Roseisolibacter agri. The sequence continues at coordinate 478,226 of NZ_BRXS01000002.1, forward strand.
AACGTCGGCACCGTGCTCGAGCACGTCGCGGTCGGCCACACGGTGCGCCGCCTCGCGGACGAGATCTGCAGCGCCGCGTCGCGCATCCATGCGCTCGTCGACGCGGTGAAGGGCTTCACGCACATGGACCAGCAGGCGACGCTGAAGCCGGTCGCCATCGGCCGCGGCCTCTCGGACACGATCACGATGCTCGGCGCCAAGGCGCGCGACCGGTCGGTGGCCGTGGACCTGACGATCGCGCCCGACCTGCCGCCGGTGGACGGCTACGGCGGCGAGCTCAATCAGGTGTGGGTCAACCTGCTCGACAACGCGATCGACGCCGCGCCGGGCGGCCACGTGCACGTCACCGCGGACGTGGAGCTGGGCAAGGTCGTCGTGCGCGTCGCCGACGACGGCCACGGCATCCCGGCCGAGGTGCTCGCGCGCGTCTTCGATCCGTTCTTCACCACCAAGGAGGTGGGCGCGGGCACGGGGCTCGGCCTCGACATCGCGCGCCGCATCGCGCACCGGCACCACGGCGTGATCGACGTCGCGTCGGGCGCGCAGGGCACGACGTTCAGCGTCACGCTGCCCACGTCGACGGAGCAGGAGCCGGCGCAGGAGCAGGCCTCGTGACGACCAAGCCCGTCATCCTCGCCGTCGACGACGACCGCGAGGTCCTCGGCGCCGTCGAGCGCGACCTGCGCCGGCAGTACCGCCAGCGCCACCGCATCGTCGCGGCCGCGTCGGGCGCGCAGGCGCTGGAGACCGCGCGCGAGCTGAAGCGCCGCGGCGCGCCGGTCGCGCTCTTCCTCGTCGACCAGCGCATGCCCGACATGACCGGCACGCAGCTGCTCGGCCAGCTGCGCGCGCTGTTTCCCGACACGAAGCGCGCGCTGCTGACGGCGTACGCGGACACGTCGGCCGCGATCGCGGCGATCAACGAGGTCGGCGTCGACCACTACCTGCTGAAGCCGTGGGACCCGCCGGAGCAGTGCCTGTATCCGGTGCTCGACGACCTGCTGGCCGACTGGACGGCGCACGCGGTGCTCCCGTTCGACGGGCTGCGCGTCGTCGGCTCGCGCTGGTCGCCGCAGAGCTTCGCCACGCGCGACTTCCTCTCGCGCAACCAGGTGCCGTACCAGTGGGTGGACCTGGACGAGGACGCGCAGATGCGCGCGCTCGTGCTGGAAGGGCGCGACGCGACGCCGCCGCTGCCGGTGGTGCTGCTCCAGGACGGCCGCATGCTCGTCGCGCCGAGCAACGCCGAGCTGGCGGCGACGGTCGGGCTGCAGACGGTGGCGCGTCCGTTCTACGACCTGGTGGTCGTCGGCGGCGGGCCGGCGGGGCTGGCGTGCGCGGTGTACGGCGCGTCGGAGGGGCTGAAGGTGCTGCTCGTGGAGCAGAACGCGCCCGGCGGCCAGGCCGGCACGAGCTCGATGATCGAGAACTACCTCGGCTTCCCGAACGGCGTGACGGGCGCCGACCTGGCGCGGCGCGCGGCGACGCAGGCGCGCCGCTTCGGGACGGAGATCCTCGTCGGCCACGCGGTCGTGGGGCTGCGCCGCGAGGACCCGTACCGCATCGTCGAGCTGGCGAACGGCACCGAGGTGGCGTGCCACGCGCTGATGCTGGCGTCGGGGATGGCGGCGGTGAAGGAGCTGGCGGTGCCCGGCGCCGAGCGGCTGGTGGGCGCGGGCGTGTACTACGGCGCGGCGCTGTCGGAGGCCGCGATGTACCGCGGCCAGCACGTCCACGTGCTCGGCGGCGCGAACTCGGCGGGGCAGGGCGCGCTGTTCTTCTCGCGCTACGCCGAGCGGGTGACGATGATCGTGCGCAAGCCGACGCTGTCGCCGCAGATGTCGCAGTACCTCGTGGACCGCATCGCGTACACGGCGAACATCGAGGTCGTGGGCGACTCGGAGATCACCGCGGTGTACGGCACCGACCATCTGGAGTGCCTGGATCTGCACAACGCGGAGACGGGCGAGACGCGCACGGTGCCGGCGAGCGCGCTGTTCGTGTTCATCGGCGTGGCACCGCGCACGGAGGCGTTCCGGCCGCTGGTGGCGACGGACGACAAGGGCTTCATCCTCACGGGCGCGGACGCACGCGAGGCGGCGCGCGGGTGGGGCCCGGCGCGCGAGCCGATGATGTTCGAGACGAGCGTGCCGGGCGTCTTCGCGGCGGGCGACATCCGCGCCAACGCCAACCGCCGCATCGCGGCCGCGGTGGGCGAGGGCTCGGCGGCGATCTTCTCGGTGCACCAGTACCTGCGCGGCGTGTGACCGATCGTTGCGCCGGACCCCTGCAGCTGTTGGAGAGGATGCGGATGCTTCGGATGGAACGGATCGTACGGATCGCTCCTCGGAGCGCACGGAGCGTCGTCGCCACGCGGAACGATCCGCAGCATCCGTTCAGATCCGGAGCATCCGCATCCCCCAATAGGCATAGGAGCCCGGCGCGCGGACGCGTCCCGAGGGCTCCCCCCACCGCAACCCGGGCCGTATGCTGGTGGCGTCCGCCGGTCACGCCGCCCGCACCGCCGCCCATGCGCGCCCTGCACGCCCTCCTGCTCATCGCCCTCGCCGCCTCGCTGGCCGCCGGCTGCGCGCGCGAGCAGTCCTCGCAGCCCATCATCGGCCTGATCACGAAGACCGAGACCAACCCCTTCTTCGTGAAGATGCGCGAGGGCGCGGAGGCCGCGGCGAAGGCGCGCGGCGCCCGGCTCCTCTCCGGCGCCGGCCGCAACGACGGCGACAACGCCGGCCAGGTGACCGCGATGGAGAACATGATCGCCGCCGGCGCGCGCGTCATCCTCATCACCGTCAGCGACGCGAAGGCCATCGTCCCCGCGATCGCGAAGGCGCGCCGCGACGGCATCCTCGTCATCGCGCTCGACAGCCCCACCGATCCCGTCACCGCCGTCGACGCGCTGTTCGCCACCGACAACTACCGCGCGGGGACGCTCATCGGGCAGTACGCACGCGCGGCGCTGGCCGGGAAGCCCGCGCGCATCGCGACGCTCGACCTGCTGCCCGGCCATCCCGTCGGCGCGCAGCGGCACAACGGCTTCCTCGCGGGCTTCGGCCTCGCGGCACCCGACGCCGGCAGCACGACGCTCGGCACCGCGCAGGAGGTCGTGTGCAGCGTCGACACGTACGGCGACCAGACGCGCGGCCAGACGGCGATGGAGAACTGCCTCCAGCGCGACCCCGGCATCAACGTCGTCTACACCGTCAACGAGCCGTCCGCCGCCGGCGCGCACAAGGCGCTCGTCGCGGCGGGGCGCGAGAAGGACGTGATCGTCGTCTCGGTGGACGGCGGCTGCCAGGGGGTGCGCGACGTCGGCGCGGGACACATCGCGGCCACCGCGCAGCAGTACCCGCTGCGCATGGCGGAGCTGGGCGTCGAGGCGGGCGTCGACTTCGTGAAGAGCGGGAAGAAGCCCAGTGGCTACACCGACACCGGCGTCGCGCTCGTGGCGGCGCGGCCGGTGAGCGGCGTGGAGAGCCTCGGCGTCGACGTCGGCCTGCAGCGGTGCTTCGGCGACCGCTAGGCGTCGCGCCCGCGCGCGCGCTGTCGTCCATCGGCCCGCTGCTCGCGCTGCTCGCGGCCTGCGCCTTCTTCGCCGCGCGGAGCGACCGCTTCCTCACCGGCGGCAACCTCTCGCTCGTGCTGCAGCAGGTGATGGTGGTGGGCGTGCTGGCCATCGGGCAGACGCTCGTCATCCTCACCGCCGGCGTCGACCTCGCGTGCGGCGCGATCATGGCGCTCGGCGGCATCGTCATGACGACGCTCGCGGCGCGCCTGGGCGTGCCGGTGCCGCTCGCGATCGCGGCGGGGATGGGCGTCACGACGCTGTTCGGCGTCGCGCACGGCCTGCTGATCACGAGCCTGCGCCTGCCGCCGTTCATCGTCACGCTCGGCACGCTCAACATCGCGTTCGCGCTGACGCAGCTCCACTCGCGCGGCCAGACGGTGACGGGCATCCCCGCGGCGCTGGGCGCGCTCGGCGACACCTTCCAGCTCGGCGGCACGCGCATCGTGTACGGCGCGGTGCTGATGCTCGTGCTGTATGGCGTCGCGTGGTTCGGGCTGCGCGAGACGGCCGCGGGCCGCCACGTGCACGCGGTCGGCGGCGCGCCCGAGGCGGCGCGGTTGGCGGGGATCCACACACGCGCGCTGCTGATCGGCGTCTACGCGCTGGCGGGGCTGCTGTACGGCGTGGCCGCGCTGCTGTCGGTGGCGCGCACGGGCGTCGGTGACCCGAACGCTGGCCAGACCGACAACCTCGACGCGATCACCGCGGTGGTCCTCGGCGGCACGAGCCTGTTCGGCGGGCGCGGCTCGGTGCTCGGCTCCCTCGTGGGGGCGCTGATCGTCGGCGTCTTCCGCAACGGGCTGACGCTGATGGGCGTGTCGTCGGTCTACCAGATCCTCGTCACGGGCGTGCTGGTGATCCTCGCGGTGGCGACGGACCAGCTGACGCGCGAGGGCAGACGATGAGCGGGTCGATCGTGCTCGAGGCGCGCGGCCTGGTGAAGCGCTACGGCCACGTGACCGCGCTCGACGGCGCGGACTTCGCGCTGCGCGCGGGCGAGGTGCTGGCGGTCGTCGGCGACAACGGCGCGGGGAAGTCGTCGCTGATCCGCGCGCTCTCGGGCGCGCTGCTCCCGGACGCGGGCGAGATCTTCATCGATGGACGCGCGGTGCGCTTCCGCGGCCCGATGGACGCGCGCCGCGCGGGCATCGAGACGGTCTACCAGGACCTCGCGGTCGCGCCGCAGCTGTCGATCGCGGAGAACCTCTTCCTGGGCCGCGAGCCGCGGCGCGCGGGCTTCGCGGGGCGCGTGCTGCGGATGATCGACCGGCGCCGCATGCACGCGGAGGCGGCGGCGCACCTGCGCGCGCTGCGCATCGACGTGGGCGCGACGACGCAGGCGGTGGAGACGCTCTCGGGCGGCCAGCGGCAGGGCGTGGCGGTGGCCCGCGGGGCGGCGTTCGCGCGGCACGTGGTGATCATGGACGAGCCGACCGCCGCCCTGGGTGTGAAGGAGAGCGGGATGGTGCTCGACCTGATCCGCCGCATCCGCGAGCGCGGGCTGCCGGTGGTGCTGATCTCGCACGACATGCCGCACGTGTTCGAGATCGCGGACCGGATCCACATCGCGCGCCTCGGCCGCCGCGCCGCGGTGGTCGATCCGGCGCGGATCGGCATGCGCGACGTCGTGGCCGTGATGACCGGCGCGCTGCGACCGGAGGAGCTGACTTCGGACGTTCTCGCCTGAGTCGCGCCTGGCCCGTCGGCTATTGGAGAGGATGCGGATGCTCCGGATCTGAACGGATGCTACGGATCGTCCCGCGTCGCGGCGACGCTCCACGCGCTCCGAGGAGCGATCCGTCGGATCCGCTTCATCCGCAGCATCCGCATCCCTCCAAAGGCACAGGCAACTGCGGTGGATTGCTCCCCGCTGCGTCCTGGCGGTGACTTGAAAAGGCCGCACCTGAGGCACGTTGACGGCATGCTGCGCGACGGACTCCGCGACGAGGCGCTGACCGGATCGGTCATCGGCGCATTCTACGAGGTCTACAATGTCCTCGGCTTCGGCTTGCTCGAGCAGCTCTACGGCGCGGCGCTGGAGCGGGAGCTGACCGCCCGAGGTCATCACGTCGGCCGGGAGGTGAGCGTCGCGGTGACCTACAAGGGCGAGGCGATCGGTTGCCAGCGACTCGACCTGCTGGTGGACGGACGCCTCGTCGTCGAGGTCAAGTCGACGGTCGTGCTGGCGCCCGCCGCCACCCGCCAGCTCTACAACTACCTCCATGCAACGCGCTTGAAGATCGGTCTACTACTGCACTTCGGACCCGAGCCACAGTTCTACCGCGTCGTTCGCTTGCGGGACAACCCGGGCGCTTGACGACGTCCGCGGACGGTCGCATGTATGCCGCGGACCGAAGGGCGCGCCACGAGCTCCGGAGAGTCAGGCATGCGACGACCGACGACGACCATCGCCGCGAGCGCCCTGCTGGCGGCGTGCACCGGTGGGCAGACCGCGCAGCCCGCGCCGCGGGCCGGCTTCGATCCCGCCGCCTACCGCATCGTCGACCTCACGCACGCCTTCGACGCGCGCACGCTCTACTGGCCCACGTCGCCCACCGGCTTCCGCCTCGACACGCTCGCGGCCGGGACGACGCCCGGCGGCTGGTACTACTCCGCCAACGCCTTCAGCGCGCCCGAGCACGGCGGCACCCACCTCGACGCGCCCATCCACTTCGCCGCCGGGCACGCGACCGCCGACCGCGTCGCGCTCGAGCGGCTCGTCGCACCCGCCGTCGTGATCGACGTGAGCGCCAAGGCCGCGTCCGACGCCGACTATCGCCTCACGCGCCAGGACGTCCTCGACTTCGAGGCGCGCCACGGCGCCATCAGGGCGGGCACCATCGTCCTCCTGCGCACCGGCTGGAGCGCGCGCTGGCCCGACCGCAGGCGCTACCTCGGCGACGACACCCCGAACGACGCCTCGAAGCTCCACTTCCCCAGCTTCGGCGAGGACGCCGCGCGGCTGCTCGTCGGCGAGCGGAAGGTGGGCGCGATCGGCGCCGACGTCGCGTCCATCGACTTCGGGCAGTCGAAGGACTTCGTCGTGCACCGCGTCGCCAGCGCGGCCGACGTGCCCGGCCTCGAGAACCTCACCGCGCTCGACGCGCTGCCGCCCACCGGCGCGACCGTGATCGCGCTGCCGATGAAGATCGCCGGCGGCTCCGGCGGGCCGCTGCGCGCGATCGCGCTCGTGCCGCGGTGAGCGTGTTCGCGTCGCCCAAGCCCGTGATCGCGATGGTGCACGTCGGCGCGCTCCCCGGCACGCCGGCCGCGCGCGAGTCGCTGCGCGAGCTGGAGGCGCGCGCGGTGGCCGAGTGCGCGATCTACCGCGACGCGGGCGTGCACGGCGTCGCGCTCGAGAACATGCACGACGTCCCCTACCTGCGCGGCGGCGTCGGCCCCGAGATCACCGCCGCGATGACCGTGCTCGCGCTCGCGGTGAAGGGCGCGAGCGGGCTCCCGTGCGGCATCCAGATCCTCGCCGGCGCCAACCACGAGGCGATGGCCGTCGCGCACGCCGCGGGGCTCGACTTCGTGCGCGTCGAGGGCTTCGCGTTCGCGCACGTCGCCGACGAGGGCACGATCCAGTCGTCCGCCGCGTCGCTGCTGCGCTTTCGCCGGCACATCGGGGCCGAGCGGGTGCAGGTGTGGGCCGACGTGAAGAAGAAGCACGCGTCGCACGCCATCACCGCCGACGTCGGGATCGGCGAGACCGCCGCTGCGGCCGCCTTCATGCGCGCGGATGCCGTCATCGTCACCGGCTCCGCGACGGGCCAGGAAGCCAGCGTCGACGACGTGGCCGAGGTGCGCCGCCACTGCGCGGTGCCGCTCTATCTGGGCTCCGGCATCACCGCCGCGAACCTCGCCCGCTACCACGATGCGGCGGACGGCTTCATCGTCGGCTCGGCGCTGAAGGAGGACAGACGGTGGGACGCGCCCGTCGATCCGCGGCGCGTGGGCGCGCTCATGGCGGCGCACGCGCGCTGCGGCGGGTGAGCCGTTGCCTGGCCGTCGCTAGAGCGTGGGCCGTGCCCGCGGCACGATCACGGGACTGACGTGCGCGGCCATCGGCCGCTGCGGTGCCGGGCGCATGCGCTCGCGCCACGTGTTGAGCCCGGTCTCGTCGTCGATGCGCCGTCGGTCGTCGACGTTCGCCGTGGCGGCCGCCGTGCCGTCGGGCCGCGGCGCGGGCGCCGGAGACGTGGGGTCGCTACCGCACGCGGCGGCGAGCAGGGCAGCGAGCACGGACGGGGTGAGGAAACGGCGAGTGGTCGACATGGGATGGGTCCTCCGAAGTCGGTTCCCGAGCATTCCCGGTCTCACGAAGAGCCGCGGAAAGCGCGCGGAGATCGGCTCACCGGATGGCCCGCCGGATTGACCGCCGCTCCGGGGCTTCCTATGCTCGGGGCGCGCGGCGCGTCCACGAGCGGTCAGGTGTGCCATGGTCCTCCCTCCGCACTCGCCATCGGAGCGCACGTCCGACTCGGGGCCAGTCGCCCCGCCGGGCAGCGTCACCGAGCGGCTCCTCGCCTGGGGCGCCGGCGACGCGTCCGCCTTCGATGCGCTCCTGCCCACGGTGTATGCCGAGCTGCGTCGACAGGCGCGGCGCGCGCTGCGTCGCGAGTCCGTGGGTAACACGCTCGAGCCGACGGCGCTCGTCCACGAGGCGTACCTGCGGCTCGCCGGGCAGGAGCGCGGACAGTGGCGAAGCCGCGAGCAGTTCTTCGGGATCGCCGCGCAGCTCATGCGTCGCATCCTCGTCGATCACGCCCGCGCCCGGCATGCGGCCAAGCGCGGCGGCGCGCAGCGCGTGTGCGTGACGCTGGCGGACGGCGACGCATCCGGCGGACCCGACGCCGAGGAGCCGCGCGTCGATCTCCTCGCCCTGCACGACGCGCTCTCGCGCCTGGCGGCGTTCGACGCGCGACAGGCTCACGTCGTGGAGCTGCGCTACTTCGGCGGCCTGACGATCGACGAGACGGCCGCCGCCCTCGGCCTGTCGCCGGCCACGGTCAAGCGCGAGTGGGCGGTCGCGCGCGCCTGGCTGCGACGCGAGCTCGCCGGCGACGCGAGCGGCGGGTGAGCGAGCCCGCGCGCCCGCCGCTGCCTCCCGTGCGCTGGCAGGAGGTCAAGGCGATCGTCGCGGCCGCGCTGGAGCGTCCGCCCGCCGAGCGTGCCGCACACGTCGCGCAGGCCTGCGCCATCGATGAGGAGCTGCGGCGCGAGGTGGAATCGCTCCTGCGCGCGCACGAGGCGGCCGGCGCGTTCCTGGAGCGTCCGGCGATCGAGGACGCCGGGCATGCGCCGCTGGCCGATGCGGACGACGAGGACGCGGCGCTCGCCGCACGCCTCGCCGCCGCGCTCGCGGACCGCTACGCGATCGAGCGGGAGCTTGGCGGCGGCGGCATGGCGCGCGTCTACGTCGCGACGGAGCGCGCGCTCGGTCGCCGCGTCGTCGTCAAGCTGCTCTCGTCCTCCACGGCCGCCGGGCTCTCCGTCAGCCGCTTCAGGCGCGAGATCGCGCTCGCGGCCCGCCTGCAGCATGCCAACATCGTCCCGCTCCTGGCCGCCGGCGAGGCGGACGGGCTGCCGTACTACACGATGCCCTACGTCGAGGGGCTCTCGCTTCGCGCGCGCCTGCAGCGCGGCGACGCGATCGGCGTGGGCGAGGTGGTCTCCATTCTCCACGACGTGTCGCGCGCGCTCGCGTACGCGCACGCCCACGGCGTCGTGCACCGCGACATCAAGCCGGACAACGTGCTGGTGGCCGGCGGCTCCGCCGTCGTGACGGACTTCGGCATCGCGAAGGCGCTCTCCACGGCGCGCACCACCTCGGCGGAGCACGCCCGCGACGACCGCGAGACGCTCACGCAGCACGGGACGACGCTCGGCACGCCGGCCTACATGGCGCCGGAGCAGCTCGCGGGCGAGGCGGCGGTGGACGAGCGCGCGGACGTGTACGCGCTCGGCTGCACCGCGTACGAGCTGCTCACCGGGCATCCACCCTTCCACGGCTACGCGACGCGTCAGCTTCTCGCGGCACACCTCACGGAGCGGCCCGCGCCGGTCGCCGATGCGCGCCCCGACGTACCGTCGGCGCTCGCCGCGCTGGTGACACGCTGTCTCGAGAAGGATCCCGCGCGCCGCCCCTCGGCCGCCGAGCTCGCGCAGGCGCTCGACGCGGGGATCGCGGTCGACGCCGGACCACGGCGCGACGCCGACCGCCCGCGCACGCGGCTGGCATTCGCCGCTGCCGCGCTGGCCCTCGCGGCCGCCGGTGGGCTCTTCACGTCCGTCCGCGACCGGACCCGCGGCGCGGGCATCCGGCTGCGCACCATCGCGGTACGCCCGCTGACGCACCTGGGTGGCGACACGGCCGACGCGTACTTCGTCACGGGCCTCGCCGACGAGCTGACGAACGCGCTCGCCAAGATCGACGGACTGCGGGTCACGCCGCCGGGCGCGGGTAGCGCGGCGAGCGGCGCGGGCGCGCGCGAGCTGGCGCGCATGCTCGGCGTCGAGACGCTGCTCGACGGCAGCGTGCAGCGCGCGGGCGACCGGTTGCGCGTGCGCGTGCGCCTGGTGAGCGGCGACGACGGGCACGTGCTCTGGTCGCACGAGTACGACGATCGGGTCGCCGACCTCCTCGCCGTGCAGCGGGACGTCGCCGACTCGGTCGCGGCGAGCCTGCGCGTGACGCTCAGCGGGACCACGCAGGCGCGCGTCGCGCGCGCGTCGGGGACGCGTGACGCGGACGCCTACCTGCTGTACCTGCAGGGGCGCCACGCGGCGGCACGGTACACCGAGGCGGACCTGCGGCGCGGCATCGCGCTCTATCATCAGGCGATCGGCCGCGACTCGGGCTTCGCGCGCGCGTGGGCCGGCGTGGCCGACGCCTGGGTGAGCCTCTCGGGCGACTTCGTCCCGGCGCCCGAGGCGCTGCCGGCGGCGCGGCAGGCCGCGCACCGCGCGCTCGCGATCGACTCGTCGCTCACGGAGGCGCACGTCGCGCTCGGGAACGTGCTGCTCGCGAGCTGGGACGCGGCCGGCGCCGCCCGCGCGTTCGCCCGCGCGGTGTCGCTCGAGCCGCATGCGGCGGCGGCGCACTACTACGCCGCGTCGGCACTGCTCGCGCAGGGTCGGCTCGACGAGGCGCTGGCGCACGCCGACACCGCCCGCCGCCTGGAGCCCGCACAGGCCGCATATCTGACGGCCGTCGCGCTGGTGCAGCTGCGTGCGGGGCAGCTCGACTCCGCCGTCGCCACCGCGCGCCGCGCGCAGGCGCTGGACTCCGCCTTCACCTATGCGGCCACCGTGCTCGGTGACGCGCTGCGGCTTCGGGGTGCGGCTCGCGAGGCGCTGGACGCCTACGCGAGCCGCGGCCCGGCACAGACGGCATACGATCTCGTCGGCCCCGCGCTGGCGCGCGTGGCGCTCGGCCAGCCCGATGAGGCGCGGCGCACCGTGCGGGAGATCGTCGCGCTCGGCACCCGCCAGCACGTGCCCGCCGACGCGGTCGCCATGGTCCACGCGCACCTCGGCGCGCGGGACAGCGCGTTCGCGTGGCTCGAGCGCGCGCTCGCATCGCGGACCGCCGCGCTCATCGCGCTGCCGGTGGATCCGGACTGGGGCCCACTGCGCGGCGATCCGCGGTTCGCCGCGCTCGTGCGCCGCGTCGTGCCGCGCTGACGTCAGGACCGGCGCTTGAGCGCGGCCAGCTCGCGCTTCGGCTGGTCCCAGCGCGGCGCGGCGCTCACGACCTCACGCAGCAGCCGCGCGGCGGTGTCCGCGTCGCCGGCCGCGCGCGCGGCGACCGCCCGCGAGTAGAGCGACATCGCGACGAGCGGCACGGGCGGCCGGGGCGGCCGGAACACCGGGCCTCCACCTCGCCTGAGCGTGCCCGCCGGCGGCGGGACCAGGTCCAGCGCCTCCGTCACCGCGTCGGCGAGATCGTCCACGAGTCGCGGGACCTCGTCAGATGCCACGGCGAGCGTGTCCAGCGCGACGACCGTCGAGTCGCGGAGGCGAAGGACGCGCGCCGTCACGCGCACGCTGTCGCCGACGCGCAGGATCTCGCCGTGCACGGCATGGCTCGCCGGCGTCGCCGGCGTCGCTGGCGCGGGCGCGATGCGGATCCGGGAGTCGGCGACGAGCGCGGATTCCAGCAGCGCCGCGATCCCGGGCGCGATGGTCACGCTGTCGGCGCGCGTCGCGGCGGGGTGCACCACCAGCGGGAGCACGGCGACGACGGCGCGCCGCGCCTGCTGAGCGCCGGCCGACGCCGGAGCCGCGGTCTGCGATGCGGCCAGCGCGGCGAGCAGCACGACGCCTGTCGCGGCCGAGCGGTGCGCCGACGCGAGGGTCGGGGACGAGGGATGGCCTGGCACGAGTCGGCTCCTGCGAGGTGGCGCGCCCCGGCATGGTCGGCACGCATCTCACTATGCAGTACCGCGTGATGCCGCGACATACCGGCTCACGGGCCATGCGGCGTGTCGCGGTTGGCGTGCTGAACCTTCGCGGCGCCCGTCGTTGACACGACCGGCAGGCCGGTGAGAATTGGCCGACCGGCCTCCGGCACTGCGCGCACGCTCGCGCCGCCGCACGATGCCATCGGTGAGCCAGTGCGGGGACGGATCGCGCGGAGCAGTGGTGGGACCGCCGGCGCGTGAGGAGCCGGACCGTTGTGCATCGCGGAGCGAGGAGGTACGCCATGCGATGGCACGTGCTCGTGCGCGCGGCAGTCGTGCTTTGTCTCGCGGCGCCGCTGGTCTCGCAGGCGCAGCCCCCGTCGACCGCGCTCGCCGACAGCGCGCGCCGGCTCGATTCGCTCGCGACGGCGATCTTCTCACAGGGCACCCCGGAGCGTCGCCAGCGTGGAGCGCGGATGCTCGCCGAGGCTGCCGACCTGTTCGGACGATCCGGCGACCGCCGGCGGCAGGGAGCGACCCTGCTACGACTCGCGCGACTGCACGACCACGGTGACACGTCGCGCGTCCATCTCCACGCGTCACTCGTCGTTGCGCGCGAGGCAGGCGACCGCGACACCGAGAGCCAGGTCCTGCTGGAGCTCGCGTATCGTCAGATGAGGCTCGGGCAGGCCGACTCGGCGCTGCTGCTGCTCCAGTCGGCGGTGCAGCTGACGCGGACGCTCGGCGTGGAGCACGACCCGACCCATGGCCTGGCGATCTACTGGCTGGCGCACGTCTCGTGGCGGCTTGGCCAGCTCGATTCGGCCGAGGCGTACTACTGGGAGGCCGTCAGGGGTGCCCGTACCGTCGGGGATCACGTGGCCGACGGGCGGGCCATCGGCGATCTCGGCAACATCCACGCACACCGGGCACGTTTCGATTCGGCGCTCGTGTACTTTCACGCCGCCCGCGAGAGCTTTCGCGCGGCTGGGGAGCGCGCGATGGAGGCCACGTGGCTGAACAACATCGGAACCACGCACTTGGCGTTGGGCCGCGCCGATTCGGCACTCTGGTACTACAGCACCGCGCTTCCGATCGCCCGGGAGCACGGGCACCGGCCGCTGGAAGGCGCGCTGCTCTCCGGCCTGGGCGACGTTCACGAGCAGGTCGGCCGTAAGGATTCCGCCGCCGCCAACTTCCGTCGCGCCGCCGAGATCGCGCATGTGGTCGGCGTGCGCGGAGACGAGGGGCAGGCGCTCACCTCTCTCGGCCGCGTCCAGCGCGATCTCGGCCAGCCCGACTCTGCGCTGCAGACGCTCCGTCGCGCGCTCGACCTGCTGCGGGCCGCCGGCTACCGGATGTACGAGGCGGATGCGCTCGACGTGCTGGCAGGGACGCATGACGTCATGGCGCGGGCCGATTCCGCGGACGCCGCGTACCGCGAGGGGCTGCGCGTCGCGCGGGCTGGCCGCTACGCGCTGCAGGAGGAGACGTTGCTCCGTCACCTCGGCGATCACTACAGGGGCGTTGCAGGTCGATCCGATCTGGCACGTGCGGTGGCCTACTTCGATTCCGCGGCCGCGGTCCGGTCGTTCATCACGGCCACGGCAGGCAGTGACAGCCGACGCGTGAGCTTCGCGGAGACCGGTGTCGAGCTCTACGACCACTGGGCGCTGGCGTGGCTCGCGCGCGCGCCGGAAGTCGGCGAGGAGCAGAGCGTGCTGGCCGCGCTAGCGGTCACCGAGCGGGGGCGCGCGCAGGCGCTGCTGGAGCTCATGCGGCGTGGCGTCGGTGGCGACTCCACGAGCATGGCGCGGGTGCGCACGCTCACGCGTCGCGACGGCGTGGATGCCGTCGCGGAGGGGCGCGCACTCGTGGCCGCGATCCGCACGTCCGGAGCCCCGGTGCTCACGTACCTCGCGACGGCGGACACGCTGCTCGCCTGGCTGGTGCTTCCCTCGGGCGAGGTGGCGATGCACCGGCAGGCGCTCGCGCGCGACTCCGTCGCGCGGCTGGTCGCCGACTTCCGTGCGGGCATCGGGGCGGACGAGGTGGCGACGCGCGCGCGGTCGATCCTCGACGCGAGCGATGCGCCGACGCACGCGACTGCGGCGCCGACACTCGCGCGGCGTGGCAGGACCACGCGCGCTTCCGTCCGCGCGCTTGCCGACGTGCTGCTCCCGCCGACCATCGCGCGGAAGCTCCCCGCGTCGGGGCCGCTCGTCGTCATCCCACAGGGTCAGGTGGCGCTGACGCCGTTCGTCGCGCTGCCATCCGTCGCGGCGCGCGGAATCGGAGAGCCGCTGGGCGCGCGCCACGCCATCCGCTACGCGCCGTCGATCGAGACGATGCGTGCCACCGACGCGGCACCGACGACGCGGACGAGCGTCGCGCTCGTGGTCGGGAACCCGGTCATGCCCAGCGTGCGCCTGCCGAGCGGCCGGACCGCGCGGCTGCCGGCGCTGCCGGGCGCGGCGCGCGAGGGGCAGTGGATCGCGCGTGCGCTCGGCGTCGCGCCGCTCACGGGCGCCGCCGCGACCGAACGGGCCGTGCTGGCGCGACTCGGCGACGCCGGCGTCGTGCACCTCGCGACGCATGGCTTCGCGTACAGCTCCGACGCGCGCGCGCTCGACTCGTTCGTCGCGCTGGCCGCCGACTCCGCCGACACGCGGGCGAACAACGGGCTCCTGACGGTGGGCGAGATCCTCGACGCGGGACCGCGGCTCGTGGCCGATCTGGTCGTGCTGAGCGCCTGTCAGACGGCGCTCGGGAACCTCAAGCAGGCCGAGGGCACGGTGGGGCTGCAGCGCGCCTTCCTGGCGAAGGGCGCGCGCAGCGTGCTGGTGAGCCTGTGGAGCGTGTCGGACGCGGCGACGGAGCTGCTGATGCGGCGCTTCTACACGCACTGGCTGCGCGACGCGGACCGCCCGGGCAAGGCCGAGGCACTGCGTCGCGCGCAGCGTGACGTGCGTGCGACGCCGCGCTTCGCGGAGCCGCGCTACTGGGCCGCGTTTCAACTGGTGGGTGCGCAGTGACGGCGCGCGCGACGCTGGTGACGGCGCTCGTCGCGCTGGCGCTCGGGATGGCGGGCGACCCGGCCGCCAGCATGGCGCAGGCGACGACTGCGAGCCTCTCCGACAGCGCGCGCCGGCTCGACTCGCTCGCCATGGCCCTCCGCCAGCCGCCGCTGCCGGCGAACCGCCGCCGCGCCGTGGAGCTGTGGACCGACGCGGCGGCGCTCTACCGGCAGCTCGGGGATCGTGCGCGCGAGGGCGCGATGCTGCGCAACGCCGCGCTGCGCCACACGAGCGCCGACACGGCGGCGACCTACCTGCACGCGGCCCTCGGCCTCGCACGCCAGGCAGGCGACCGGGCGGGCGAGGGCCGGGCGCTCTTCCACCTCGGGGCCAACGCCTTCGCGCGGGGACAGTTCGACTCCGCCGGCGCCCTCCTGCCGCGCGCCGCGCAGATCGCGCGCGAGGTCGGGGAGCGCTGGAGCGAGCGGGCCGTGGTGTTCCACGCCATGGGATGGATGCTGTGGCAGCTCAGCGACCTCGATGCCGCGGACGCCAGCCTGCGCGATGCGCTCGCGCTCGTGCGTCGGGTGGGCGACCGTCGCGCCGAGTCGGCGGCCCTCGGCGACATCGGCAACGTCTTCGCCCAGCGTGGCCGCCACGACTCCACGTTCGCGTACTTCCAGGCCGCGCTGGACGTCGTGCGAGCCATCGGCGACAAGGGGGGAGAGGCGCTCTGGCTGTACAACCTGGGTGCCCTGCACGAGGAGCTCGGTCGTCCCGATTCGGCGCTCGTGTACCTTCGGTCGAGCCTCGCGCTCGCGCGCGGCGCGGGCCGGACGCACATGACGGCCGCCTCGCTCAACGGCATCGGGAACGTCCTGCGCGATCTCGGGCGCCCCGACTCAGCGCTCGTGGCCCTGCGCGAGGCGGAGCAGGTGGCGCGCACCCACCAGCACCCCGACGTGCTCGCCGAGATCCTGCGGAACCTCGGCAAGCAGGAGCAGCTGCAGCACCGGTGGGACGCCGCGCGTGCGCGCTTCCAGGAGGCGCACGACCTCTATCGCGGCGTCGGGCGGGCGCCGGGCGTGGCCTCGACGCTGGCCGCCATCGCCGAGCTCCACGAGGCCGTCGGCCGCCTCGACTCGGCGCGCATCGCATATGACGAGGGGCTCGCGCTCGCGCGAGCGTCGCAGAAGCCCGCCACGGAGGCCGAGATCCTGCGGAACCTCGGCGCGCTCCACGCACGCGTGGGCGACCGTCAGGCGCTCGCGCGCGCGGTGGCCCACTTCGACTCGGCGGCCGCCATCCGCGGTGCGCTGCTCGTGCGCGTGGGGACCGACGCGTCGCGCGTGAGCTTCGCGGAGACCGGCACCGGCCTGTTCGAGCGCTGGGCGCTGGCGTGGCTCGCGCGCGCGCCCGAGATCGGAGAGCGGGAGAGCGCCCTCGCGGCGCTCGCGGTGGCCGAGCGCGGGCGCGCGCAGGCGCTGCTCGAGCTGCTGCGTCGCGGCGAAGGCGCGGAGGCCGTGCGGCGGCGCCTCGGTACGGAACGCAGTGATACGCCCGGCGCGGACCTCGTGCGGGAGGGCGAGCGGATCGCCGCGACGGCGCGCGCGACCGGCGCGCCCGTGCTCGCGCTGCTCTCCACGCCGGACACGCTCGTCGGCTGGCTCGTGCTCCCCTCCGGCGAGGTCACCGTGGCGCGGCAGTCGATCGGTCGCGACTCCATCGGCCAGCTGGTGACGGCGGTGCGTGCGGCGCTCGGCGTCGACGAGGGGGGCGCACGCGCGCTGCGTGCGGTGGAGCCGTCGACGCGACGTGTCGGGCGTCGGGCGACCGCGGCGATCGGTCGGCTCACTGGCTTCACCCTTCCCGTCGAGCTGACGCGTCGCCTCTCCACTGCGGGCGATCTCGTGATCGTGGCAAGCGGGCCGCTCGCGCTCGTGCCGTTCGCGGCGCTGCCGCTCGGTCCGGCGGGCGAGCCGCTGGGCGTGCGTCACGCGGTGCGCTATGCGCCGTCGATCGCGACGCTCGGCGTGATGCAGGCGTCCGCGGGCGGGATCGCGGCGCGGCGCGACGCCATCGGGAGCGCGCTCGTGGTCGGCAATCCGCTGATGCCGAGCGTTCGCTCGTCGACCGGGCGCACGCTGCGCCTGCCCGCCCTCCCTGCCGCGGAGCGCGAGGCGCGCTGGGTGGCCGACATGCTGCGCGCGTCGCCGCTCACCGGCCGAGACGCGACGGAGCGCGCGGTCCGCGACCGCCTCGCCGCTTCGCCGGTGGTCCACCTGGCGACGCACGGCTTCGCGTTCAGCGCGGAGGCGCGCTCGCTCGACTCGTTCGTCGCGTTCGCGCCCGATTCGGCATCGGATGGCCTGCTCACCGTGGGCGAGGTGCTCGGCGACGCGTCGCGACTCACGGCGGAGCTGGTGGTCCTCAGCGCGTGCCAGACCGGCATGGGGAACCTGCAGCAGGCCGAGGGCACCGTCGGATTGCAGCGCGCCTTCCTCGCGCGCGGCGCGCGCAGCGTGCTGGTGAGCCTGTGGAGCGTGAGCGACGACGCCACCGAGCTGCTGATGCGCCGCTTCTACTCGCACTGGCTGCGCGACGCGGACGCGCCGGGCAAGGCCGAGGCGCTGCGTCGGGCGCAGCGCGACGTGCGTGCGACGCCGCGCTTCCGTGCGCCGCGCTACTGGGCCGCGTTCCAGCTGGTCGGCGCGTCGTAGCTCCCGTGCGGCGCGCGACGATGGCCGACCGCCTCGCGCGACCGTAGCTTGACGCTCCCCGGCCCAGCGACGACCGCACTCCGCCCGCGCCCCGTGTCGGCCACGCCGCTCTCCACCGACCAGGTGCTCTCGCTCGCGCCCGACGCGCCGTCCGCGAAGGCGGGCGCCGCGCTCGCCGTCGCGCGGAAGTGGACGGGCGTCGGCGGCGACGGCGAGGGGCGCGTCGTGTGGGGCCTCTGCCAGGGGAGCGGCGCGCAGCCGTACCGCACGCAGGTCGACCTCGCGGACGTCGCGTCGCGCTGCTCGTGCCCCAGCCGCAAGTTCCCGTGCAAGCATGCGCTCGGGCTGCTGCTCCTGCTGGTGCACGAGCCCGAGCTGTTCGCGGTCGGCGAGCCGCCCGCGTGGGTGGCCGAGTGGCTCGCGGAGCGCGCCGGGCGCACGGAGCGGAAGCGGCAGCGTGAGGCGGCGGCGCCCGTCGCGGACGATGCGGCATCCGGCGCGGCGGTGGAGAAGGCGCGTGAGCGGCGCACCACCGCGCGCGCGAACAAGGTCGCCGCGGGCCTCGTCGAGCTGGCGCGCTGGCTCGAGGACCTGACGCGCGGCGGGCTCGCCGCGTCGGCGTCGCGGCCCGTGAAGTTCTGGGAGACGGCCGCCGCGCGCCTCGTGGACGCGCAGGCGCCCGGGGCCGCGCGACTGGTGCGGCAGCTCGCGACGATCCCTTCCACGGGCGCCGACTGGCCCGAGCGCATGGTCGCCGCCGTCGCGCGGCTGCACCTGCTCACCGAGGCGTACGCGCGCCTCCCCGAGCTCCCCGAGCCGCTGCAGGCCGACGTGCGCGCGACGCTCGGCTGGGCGACGACGGAGGATGCCGACGACGCGCGCACGATCACCGACGAGTGGACGGTGCTCGGCCAGGTCGTCGAGGAGGAGGAGCGGCTGCGCGCGCGGCGCACCTGGCTCGCGGGACGACGCACCGGCCGGCACGCGCTGCTGCTGCACTTCGCGCACGGCGCCGCGCCGTTCGCCGAGCCGGTGCCGCCCGCGGGCGGGACGATGGCGGCGGAGCTGGCGTTCCTCCCCGGTAGCGCGCCGCTCCGCGCCACGGTCCGCACGCTCGGCGCCCCCGCACCGGACGATGCGGCCGTGCTGCCCGCGGGACACGCGCGCATCGCCGGCGCGATGGGCGACTGGGCCGCGACGCTCGCCGCGAATCCGTGGACCGAGCGTGTCGCGCTCGTGCTCTCGGCCGCGGTGCCCGAGCCGGACGGCGAGCGGTGGCGCGTGCGCGACGCCGACGGCGACGTGCTGCCGCTCGCGCCGCGCTTCCACGCGGGCTGGCCGCTGCTCGCGCTCTCGGGCGGGCATCCCGTGTGGATCGCCGGCGAGTGGGACGGCGACGCGCTGCTCCCGCTCTCCGCGTCGGACGGCGGACGGCTGCTGTCGCTCACGCAGCCCGTCGCGCACTCGGTCGGAGCGCCCGCATGACGTCGCGCGCCTCCGCCGTCGCCGCCTGGGCGGGCGTCGTGCAGGCCGCGCTGCTCGGGAGCACGCGCACGAGCGCGAGTCTCGACGCCGCGCCGCCGGACGTCGCCGCGCTCCTGCATGCACTCGATGCGCGCGACACGTCCACCGAGCGACGGCTGCTCGCGCGCGCGGCCGTGCTGTCGGCGTACGTGCGCGCGGGACGCCTGCCCGCGCGGCGCGCGACGCCGCCGGACGATCCCGCGCCGGTGGATGATGCGCCCGTCGTCCCGCCCGCGGCGGCGCGGCTGCTCGCGACGCTGCTCGTGGGCGAGCACCGCGACGTGCTGCCCGAGTGGCTCGCGCGCGCCGCGGCCGGCGGATGGCGCGCGCCGTCGCCGCTGCTGCCCGCGCTGCTCGACCTCGCGCGCGCCGCGCCCGCGCTGCAGCCGGACGTCGTGCGCGTGCTGGGCGCGCGCGGGCGCTGGCTCGCCGCGCGGCATCCCGACTGGAGCTGGGCCGCCGGCACCTCGTCGGACACCGCGCGCGCGACGTGGGAGACGGGCGCGCCGCCCGCGCGCGTGATGGCGCTCGCCACGCTGCGCGCCGACGACGCGGCCGCCGCGCGCGAGCTGCTCGCCGCGACGTGGCGCACCGAGAGCGCCGCGGGACGCGCGAAGCTGCTCGCCGCGCTCGAGACGTCGCTCGGTCCCGACGACGAGCCGTTCCTCGAGGCGGCGCTCGACGACCGCAGCCGCGAGGTGCGCGCGGTCGCGGCGGGGCTGCTCGCGTCGCTGCCGGGGAGCGCGCTCGTCGCGCGCATGACCGAGCGCGCGCGCGCCGCGCTGCGCTACGAGGCGGGCGGGCTGCTGCGGCGCGCGCGGCTCGTCGTCACGCTTCCTGGCGCGCCGGACGAAGCGGCCGTGCGCGACGGCGTGCAGCCCGCGCCGCCGCCCGGCATCGGCGAGCGTGCGTGGTGGCTGTCGCAGATCGTCGCGGCGGTGCCGCCGGCCGCGTGGACCGCCGCCTGGGGGCTGGGCGCCGAGCGGGTCGTGACGCTGCTGCGCGACGACGAGTGGACGCAGCCGCTGGCCGACGGCTGGGCGCGCGCCGCGCTCCGCCATCGCGACGCCGAGTGGGCCGACGCACTGCTGCGCGCGAACGTCCTCGTCGATCGCCATGCGCGCCTCGCGCCGCCGCGCGCCGCCCTCCTCGGCCTGCTGCCGCCGGCGCGGCGCGAGGCGCTGCTCGTGGACGCGCTCGTGGGACGCGTCGGCGTGTCGCCCGTCGAGCTGCTGCACGGCGCCCCGCCGCCGTGGGGCGACGCGCTCGCGCGCCACGCGCTCACGTGGTACCGCCGGCGCGCCACCGGCGCGACGGGGCTCGGCGTCACGTGGGCGACCGATGCGCCCGTGGCCGAGTCGCTCCCCATGCTCGCGACGCGCATCCCACCCGCGCTCGCCGACGAGGCATCGAATGGTTGGCCCGCCGAGCCGGCGCCGCCGTGGCCGCGCGCGATCGAGCGGTTCCAGTCCCTGCTCGCCCTTCGCCGCGCGCTGCACGCGGCCTTCACTCCGTGACGCCCATGTCCATGTCCGAGACCAGCAGCGCCGCCGACCTCCTGCGGCGGCACGCGGAGCACGAGTACGCGGGCGAGCTCGATGCGCTCGCGCGGCACGACGAGCGTCCGCGTCCGCCCGGCTGGCGTCTCTCGCCGCAGGCGGTCGTCACGTACCTGATGGGCGGCACGCTCGCGGACGGATCCGTCGTGCGGCCCAAGTACGTCGGCGAGCGGCGGCTGATGGAGACCGCCGTCGCGACGCTCTGCACCGACCGCGCGCTGCTGCTCCTCGGCGTGCCCGGGACGGCGAAGACGTGGGTGGCCGAGCATCTGGCGGCGGCCATCTCGGGCGACTCGACGCTGCTCGTGCAGGGGACCGCGGGCACCGGCGAGGAGGCGCTGCGCTACGGCTGGAACTACGCGCGCCTGATCGCCGAGGGGCCGTCGCGCGCGGCGCTGGTGGCGAGCCCGATGCTGCGGGCGATGGAGCGCGGCGCGATCGCGCGCGTCGAGGAGCTGACGCGCATGCCCGCCGACGTGCAGGACACGCTCATCACCGTGCTGTCGGAGAAGTCGCTGCCGATCCCCGAGCTCGGGGCCGAGGTGCAGGCGCGCCGCGGCTTCAACGTCATCGCCACCGCCAACAACCGCGACCGCGGCGTCAACGAGCTGTCGAGCGCGCTCAAGCGCCGCTTCAACGTCGTCGTGCTGCCGACGCCCGCGACCGCGGAGCAGGAGCTGGAGATCGTGCGCCGCCGCGTCGCGGAGCTGGGCGAGGCACTGGCCATTCCGGCCGAGCCGCCGGCGCTGGAGGAGATCCGCCGCGTGGTGACCGTGTTCCGCGAGCTGCGCGAGGGGCGCACCGAGGACGGGCGCACGAAGCTCAAGCAGCCCACGGGGACGATGAGCACCGCGGAGGCGATCTCCGTCGTCGGCTCGGGGCTCGCGCTCGCGGCGCACTTCGGCGACGGGCGGCTGCGCGCGGACGAGATCGCGCCGTCGTTGATCGGTGCGGTGGTGAAGGACCCCGTGCAGGACGACGTCGTCTGGCGCGAGTACCTGGAGACCGTCGTGAAGGAGCGCGACGGATGGCGCGACCTCTATCGCGCGTGCCGCGCGCTGGGCTGACGACGCGTGAGCACGCGCGTGCCCGCAGACGTTCGCGTCTTCGGCATCCGCCACCACGGCCCCGGCTCCGCGCGCAGCCTGGACGCGGCGCTCGGCGCGTTCGCGCCGGACGTCGTGCTGGTGGAGGGACCTCCGGAGGGCGACGCGGTGCTCGCGCTCGCGGCGCACCCCGACATGCGTCCGCCGGTCGCGCTGCTGGTCTACGCGGCCGACGAGCCGCGGCAGGCGGGCTACTGGCCGTTCGCGGTGTTCTCGCCGGAGTGGATCGCGGTGCGCCACGCCCTCGCGCGCGCGGTGCCCGTGCGCTTCATCGACCTGCCGGCGGCGCACCAGCTCGCGCTCGACGCGGAGCACGAGGTCGCGCATGACGCGCAAGTCGAGCCGACCGTCGATCCCGTGCGCCGCGATCCGCTCGGCGCGCTCGCGCGGGCGGCCGGCTACGCCGACGGCGAGCGGTGGTGGGAGCACCTCGTGGAGGAGCGGCGCGACCACGCGGGCGTGTTCGACGCGGTGGCGGACGCGATGACCGCGCTGCGCGCCGCGACGGATGGCGACGACGATCGCGACGCGACGGGACCGCGCGCACGCGTCGAGGCACTGCGCGAGGCGTGGATGCGGCAGGGCATCCGTCAGGCGACGCGCGAGGGCCACGCGCGCATCGCCGTCGTGTGCGGCGCCTGGCACGTGCCGGCGCTCGCCGCGCCGCTGCCGCCCGCGTCCGCCGACGCGGCGCTGCTCAGGGGACTGCCGAAGCTGAAGGTGCAGGCGACGTGGATCCCGTGGACCGCCGCGCGCCTCGCGCGCGAGAGCGGCTACGGCGCCGGCGTCGCGTCGCCCGGCTGGTACGCGCACCTCTGGACGCACGGCGCCGGCGCCGACGCCGCGACCGCGTGGATGACCGACGCCGCGCGCCTGCTGCGCGACGAGGGGCTCGCGGCATCCAGCGCGCAGGTCATCGACGCCGTGCGCCTCGCCACCACGCTCGGCGCGCTGCGCGGGCGCCCGGTGCCGGGGCTCACGGAGCTGACCGAGGCCGCGGAGTCGGCGCTCGTCGGTGGCGACGCGACGCCGATGGCGCTCGTGCGCGACCGCCTCATCGTCGGCACGGCGATCGGCGCGGTGCCCGCGGACGCGCCGTCGGTGCCGCTGCAGGCCGCGCTCGCGAGGGAGCAGAAGCGGCTGCGCCTCCCGCCCGAGGCGCTCGACCGCGTGCTGGAGCTGGACCTGCGCACGCCGCTCGACCGCGACCGGAGCGTGCTGCTGCACCGGCTCCTCGTGCTCGACGTGCCGTGGGGCGCGTCGGAGCGTTCGGCGGGGAAGGGCACCTTCAAGGAGGCGTGGAAGCTGTCGTGGCGGCCGGAGCTCGCGCTGGCGGTGATCGAGGCCGCGCGCTGGGGGAACACCGTCCCCGACGCCGCGGCCGCGCGCGGCGCCGAGCTGGCCGAGCGGGCGGAGGATCTGCCCGCGCTGGCGCGTCTGCTCGGGCGGCTGCTGCTGGCCGACGTGCCGGCGGCGACCGCGCGCGCGCTCGCGCGTCTGGACGCGCTGGCCGCGATGGCGAGCGACGTCGCCGTCCTCGCCGACGCGATCCCGTCGCTCGCGCGCACGCTGCGCTACGGCGACGTGCGCGGCACCGACCGCGACGTGCTCGGGCACGTGGTCGCGGGACTCGTCGCGCGGCTCGCGGCGGGGATGCCCGCCGCGGTCGCGTCGCTCGACGACGACGCGGCGCGCGGCTGGTACGACCGGCTCGTTGCGGTGGACGACGCGATCGTACGACTCGGTGACGAGGCGCTGATCACGCTCTGGCGCGAGGCGCTGGCGCGCGTGCTCGCGCTGCCGGCGGTGCACGGGCTGGTGGCGGGGCGCGCCTGCCGCCTGCTGGTGGACGCGGGCGCGATGACGTCCGAGGACACCGAGCGGCGCTGGGCGACGGCCATCGCGCGCGGCACCGACCCGGCGCACGTCGCCGCGTTCATCGAGGGCTTCCTGCGCGACGCGGGCACGCTGCTCGTGCACGACGCGACGCTCTGGCCGCTGCTGGACGCGTGGCTGGCCGCGCTGCCGGAGGACGACTTCAGCGCCGCGCTGCCGCTGCTCCGTCGCACCTTCGCGACGTTCGCGGCGCCGGAGCGGCGCAAGCTCGGCGAGCGCGCGGTCGCGCCAGCGTCGCGGGCGCACGCCGCTTCCGCCGACGCGGTGCCGTTCGACGCGGCGCGCGCGGCCGCGACGCTGCCGACGCTCGCCCTCCTGCTGGGTGTGGAGACATGACGCACTTCCCCTTCCCGCACGCGCTCCCCACCGACCCCGAGGAGCGGCGGCTGCACCGCTGGCGCCTGGTGCTCGGCGGCGAGGCGCAGGAGCCCATGGGCGTCGCGCTCGACCCGGCGGCGACGGCGATGGACCGCGCGCTGCGCGCGCTGTACGAGGCGGGCGAGGGCGGCGCGAGCGACGGCGACCGGCGCGGCGGGCTCGCGGCGTCGTCGCCGCAGGTCGCGCGCTGGCTCGGGGACATCCGCACGTACTTCCCCAGCTCCGTCGTGCGCGTGATGCAGCGCGACGCGCTGGAGCGCCTCGGCCTGCAGCGCATGCTGCTCGAGCCCGAGCTGCTGGCGTCGGTCGAGGTGGACGTGCACCTGGTCGCGACGCTCCTCTCGCTCGGCCGCGTGCTCCCGGAGCGCACGAAGGAGACGGCGCGCCTGGTCGTGCGCCGCGTGGTCGAGGAGATCGAGCGCCGGCTGCGCGAGCCGCTGCAGCAGGCGGTGCGCGGCGCCCTCAGTCGCGCGACGCACACGCGCCGCCCGCGCCCCGCGGAGATCGACTGGCACCGCACCATCCGCGCGAACCTGAAGCATTACCAGGCGGAGCAGCGCACGATCGTCCCCGAGACGATTCATGGGACGGCACGTCGTCGGCGCGCGCTCCGCGACGTCGTGCTCCTCGTCGACCAGAGCGGCTCGATGGCGACGTCGGTCGTCTACGCGGGCGTGCTGGGCGCCGCGCTCGCGTCGCTGCCGGCGCTCGCCACGCGCATGGTCGTCTTCGACACGGCGGTCGTCGACCTCACCGACACGCTGAGCGATCCGGTGGAGCTGCTCTTCGGCGTGCAGCTCGGCGGCGGCACGGACATCCACCGCGCGCTCGGCTATGCGCAGGGCGTGGTACGGCGGCCGGAGGACACGGTGCTGGTGCTGATCACCGACCTGTACGAGGGCGGGGACCGCGACGGGATGCTGGAGCGCGCGGCGGCGCTGGTGGGCGCGGGCGTGCAGGTGGTGGTGCTGCTGGCGCTGAGCGACGACGGCGCGCCGAGCTTCGACGCGCGCAACGCGGCCGCGCTGGCGGCGATGGGCGTGCCGTGCTTCGCGTGCACGCCGGACCTGTTCCCCGAGCTGATGGCGGCGGCTCTGGAGCGGCGCGACGTCGCGGCGTGGGCGGCGGAGCGGGAGCTGGTGGTAGCGCGGGCGGAGGCGTAGGCGGCCGTGGAGCCGTCTGGTCTGGTCGACGTGCCATGGTCGTCGCATCTTGGGCTGCGATCCGGTGCGGCAGGCGATCGTCGCTCGCAGCACAACGGGCGCTAGCCAGACAATGCGAGCATCGATGACCAGCAGACGTGTCCGGCGCGAGCGCGACGATCTTCAGTCCATCCCGGGTGTGGGACCGAGCCTCGCGCAGGACCTGCGCGATCTCGGCATCCAGCACGTGGCCGACCTGCGAGGCCAGGATCCGGAGCGCCTCTACGCGCGGCTGATCGCCGAGCGTGGCGTCCACCAGGACCGGTGCGTGCTCTACGTCTTCCGCTGCGCGGTCTACTTCGCCGAGACCCCACAGCCAGATCCGGAGCGGCTGAAGTGGTGGAACTGGAAGGATGCGCAGCCGGTGGCAGCAGCGCGCCGCAACCGGAAGGCCAGATCCAGCGTCACCCGCTAGCTGACGTGGCGTTGCAGCTGGCCGAGCGACCGAGCATCAGCTTCTCCCTCTCGGCGCCCCATGCCCGGCTCGGCGCCTGTGTGCGCGCTCGGCTAGCATCTCGGCAGCTGAACCTGGGCGTTCGGCCGCAACCAACCCCGGCGATCGGACTGCAGCCGACGACGTAGGTCGTCTTGGAGAGTCCTCGTGAAACAACCGCCGATCATCGCCGCGCTCGTGCTGACGACCGGCTCATGCGCTCTCGCGCAGCACCGGAGCGCACGGTCAGGTGCTACGGCGAGCACCGCGCAGGCGGTTCAGCAGCAAGACCTGGAACGGATTCATGCGCAGATCACCGCCGACACCCTGGCGCTGCGCCGGATCTACGCCGATGACTTTCTGGGCATCGGACCGACGGGCGTCGTGCGTAACAAGGCAGAGGTCATCGCCGACTTCACCTCGCACGCGCTGACGTACCAGTCCATCACGACCGCCGAGGTGCGCGTTCGCGTCTACGGGAACGCGGCCGTGGAAACCGGCCGCTCCACGATGGTCGGCCAGGATCGGGGCAGGGCCGTTCCGCGCGACAACCGCTTCACGCGTGTCTGGGTCATGACCGCCGGGCGGTGGCAGCTGGTGGCGAATCACTATTCGCTGATGACGTCACCGTGAGCAGCGCCGTTGTGGCATTTTCGAGTCATGCCTGTGCTCGATGCGCCTGCGGCCTGCCGAATCGTTGAAGCCGACGTGGCCCGTCACGCATGATGTCGGAGCGTCCGCCGGCATCATCGAGCGGAGCAACCCGCATCACCCCATGGAGTTCGGCCACGCAGCCTAACTCGGGCTTGGATCGCCACATCGCTTCATGCACACGCTCCGCGATGGCCCGTTTCGCCGCTGAGCTCCGGCGTTGCAGGGATTCTCCGCATGGTGCACGACGCGGCGCTCATGCGACTGGCTGCGACGCGATGCGCTGCGCATGTTGAATCGCGCGGGCGGCGCGCAACCGACGACGGCTCGCAGCACGGCCGGCAGCGCGCGACCTCCCATTCCTCTCATCGGACTTCCCGCCATGGTGCGCCCTCCGCAGTGGGAGTACACGACCGCGCTGATCGACGTCTCCGGCTGGGTGCGGGCCAAGGTGGACCCCGAGGCGACGAGCGCCGAGCTGAATCGCTACGGCGCCGAGGGGTGGGAGCTGGTGAGCGCGTTCGACGTCAACGAGGGGCACGGGCGCACGTCGAAGATCGTCGCGCTCTTCAAGCGCCCGCGGCCCTGAGGCGGGCCGCTCGCTGCCCGTCGCTCCCACGCAGGCACGGCATCGCCGTCGACCGTCGCCCTCCACGCCGCTGCTCGGGCTCCTGCTGGCCATCGCCTGTCACGACGAGGTGCCCGCCGCGCGTCCGCCGGCCACTGGCTCCGACACGGCGCAGCGTGTCTCTGCGAGCGAGCGTCCCGCGCCGCTGCCGTGGGACCCGGCGGCGCGTCCCGACGTGATCGTCTTCGTCAAGCACACGCCGGGATCCCTCGTGCTGACGATCACGCTGGCTCCCGCCGACTCGGCGCAGGTCGCGGCCTTCCGGCAGCGCGCGCGCGGCGCGATCGGCGGAGTGCCGGGGGCGCGGATCCTTGGTCCGTACGGCTGGCCACGATCCGGCACGCGCGGCGAGACGCTCCTCGAAGTGGAGCTCGTGAGCGAACGCATCGCACGGGACAGCGCGCGGGTCGCGCGATGGCTCGCGGCGGATCCGCTGGTGCGCCGCGTGGAGACCGACCGGGCCCCATCCGCGCGCTGAGCGACGCGGAGCGCATGGTGCGCGCGCGGACCGCGTCGCACGATCGCGCCCCACGCAACCGACGACTCGACGCCATGCAGCCGCATCCAGACCTGCCGGACGGGTGGGAGGACCACGAGTGGATCGAGGCCGTGAGCGAGGGCGGCCCGCCCGCGTTCCACGTCCGCGACCAGGACGCGCGCATTCGTGCGCTGCCACCGTGCGAGATCGCGCCCGCCGAGCGACCCGCGCTCGTGCCCGTGCGCCTGGAGACCTATCCCGCCACCATCTGGCTTCCCGCCGCCGCGCGACCCGAGGCCGACACCGAGGACGATGGCGGGTCGGACGCGGCGAACGGCGACACGCGCGCCTACGCGGAGGTCGAGTCCTGGGAGTGGCCGGACGGCGGGTCGCTGCTGGTGTGGATCTCCGGGTCGCCCGAGCTCCCCGGTCTCCACGCGCTTCCGGGCTACCGTCCGGAGGACCGCTGCGCCGACATCGGCGGGCGCCCGGTGTGCGTCCGGCGCTATGGGCGGCCCTCCGCCTCGGGGCGGGCCGACCACTACGCCGTGGTGGACGGACACGTCGACGAGCTGCATACGCTCTACGCCCGCGTGCTTGCCGCGACGGCGGAGGCGCGGGACGCGATGCTCGCGGTACTGCTCACGCTCACCCCGGACGCGTCGGCGACGGGCGACCCGTCTGGGGAGAGGGCATGACGGGTCGTTGCAGCTGACCAGATCCCGAGCTGATGGCGGCCACGCTGGAGCGGCGCGACGTGAGCGCGTGGGCGGCGGAGCGGGAGTTGGTGGTGGCGCGGGCGGAGGCGTAGGCGGCCGGGGGCCGTCCGGTCTGGTCGACGTGCTGTGGTCGGCGCATGTTGGCCTGCGAGGCGGCGCGGCAGGCAATCGCGGCTCGCCGTACGACCGGCGTCAGACGCCAACCCCCATCCCGGACGTGCGCCCCATGACCGAGACCTTCCCGATCGTCCCCGGCCAGCTCCGGCTGCTCTGGATCGCGGTGCCGCTCGTCCTCGTCGTGCTCGGCGCCGCCGGCGCGCTCGCCTACACGCTGTCGGCGGCCCGCACTGCGCGGTTCGAGGTGTCGGCGCACGGCCTGCGCCTCCGGGGCGATTTCTACGCGCGCACCATTCCCGCCGCCGCGCTGCAGCCGGACGCAGCTCGCGCGGTCGACCTGCGGACCGAGCAGGCGCTCCAGCCGGTGGCGCGCACGGGCGGCACGGCGGTCCCCGGCTATCGGGCGGGCTGGTTCCGGCTGCGGGATGGGGAGCGCGCGCTGCTCTATGTGACCGATCCGAGTCGCGTCGCGTACGTGCCCACGCGGGCGGGCTACAGTGTGCTGGTCAGCGTCGCCGATCCGGCCGCCTTCATCGATAGCCTGCGCCGGCTCACGGCGGGCGCGCCCGCGCCGACCGGTGCGCCCGGCGTCTGACGCGGCGTTGCAGCTGACGTACGGACGCACCAGGAAGCCGACGCCCACGCGCTGCGGCGACGCTCGCCGGGGCGTCGGCCGTCGGACCGATCAGACGGGCGGAGCGCCCGGCGCACCGCCCCTGCCCGCCGCGACCATCGCGACCGCCTCGCCCAGCGCGCGCGCCACCTGCCACCGCGACTCGACCTTCAACCGCGCCAGGATCTGCTCGGCGTGATTGCGGACGGTGAACCGGCTGATGCCCAGCTGCCCCGCGATCTCCGGATTCGAGCGCCCCTCGGCGATCAGCAGCGCGATCTCCGCCTGTCGCAGCGTCAGCCCACAGGCGCCGGTGATCTGCAGGGCGGTGAACGGCGACGCGTCCGGCACCGGTGCCGCCGCGACCGGCGCGGCCTGCTGGATCGACGCCGCGGCCCGCTCCCGCACGACGCGCCGCCCCATCGCGTCCACCCGCGCCATCAGCTCCAGCGTGCGGAACGGCTTCGTGACGTAGTCGTCCGCGCCCAGCCGGAACCCCTCGACCTTGTCCGAGTCGGAGTCGCGCGCGGACAGGATGAGCACGGGACACCAGTGCCCCTCGGCCCGCAGGCGTGACAGCAGCGCGAGCCCGTCGAGCCCGGGGATGCCGAGGTCGAGCACCATGAGGTCGGGCGGATCGGCGCGCACCATCGCCAGCGCCTGACGCCCGTCGCTCGCGACCGTCGCCTGGTAGCCCTCGCTGCGGAGGTTCGCGCGGAGCGCGTCGGCGAGGTCCTCATGGTCCTCGACGATCAGGATGCGCAGGCTCGGGCTCACGTCGTCGACGGCGTTCGGGATGCTGAACATGCTGGACGGGGCAGGGGCCCGCGACGCGATCTGGCCGGAGCGCGACGCGAGGATGGGTCACTGCCCCATGTTGCCGCCCGCCCGCTGGAGCGCCATGGGTGCCTGACCCATGGGACACGCGCCGCCCGGGGTGCATCTTGGGGCACCTTCGACCGGGAAACTCGTTGCGCCTCGATCCGATGCGACAGACACTGCGGTCCGCCCTCGCGCGTCGCGGCCGCGAGACGGTCGCCTGGCTCGCCATCGGTGGCACGCTGGCGGTGATGCTGTTCACCGCGCACCAGGTGCGTCAGGGCTGGGCGCAGCGGCGAGTCGCCGCGGAGCAGGCCGTCCGCGACCAGCTGACGACCACCGCGGTGCTCATCGGCACCGAGGCGGCGAAGATGAGCGCGCTCGAGCTGCGGTCGCTCCTCTGGCCCGTGCTCGGCACGAACGGATCGCCGAACCGGCGTCCGCTCACGCTCGACGCCTTCGCCCGCGCCGGCGCGGGGCAGGTCGCCGCCATGAGCGACGATCGCGGCGCCGCGCGGCCGGGCTACTTCCGCCTCGCGCGCCGCCGCCGCGGCGAGTGGACGGCCGAGCTGCGCGGCGCGCTCGCCACCGACTCCGCGTACGGGCGCGCGGTGCTCGACGAGGTCCGGCGCTGGACCGGACGCGTCGACGTCGACCGGCCCGGGCTGCGCATCGGCATCCTCCACCCGAACGTGCAGGGCGTGCCCGTCGTCGTCGGCATGGCGCCGGAGCGCGGCGCCGACGGGCGCGCCGTCGCGCTGTTCGGCGTCGCGTACGCGCGCAGCGCGGCGCTCCGCACGCACGTCGGGCACGTGCTGCACGGCGTGTCGCTGCTGCCGGCGCCCGCGCGCGAGCGGAGCGACGGCGTGACGCACGACCGCGCTCGCGTGGACAACGCCGCACTCGCCGTGCGGCTGCGTTACGCGACGGGGTTGCGGGACGCGGTCTCCGCCGCCGCGGCGGACGACGCGGTCTGGCGCTCGGGGTTCGTCGCCACGCGCGCCATCGAGGGCCCCGACGGCGGGTTCACGGTGGAGGTGGCGGTGCCGGCGCACGTCGGCCGGCGCTACGTCGCGGCCGCGATGCCCTCGGCCAGCGAGCGGCTGATGCTCGGCGGCGTGCTGCTCCTCGGCCTCGGGTTCGCCGTGGCGGCGGCGCTCGGGCTGCGGCGCCAGTACAGGCTCGCCGAGGCGCGCCGGACGTTCGTCGCGGCGGTGTCGCACGAGCTGCGCACGCCGCTCGCGCACGTGAACGCACTGAGCGAGACGCTGCTGCTCGGGCGCGCGGAGTCGCCGGAGCAGGCGCAGCGCTGGCTGCGCGCGATCCACCGCGAGGGCCGGCGCCTCAGCGTGCTCACGGAGAACGTGCTGCTGCACGCGCGCGGCGAGCGGCGTGGCATCCGCGCGGCCCCGCAGTGGACGGACCTCGGCGCGGTCGTGCACGACGCGGTCAGCCTCGTCGAGGCACAGGCGCAGGCACGCGCGGCGCGCATTGTCGTCGTCGGGACGGCGGTGGACGGCACGACGGGCAGCGCGCGCGGCTGGGTCGACGCGGCCGCCGTGCGGCAGATCGTCATCAACTTCATCGAGAACGCGTTGAAGTTCGGCCCCGACGGCCAGACGGTGACGGTCACCGTCGACGTGGAGCACGCGCCGGCCGCCGATGGTGGCGGGAGCCTGCTGCGCCTGAGCGTCGACGACGAGGGGCCGGGTGTCCCACCCGCCGATCGCGACCGGATCTGGCAGCCGTTCGTGCGACTCGCGGAAGGTGGGAGCGCGCCGGCCGGCACGGGGTTGGGGCTGAGCGTCGTGCGGCAGCTGGTCGCGGAGCACGGCGGACGCTGGTCGGTGTGCGACGTGCCGGGGCGCGGCGCGCGATTCCGCGTCGAGCTGCCGCTCGCGGCGCCCGCGCCCATCGTCGCGGAGCGCGTGGACGAGCCCGCGACGTCGCCGGCCGCGCCGCGACGCACGATCGCGGCGACCGGGCGTTGAGCGCGCGCTGCGCGCTCGCTGCGCGTTCGCCGAGCGCACGGGGATGATGGGTCACTGCACCATGCTCGCGGTGGCGCGCGGGCGTAGGGTGTGGCTCCCACAACCCTGGTGCGTGCCATGTCGCGGTCCCGCCGTCTTCTCGCGTCCGTCCCACTCCTCGCGCTAGCCACGTCGGCGGCTGCGGCGCAGGGCCGCGCGGCGTCCGACACGCCGCTGCACGTGCCCGCGAGCGAGTTCGCGTTCGTCGCGTCGGGCGGCGGGCCACCGCCCACGAAGCCGCTCGCCGTGCACAACGGCGGCACTGCGCGGCTCACCGACGTGCGGCTGACGCGCCTCGCGTACGCGGACTCGGCGCGCGGCTCCGCGTGGCTGGTCGCGCTGCCGCGTCAGACCGCCGTCGCGCCCAACGAGCTGGCGACCGTCGGCACGCTGTGCGTCGATGCGGCGGGGCTGCCGGCGGGGACCTACCGCGCGACCGCCGCCGTCGGCGCGCGCGAGGTCGCGGAGCCGGTCCCGATCACGATCACGCTCGTCGTGACGGACGCCGCCGCTCGCGCGCGCCGCGCGGCCACACGCTGCGCCGGCGCCACCACGAAGTAGCCCGCGCACGGGGAAGTCCATCCGGCACGTCCACGCGCTTCGCCCACACGCAACGGAGACCGATCATGTCGAAGAGATCGCTCGCGAGCCTCCTGGTCCTCGGCACCGCGCTGGCGGCGTGCGCCGACGGCACCACCAGCCGCACGCTGACCGCCCCGGACGCGAGGCGGGAGATCAGCGAGGCACCGGCCGACCTCCGCGGCTCGGCCGCAGTGGATGGACCGGCCGACGTCGTCCTCGCACGCGAGGCCGCCTCCACGCAGATGGCCGCGTCCGCGCAGGCCGCGAGCGGCGGTCGTGCCTCCGGCCACGTCGAGCTCACGCTCGGCTTCGGGTTCTTCACCAACATCGTGAGCGAGCAGTACTCCTTCGTGGCGCTGCGGACGGACCCGCTCACGCCCTACGCGGCGAAGGGGCAGTACGACATGACGCTGACGACCGCGACCGGCGTCGTGCAGGAGTTCCACGGCGTCGTGGTCTGCATGGGCACCACCGGCAACACGACGCGCGTCGTCGGCCAGCTCACGTCGGTCGTCGTCAATGGCATCCCGCGCGCGATCAATCCGGCGCAGTCGCACAACATCTGGAACGTGACGGACAACGGCGAGGGCCAGGGGACGGCGGACACGGCGTCGCCGATGATCTTCTTCCCCGCGGCGATCGCGCCGCGGCACTGCGCCAACGACTTCATCCCGCCGCAGTTCGCCATCCAGGCCGGCAACGTGCAGGTCAGCCCCTGAGCGCGTGGGGGCTGACGGTCCGCGTGGCGGCGGCTCCCTGCGCCGCCACGCGACCGACGTTCAGCTCGCGTGCAGCGTGACCGCCGGATCGATGCGCGCCGCGCGGAACGCCGGGAGCCAGCACGCGCCGATGCCGACGACGGCCATGACGAACGCCACGACGCCGAGCGTCACCGGATCGTGCGGCGGCACGTCGAACAGCAGGCCCTGCATGAGCCGCGTCAGCGACAGCGCGCCCGCGACGCCGAACGCCAGCCCGACGAGCACGAGCCGTCCGCCTTCCGACAGCACCATGCGCTGCACCATGGACGCGTTGGCGCCGAGGCTCATACGGACGCCGATCTCGTTCGTGCGCGCGGTCACCGAGAACGCCAGCACGGCCGCGATCCCCACCGCCGCGACGATCAGCGCGAGCACGCCGAACGACGACACGAGCATCGCGTTCAGGCGCCGCGGCGCCACGCTCTCGTCGCGGATCTGCTCCACCGTCAGCACCTTCTCGATGGGCTGCTGCGGCGCCGCCTGACGCACGATGCGCGTCGCCGCCGCCGCGAACGACGCCGGGTCGGACCGGGTGCGGATCACGAAGCCGCCCGACGGGAAGTCGCCCTGCGCGAACGGGATGAACGTCGCCGGGATCGGCGTCGCGTCGAGGCCACCGTCCTTCGTGTCGCCCACCACGCCGACCACCGTGCGCCAGTCGCCCGAGACACCGATGAACTTCAGCACCTCGCCGGTCCACGCCACGCGCTGGCCGATGGGATCCTGACCGGGGAAGAGCTGGTCGGCGAGCGTCTTGTTCAGGATCACGACGCGCGGGCTCTCCGCGCGGTCGGTGGACGTGAACGCGCGCCCCTGCAGCAGCGGGATGCCCGCGGCGCGGAAGTAGTCGGGGTTCGCGGTGCGGTACTCGGAGTGCGGCTGCGCCTGCCCGGGCGCGATCGGGTGGCCGTCCGCCTTGATGTCGAGCGTGATGCCCGACGCGCGCAGCGGCATCGTGGAGCCGAGCCCCACCTCCGACACGCCGGGCAGCGCCGCGAGCTGGCGCTGCATCTGCTCGTACTGCCCGATGGTCGCCGCGGGGTTCGAGCCGTCGAAGTCCTTCGGCACCTCCATCGTCAGCACGCGCTCCGCGTGCAACCCCGAGTCGACGACCGAGAGGCGCTGCATCGTGCGCGTCAGCAGCCCGGCGCCCGTGAGCAGCACCACCGACACGGCGATCTGCGCGACGACGAGCGCCTGCTGGAAGCGCTGCCGGCGGACGCTGCCCGTCGTGCGCCGGCCGCCCGCGGCCAGCGTGGCGCCGAGCGTGCGCTCGCTCGCCATGCCGGGCGCGAACGAGAGGAGGATCGCGACGACGACGGCCAGCAGGAGGCTGAACGCGAGCACCGCGCCGTCGATGCGGATCTCGCCCGCGCGCGGGCTGTAGCGCGCCGCGAAGGTGGCGAGCATGCGCACGCCGCCAAAGGCGAGCAGCAGGCCGAGCGTGCTGCCGGCCAGCGCCAGCAGGAGGTTCTCCGCCATCAGCAGCCGGCGCAGCCGCCACGTGCCCGCGCCCATCGCCGTGCGGACGACCAGCTCCTGCTCGCGGCGCACCCCGCGCATGAGCGTCAGGTTGGCGACGTTCGCGCACGCGATGACCAGCACGAACGCGGCCGCGCCCATCAGCAGCAGCATCGTCAGCCGCGCGTTCTGGCCGAGCACCTCTTGGAACGGCGTCAGCGTCACCTGGAAGCCGGAGCCGGCGTCGTACGCCTCGGGATGGTCCGCGTGCGCGCGCGCCGTGATCGCCGCGACCTCTGCCCGCGCCTGCGCGACCGTCGCGCCGGGCGCGAGGCGGGCGATCATCGCGGTCATGCGATGCGTGCGGCCCGTCACCATCATCGCACTCAGGTGGTGCTCGCTGTTCACCATGTTCATGAGGGCGTCGATCCGCGCCGGGAAGTACGGTGCCGGCTGCAGCACGCCCACCACGCTGACCGCCTTGCCGCCCACGCGCAGCGTCCGGCCGACGACCGACGGGTCGCCGCCGAACCGCTTCTGCCAGTAGTCGTGCGTCAGCATCATGACCGGCGTGGCGGCGGGGCCGTCGTCGCGGTCGGTGAAGCTGCGGCCGAGCACCGGCGAGAGCCCCATCACCGAGAAGTAGTTCCCCGTCACGAGCCCCACGTCGATGCGCACCGCGTCGTCCTCGCCGACGAGCGTGAGCGTGAGCGGCGAGTACTCGGCGATCCCGGCCAGCGCCTTCGATCCCGTGCGGAAGTCCGCGATCTCGGGCACCGAGAAGAACACGTCCTCGCCGCCGGGCCCGCGGATGGACTGCCGCAGGTACATCAGGCGGTCGCCCTCGCGGTGCGGCAGCGGCTTGAGCATGACGCCGCGCACCACGCTGAAGATCGCGGTCGTGGCGCCGATGCCGAG
This sequence comes from Roseisolibacter agri, assembly GCF_030159095.1. Lineage (NCBI taxonomy): Bacteria > Pseudomonadati > Gemmatimonadota > Gemmatimonadia > Gemmatimonadales > Gemmatimonadaceae > Roseisolibacter > Roseisolibacter agri. The sequence continues at coordinate 513,829 of NZ_BRXS01000002.1, forward strand.
TCCCAGCGTGACCACCACGGCGAGCACGAAGCCCCGGGCGCGCAGCAGGGTCCGGACGGCGTAGCGCAGGTCGGCGACGAGCATGGGGGGTGTCCTTCGGAGGGTGGGCAGGGGGGCGGCAAACGTAGGCTCCACTGATACGACGCACGAGGGCGGGCGGAATCGACAACGCGCCGGATGTTTCTTCGCGGCGCCGGCGACGGGGACCACGGGAGGCGCGGCGTCGCCCGATCCAGCAGAAGCCGGGCGGTCGTCGGTCGCTACCTTGCGGCCATGTGGCCAACCGTCTGGACCGTCGGGCACTCCACCCGGCCGCTCGACGAGTTCCTGGCGGTGCTCGCCGCGCACGACGTCGGGCTGGTCGCCGACGTGCGGCGCTTCCCCGGCTCGCGACGCCTGCCGCACTACGCGGCGCCGACGCTGGAGGCGTCGCTCGCCGCGCGGGGGGTCGCCTACCACTGGCTGCCCGCGCTCGGCGGACGACGGCGGCCGGATCCCGCCTCGCCGAACGTCGGCTGGCGGCATCCGGCCTTCCGCGCCTACGCGGACCACGTGGCCACCGGGGAGTTCGCCGACGGGCTGCTCGAGCTCCTGCTGCTCGCGCAGGGGCTCCGCACCGTCGTCATGTGCTCCGAGATCCTCTGGTGGCGCTGCCACCGGCGGCTCATCGCCGACGTGCTGGTGTCGCTCGACGTGCCGGTCGTGCACATCCGCGACGCGCGCGTGGCGGAGCCGCACCGCCTCACCGCACCCGCGCGGCTCGTGGACGGGCGGCTGACCTACGAGCCGGACGACGGCGCGTCCGGCTGACGCGACTCAGCGCTTCGTCGCGCGACACCCGCGCCCCGTCTCCGCGCACGCCAGCGCCGCGCGCAGCGCACGCTCGTAGGCGGCCGACTGCTGGTCGCCCGGCATCGCGGCGACGCGCACGGCGACGTCGCCCATCTCCAGCTGCATCCGCTCCGCCTGCCGCACGGCCACGCTGTCGCCCGCCGACGCGCGCGTGAGGATGCGCTGATAGCGCGTCATCAGGCTGTCGAAGGCCGCGTCGCGGTCGTCGCTCGCACGGTCGTCCGGCGTGCGGTCCGCGTGTGCACGACTGCTCGCGGCCGCGCGGCTCGCCTGCTCCGCACGGCGCGCCTCCAGCAGCGTGCGGCCCAGCATCACCGTCGGCGACAGCGCGACCGCCTCCTCGCCGATCCCCACCGCGAGCGCGAGCGCCTTGTCCAGCTTCCCCTCGCCGCGGCCGGCGCGCGCGTCGCCCACCTTGTCGACCACGCTGGCGCCGAGCGCGCGGGCGCGGCCCAGGAGGCGGCGTGGGGACTTCGTGGCGGGCGCGGTCGCGGTGTCGGCGGCGGGCTGCGGCGTCGGCTGCGGGGCCTGCGCGGCGAGCGGCGTGATCGCGACGAAGGTCAGCGCGAGCGTCAGCGCGGCAGTGGAGAGGCTGGGCATGGGTGGGTCCCCCGAGTGGCGTGGCGGATGCCGGACGGCCGCACGTTGGGACTCCTCGCCGATCGCCACATGGGGAGCGCCTCCCCATCCCCCGTCACGCCGTGGGGCGCGCCTCCGCGAACTCGGCCGCCACGCACTCGACGAACGTCCGCACCACCGGGCGCGCGTCGGCCGCGCGATGCAGCGCGAACATCCCGAGCGCCCGGTGCACGCCCTCGACGCGCCGGACCACCGTGCCGGGCGGCGGGTCCTGCTGCGTGGACTGCGTCACGAACGTCCACCCCGCGCCCGCGGCGATGAACGCCACGCCCGCGGCGAAGCTCGGCGGCGCGGTGGCGATGCGCGGCTCCACGCCGCCGCTGCGCGCCGCGTCCACCATGTGGTCGTAGAGCGCCGCGTTCACGTCGCGGCCCGGCACCAGCAGCGGCAGGTCGGCCAGCTCGCGCAACGTCACCTGCGCGCGCGGCGCCAGCGGGTGCGTCGCCGGCAGCAGCGCCCAGCTCGACGACTCGTCCGCCAGCCACACCGCGTCCAGCTCGGGCGCGAAGTCCGACGCCGCCGCGCCGATGCCGAAGCCGACGTCGATCCGCTCCTCGCGCAGCGCGGCCGGATGCAGCGGCCACGGCGTCGGGTCGAGCTCCACCGTGCTCCCCGGCGTGCGCCGCCGGAACGCGTCCAGCGCGGCGGTCACGCGTCGCATGGCGCTCGCCCAGTCGGGGAGCGCGAGGCGCAGCACCGCGCCCTCCAGCGCCGCCGCCTGCGCGGCCCTCCGCCCCGCCTCGACCTCCGCCAGCGCGCGCCGCGCGTGGTCCAGGAACGCGCGCCCCGCGGGCGCGAGCCGCAGCCCGCGCGACGTGCGCTCGAACAGCGCCACGCCCAGCTCGCGCTCCAGGTCCTGGATCTGCCGGCTGAGCGCGCTCTGCGCGACGTGGAGCCGCGCGGCCGCGCGCCCCAGGCGCCCGTCCTCCGCCACCGCCACCAGGTAGCGCAGGTGCCTCAGCTCCACGACGCCGCGCTCTCGTCCGCACTCTCGTGCGGGTGCTGCTCGTGGTAGGCGTCGCGCAGGCACGCGAGGAACGCCCGCACGAGCGGCCGCTCGTCGTCTTTACGCCGCAGGGCGAACAGCCGCACCGTGATGGACGCGTCGCGGATGGGCAGCACGACCGTGCCGGGCGGCGGCGTTCGCATCAGGCTGCGGAAGCCGAGGATGAAGCCCGCGCCCGCGGCCACGAGCCCCGCCGACGCCGCGGGGCTCGGCGGCGCGACGATGACGCGCGGCTCGCGTCCCGACCGCCGCAGCTCCGCCACGCAGTGGTCGTACATCGCCGGGTAGACCGCGCGCTCGGGGAGCAGCATCGGCACCTCCACCAGCTCGCGCAGCGTGACCGCCTCGTGCCGCGCCAGCGGATGCGTCGACGACAGCACCACGCGGTCCACCGGCTCCTCGGCCAGTGCCTCGCCGTCCAGCGCCGACGGCAGGTCGGTCAGGCGCACCGCCGGGCAGAAGCCCGCGTCCATGCGCCCCGCCGCGATCGCGGCCGGCTGCTCGGTCCACGCCGTCGGGTCGAAGGTCACCGTCGCCGCCGGCATCCGCGCGCGCAGGCAGTCCACCGCCAGCCCGATGCGCGCCACGTGCTCGCCCCAGTCCACGGTGCCGATGCGCAGCGTGCCCGCGGCGCCCGCCACGACGTCGCGCACCGCGTGCGCCCCCGCGTCCGCCGCCGCCAGCGCCCGCTGGGCGTGCGCGAGGAAGACGCGCCCCGCCTCGGTGGGCTGCATGCCGCGCGGCAGCCGCGCCAGCAGCGGCGCGCCCAGCTCGCGCTCGAGGTCCTGGATCTGGCGGCTGAGCGCGGACTGGGCGACGCGCAGCCGCGCCGCCGCCCGCGCGAGGTTCCCCTCGGCGACCACCGTCACGAAGTAGCGCAGGTGTCGCAGCTCCATGCCCGTGAACATGTGTCCCCCGGGCGGCACTGTCGAGGCCGCGGAGGGGGGCGCGTTCGCTCGGAGAGAACGGTCCGTTCGGAACAAAGTCATGCGCGAACGCGCCCGGGCGCCGTAGTGTCCCTGCGCCCCGAACGCGTGGCGCCGACTGCGGTTGCACCGGACCCCGTGCGATCCCGACCATGACTCCCAGCCTGACCCCGACCGACCTGGCGCGCCTCGCGACGGCGGCCGACGCGCTGCTCTCGCCGCTCGCGAGCCCAGACGGCGCCGCCTGGCGCACGCGCGTGACCGGCGCGATGCGCGAGCTGTTCGGCATCGACAACGCGCTCTTCGTCACCACCGAAGGCGAGCGCCTGCGCTTCGACTGCGACACCGCGCCGCCGGCCGTGCTCCGGCGCTTCGAGCAGCTCACGCGCGCCGAGGCGCGCACGGGGCGCATCCGGTCGGTCGACACGCTGGTGGACACGTGGTTCCAGCGCCGCGCCGCGATGGGCGTCGAGATCTACAACGAGCCGCTCAACGACCGCATGGTCGACTACCAGCTGCACCGCAGCACGATCGTCAACGAGGCCGTGCGGCCCGGCGGCATGTACGACTTCCTCGGCTTCATGACCGCGACGGCGGGGCACGAGCTGATGCTCTTCATGGGCCACGAGCGGCCGGGGCGCTCGCGCTTCGGGAGCGACGGCGAGCTGCCCGTGCTGCGCGCGCTGCTGCCCGCGTTCCGCGCGGGACATCAGGCCCTCGCCGCCGTCGGCGCGCATCGCGCGGCGCTCGGCGCCACGCTCGACGAGCTGACGGACGCGGTGCTCGTGGTGGGACCCGACGGGCGCGCGCTGCATCGCAACACCGCGCTCGTGCGCCTGCTGGCCGCCGATCCGCAGCGCGAGCGCCTGGAGGCGGCGCTCCTGCTCGCGTCGTGCGGCTGGACCGGCACCGCGCGCCGCACCGCGACGCCGCGCGCCGCGGAGCAGCGCGTCGCCACGAGCGTCGGCCGCTACGTCGTGCGCGCGTCGCACCTGCCGCCCGACCTGCTGGGCGAGGCGGGCGGCGCGCTCGTGACCGTCGTGCGCGACGTGGCCGGCGCGGACGCCGCGCGCACGCTTCCCGCGCGCTTCGGCCTGACGCAGCGCGAGGCCGAGGTGGCGCAGGCGCTCGCGCGCCGCCTCACCAACGCGGAGGTCGCGCGCGCGCTCGGCATCAGCCCGCACACGGCGGAGCGGCACACCGAGCGCGTGCTCGCGAAGCTCGGCGTCCGCTCGCGCCACGAGGTCGCGCAGAAGCTGCACGAGGAGAACGACACGCTGGCGCTGGCCGTGGCCTGAGCCACGCGCGCGCGCGCAATCATGCGCGCGCGAGATGGGGAGCCGCTCCCCATGTGCGCGGAGCACGGAAGGACGATCGTGGCGTCGCACCACCGACGACCCGACCCGTCCCCCTCCGCGACTCCGCGCCATGCGCTCCTTCACGACGTTCGTTCGCACCGCCCTCGCCATCGCGCTCGTGAGCGCGTGCGGGGGCGATGCCGTCACCGGCAGCACCGGCAGCCCGCCGGTCACGGTCCCGCCGCGCGACACCACGCCGGCGCCGCCACCGCCCAGCACGACGCCCGGTCCCGTCGGCCCGCTGACGCCGGTCGTCGACCGCGCGCGCGCGGCGAGCGACAGCATCCCGCTCTCTGGCGGCACGCTCGTCGCCACCGGCGCCGACGGCACCACGTATCGGCTGACGATCCCCGCGACCGCGCTCCTGCGGCCCGTGCGCATCACGATGACGCCCATCACCGACGTGACGGGCTTCACCGCGCGCGGCGGCCGCTGGCTGGGCGTGGACCTGCAGCCGCACGGGCTGCGCTTCGCGAGCCCGCTCACGCTCGACGTGGTGCCGGCGGGCGGCACCGGCGCGGTGCGCGCGCAGACGTTCGCGTACGGCGCGGACGGGGCGGACTTCCACCGCTTCCCGCTGGTGGCCGACCGCACGCGCCTGCGCATGCAGCTGCTGCACTTCAGCGGCGCGCTCGCCTACGTCGGCGACGGGATCTCGATCCCCGTGCTCCCCGGCCCGCCCGCCGACGCCGAGGCACAGCTGGAGCAGGCGGTCGCGGAGCTGGTGAACGCCGAGCGGGACGCGCAGCTCACCGGCCGCCCGGGGGACCCGGACTTCGTGGCGAAGCTGGAGCAGCTGCACGCCGCCTACTTCGACGCCGTCGTGCAGCCGATCCTGACGCGCATGGTGAGCGACTGCAAGTTCGCGGAGCAGAACACGAGCAAGGCGCTCGGCTGGGCGCGCTCGGTGGAGCTGCTCTTCCCGGACCGCTTCGGCCGGCAGACGGGCGCGGTGACGGACGCGATGCTGCGCGCCACGCAGCACTGCCTCGAGGAGGCGATCGCGCCGTGCATCGACTGGGGCGACCCGGCGCAGGTGCAGCGCGTCCTCGCCTACGACCGCCAGCGGGAGCTGCTCGGCATGGAGGGCCCGCCCAACATCTACGATTCGGCGCTCGCGTGCGGCGACCTCGAAGGCACGTTCACGGCCGAGATGAGCGAGGGCGGCTTGCGCGAGGTGGTCCGCGCGACGGTGAAGTTCGCGCTCGACCGCGGCGCCTCCGGACCGGGCGGGCGCTCGTACGTCGTCCGGTCGGGACAGGTGACGTGGAGCGGCGAGCTGTCGGTGCCCGGCTGCCGGGCGACGGTGCAGGGCGTGAGCGCGCCGGTGCGCGCGGGCGACGGCACCGTGAGCATCCTCCGCGTCGGCACGGCGCAGCTCTACTTCGGCCGCGGGATCTCGCAGCTGCCCAACGCGTCGGTGATCGTCGACTGCCCGGACCAGCCCACGCAGACCGCGCCGTATCCGGTGGGCGCGCGGGCGTGGCTCTCCATCCCGTATCCGCCGGGCGGGGTGCTGGGCGACGGCGACCGCACGATGGTCGGCAGCTTCGCGGACGGGCGCACGACGTGGCGCTGGTCGATGCGGCTGACGAGCGGCGTCGCGGGGCCGTGAGGCGCTCGAGGTTCTCCACGAGGAAATCCACAGACGTTCTCCACATCCAGACCGGGATCCGATCCATGCGTCCATACATCGCTTCCACGCGCGCGCGTCTCGCGCTCGCCCTCGTCGTCGCCGCGCTCGCGGGCTGCACCGGCGGCAGCGACGTCACCGCGCCGGCCCTCGATGCGCCGGCACTCGCCAAGTCCCCGAGCGGCGGCGCGATCGCGGCGCTCGTCGTCAGCCCCGCCAGCGTCACCGGCGGCGCGACGGTGCAGGGCACCGTCACCATCGCCAGCGCGGCGCCCGCGAAGGGCACGACCGTCACGCTCGCGAGCAGCGATCCCACGGTGGCGACGGTGCCGGCCACCGTCACGGTGCCGCGCGGGCAGACCAGCGCCACGTTCGCGGTCGTGACCAAGGCGACGTTCGGCGCGACGGTGACGATCACGGCGACGCAAGGCCGCAGCGCGCAGTCGGCCTCGCTGTCGCTCGTCGGGCCGGTGCTGGCCGACCTGACGCTCTCGCCCGCGAGCCTCGCGCGGAACGCGACGGGGCAGGGCCTGGTGACGCTGAGCGGCCCCGCGCCGGCCGACATCAACGTCACGCTCACCACGAGCAGCAACGCGGTGCTGGTGCAGCCGATCGTGACGATCCCGGCGGGGATGTCCCAGGCGACGTTCGACATCCTCGCGCTGCAGACCGGGTCGGTGACGATCACCGCGACGCTGGGGCCGCAGACGCGGAGCGCGGCGCTCACGGCATACTGAGCGAGCCGCCGCACCCATCACACATCCACACGGGAGGGACATCGATGTCGAAGCCCCGCAGCGCCGGGCAGATGCTCGTCTCCACCGGTGCCGTGCTCGCGATCCTCTCGCTCGCCGGCTTCGGCCTGTGCCTGGTCTTCCAGTGGCCGTCGCAGTTCGTCCTCGGTGCGGTGGCGGATGCGAAGGTGACGCTCGCGGACGTCGTCACCGGAACGGTGCTCTCTCCGCCGCTCGCCCCGTGGGTCATCCTGGTCGTGGCGACGCGGCTCGCCGGCAGCAGGCGCTGGTGGGGCACCGTCGCCACCGCGGTCCTCTGCGTGCTGGGGGTGGTGTTCGCGATCGGCGGGTGGGGGGAGGCGTTCGGGCCCGCGAACCCGGCGGTGCCCCGCGCGGTGCTCCTCACGGGTGGCATCGTCTGGATGCTGCTCGGGCTGTCGTTGCCGACCTTCGGCCTGCGGGCGCTGCTCGCGCGGCGGCGCGGGTAGGCGGGGACGCGGCGGCGGACGCGGTGTCGGACGCGGAAGCCTTCACCGTACCGGAACAAACCCTGTGAATCCGGCCCGCGTCCAACCACGTACGCGCCACCGAGGCCCTCGCGCCCCGGCCGCCCGTCGTGTCCCCCACGCCCCGGACCATGCGCAACCTGAAGCTGGCGTTCCGCACCCTGCGGTCCACGCCGTTCGTCACGGCCGTCGCCATCCTCTCCCTCGCGCTCGGCATCGGGGCGAACGCGGCGATCTACTCGCTCGTCGACCAGATGCTCCTGCGGCCGCTCCCCGTCCGCGAGCCCGAGCGCCTGGTCAACCTCGTGGCGCCGGGGCCCAAGCCGGGATCGACGACCTGCAACCAGTCCGGCGACTGCGAGGCGGTCTTCAGCTACCCGATGTTCCGCGACCTGCAGCAGCGGCAGGCGCCGCTGGCGCAGCTCGTCGCGCACCGGATCCTCAACATCAACCTCGCCTTCGACGGGCAGACGCTCGACGGCGAGGGCGCGCTCGTCTCCGGCAACTACTTCTCCGCCCTCGGCCTCACGCCCGCCGTCGGCCGCCTGCTCGGCCCCGACGACGACCGCACGCTCGGCGGGCACCCCGTCGCCGTGCTCTCGCACAGCTACTGGGAGACGCGGCTCGGCGCCGACCCGTCCGTCGTCGGCAAGGCGATCGTCGTCAACGGGAACCCGCTGACGATCGTCGGCGTGGCGCCGCGCGGCTTCGAGGGCACCACGCTCGGCGCGCGCCCGCGCGTCTTCGTGCCCATCACGATGCGCGCGCAGCTCAACCCCGGCTTCACCGGCTTCGACAACCGGCGCGACTACTGGGTCTACCTCTTCGGCCGCCTCAAGCCCGGCGTCACGCCCGAGGTCGCGGCGCGCCAGCTGAACGCCGTCTACCGCCCCATCCTCGCCGACGTCGAGGCGCCGCTGCAGGAAGGGATGAGCGCGGAGACGAAGCAGCGCTTCCTCGCGCGGCAGGTGACGGTGGAGCCGGGCGCGCGCGGCCAGAGCTCCATCCACGGCGAGGCGCGCACGCCGCTCGTGCTGCTGTTCGCGATCACCGCGATGGTGCTGCTCATCGCCTGCGCGAACATCGCCAACCTCCTGCTCGCCCGCGGCGCCGCGCGCGTCGGCGAGATGGCCGTGCGCCAGTCGCTCGGCGCCGGCCGCCGCCGCCTGGTCGCGCAGCTGCTCACCGAGGCGTGCGTGCTGGCGGCGCTCGGTGGCATCGCGAGCCTCGTCGTCGCGCAGTGGACGCTCACCGGCGTCGCGTCGATGCTGCCCAGCGACGCGATCGAGACGCTGCGGTTCAAGCTCGACCTGCAGGTGCTCGGCTTCACCGCGCTGGCGGCGCTGCTGACCGGCGTCGCGTTCGGCCTCTTCCCGGCGCTGCACGGCACGCGCCCGGACCTGATCGGCGTCATCCGCGCGGGCGCGGGACAGATCGCCGGCGGCGCGCGCGCGGCGGCCCGCTTCCGCGTCGGGCTCGTGACGGCGCAGATCGCGCTCTCGGTGATGCTGCTCGTCTCGGCCGGCCTCTTCATCCGCAGCCTGCGCAACGTCACGCGCGAGGAGCTGGGGCTGCAGGTGGACCAGCTGGTGACGTTCGCGATCTCGCCCGTGCGCAACGGCTACAAGCCGCCGCAGTCGCGCGAGCTGTTCGCGCGCGTGCGCACCGAGCTGGCGACGCTCCCCGGCGTGACCGGCGTGACGACGGCGCGCGTGCCGGTGCTGTCGGGCGACAACTGGGGCAACGACGTCTCGGTGCAGGGCTTCGAGCGCGGCCCCGACACCGACGCCGGCGCCTCCTTCAACGCCGTCGCGCCGGGCTACTTCCGCACGCTCGGCGTCGCGCTGGTCGCGGGGCGCGAGTTCACGGAGGCGGACCGCCTGGGCGCGCCGAAGGTGGCGATCGTCAACGAGGCGTTCGCGAAGAAGTTCGGCCTCGGGCGCGACGCGGTCGGCAAGCGCATGGCGCGCGGCGACACGGCGGCGCTGGACATCGAGATCGTCGGGCTGATCCCCGACACGAAGTACAGCGAGGTGAAGGACCCGGCGCCGCCGCTGTTCGTGCTGCCGGTGCTGCAGGACTCGATCGTGGGCTCGGTCACGGTCTACGCGCGCACGTCCGGCTCGCCCGAGCAGCTGCTGCGCGCGATCCCCGGCGTCATCAAGCGCCTCGACCCGAACCTCCCCGTCGAGGAGCTGAAGACGATGCCGCAGCAGGTGCGCGAGAACACCTTCCTCGACCGCATGATCAGCACGCTCTCGGCGTCGTTCGCGGTGGTGGCGACGCTGCTGGCGGCGGTGGGACTCTACGGCGTGCTCGCGTACACGGTGGCGCAGCGCACGCGCGAGATCGGGGTGCGCATGGCCCTCGGCGCGGACGCGCGGCGCGTGCGCGGCCTCGTGCTGCGGCAGGTCGCGACGATGGTGGGCGTGGGCAGCGTCGTCGGCGTGGCGGCTGCGGTCGGCCTCGGGCGCGCGGCCGCGTCGCTGCTGTTCGGGCTCAGCGCGCACGACCCGGTGACGATCGTCGTCGCCATCGGCGTGCTGCTGCTGGTGGCGGCGGGCGCGGGGTGGATCCCGGCGCGGCGCGCGGCGCGCGTGCACCCGATGCAGGCGCTGCGCTACGAGTGAGCGGGGGCGCGGCGGCCGTGGCGTGACTGGCCGCCGCGCGATGCGGGGCGCATGTTGGGCTGCCGTGCGTGCGGCGGGGATGCTGCCTCGCCGCACGCGCGGCGCTCGGCAGCCCGCGAGCGCCTCCGGACCTCACGCCTCCGTCGATGTCGTACCGCGAGGACCACCGCTGGGAGCACCGCGTCATCGAGCACGATCTCCGCGACGCGATCGGCGTCAGGCGGCACCCTCGCCTGCCTGTTCCGCGCCGAGCCCGCGCAACGCTGCCCGAGTGACGAGGACCAGCGATCCGCCGTCGGTCGACGAGCCGGGCGCCACGCCCACGCGTCCACGGCCGGCGGCCAGTGTCGAGGCGTACGTGGCCGACGTGGTCGCGGCGTGCGCCGAGCCGGCCGGTGCCCTGGTGAGCCTCGTCCTGTTCGGCAGCGCGGCCACCGGCGGGTTCGCGGCGTCGATCTCGGACGTGGACCTGCTGGCCATCCTCCGGGACAACACGGACGCCGTCGAGCGCCGGCGCGTGCGCGACACCATCGCCACGCTCGAAGCGCGGCACGGGCTCGCGAAGCCGCCGTGGCGGGGCCCCCCGCTCGCGCGGGCGCTCGCGGCGTTCGCCGACCGGGTGAACGCCAACGTCCGCGCGTTCTTCGTGTGCACCCGCGCCGACCTGCTCTCGGGCGACCCCGCGCGCATCCTCGGCATCCCGCGCGCGCAGGCGGCCTTCGTCGACCGGGTCGCCGTCCCGAGCATCGTGGCTTCGGGCGTGACCGTCTGGGGCGAGGACCTGCTCGCCGCCGTGCCGCTCCCGCCGATCCGCCGGCTCGACGTGGCCAAGGCGTTCTTCGGGCTGTTCAACCAGGCGCTGTTCACGGCGGTCTGGTACCCGCTGCTGCCGGGGGCGACGAAGAACGCGATGGACACGCTCAAGCGCTCGGTGCACAGCTGCTACTTCTGCCACCACGGCCGGCCGGCGCCGCTCGCGGTGGAGGTGGCGTACTTCGAGGCGCGCTACGGCCCGATCCCGGCGCTCGCCCGACTGCTGATGCTGCGGCACGCATACCGACCCTCGTTCCGGTACGTCGTCGGCTGCCTGCCGGCGCTCGCGCGGCTGCACTGGCGAACCGCGCGGGACGTGCGCTTCCCGCGCCCGCCGCTGAGCTTGGGCGTCAGTCGCGTGGAGGTGCTCCTCGACACGTGACGGTCCATCGGTCCCCCACAACCCGGAGCAGGCGCGCCACCATGGGAATCCTGACCTTCAGCCTCAACGTCACCCTCGACGGTTGCGTCGACCACCGGGAGGGCGTCGCCGACGACGAGACACACGCCTTCTTCACGCGCCTCATGGACGAGAGCGGGGCGATGCTGTGGGGCCGCGTCACCTACGAGATGATGGAGAGCTACTGGCCGGCGGTCGCCCGCGGCGACGTGGAGGCGCCACCGGCGACGCGCGAGTGGGCGGTCAAGCTGGAGGCGAAGCCGAAGTACGTCGTGTCGTCGACGCGCACGCGCTTCCCGTGGACCAACAGCCACCACATCGACGGCGACCTGCGCACGGGCGTGCAGCAGCTGAAGGACGCGACCCCGGCCGGCGTGCTCCTCGGCAGCGGCAGGCTCGCGGTCGCGCTGGACCGACTCGATCTGATCGACGAGTACCTGTTCCTCGTCCATCCCAGGATCGCGGGCCACGGGCCGACGCTGTACCAGAGCGGGCTGCCCGGCACGCGGCGACTCGAGCTCGTGTCGGCGACGCCGCTGCGCAGCGGCGCGGTCGCCATGCACTACCGGCGCGCGCCCGGCTGACGACCGGTTGCCGCGAACGGCGCGGCACGCGCAGGTTCCTCCCCGCGCCCCGACGTCCGGTGGCGCAGTCACGGCGAACATGAGAGCAGGAACGGAGCGCGACATGGACGTGCACACGCGGATTGGCACCTACCTCGCCGCGCAGCCGGAGCGCAAGGTCGTACTCGCGGCCGTCGCCGCGCTCTGTCTCGCGACGCCCGCCACCGCGCAGCCCGCGAATCCGTCGACGACGCTCGGTCCCGAGGTCCGCCAGTTCGTGAGCGTCGACGCCCCCGTCGTCGCGCTCACGCACGCGCGCGTCATCGACGGCACCGGCGCCGCCGCGCGCGCCGACCAGACGCTCGTCGTCGAGCGCGGCGTCATCCGCGCGCTCGGCCCCGACGGGCAGGTGGCGATCCCCGCGGGCGCGCGCGTGCTCGACCTGAACGGCCGCAGCGTGCTGCCGGGGCTCGTGATGGTGCACGAGCACATGTTCTACCCGTCGGGCGGTGGGAGCGTCTACAACGAGCAGGCGTACAGCTTCCCGCGGCTGTACCTCGCCGGCGGCGTCACCACCGCGCGCACCGCCGGCAACATGGCCGGCTACGCGGACCTGGAGCTGAAGCGCGCGATCGACGCGGGGCGCGCGGTCGGGCCGTCGCTCGACGTCACCGCGCCGTACCTCAACGGCCCCGGGCTACCCATCTACCAGGTGCACGCGCTCACCGGCCCGGACGACGCGCGGCAGATGGTCGCGCACTGGGCCGACCGCGGCGCGACGTCGTTCAAGGCGTACATGCAGATCACGCGCGAGCAGCTCGCCGCCGTGATCGCGGAGGCGCACCGGCGGAAGCTGAAGGTCACGGGACATCTCTGCTCGGTGACGTTCCGCGAGGCGGCGGCCGCGGGCATCGACAACCTGGAGCACGGCCTCGTCGTCGCCAGCGACTTCGCGCCGGGGAAGCAGCCCGACCAGTGCCCGCCGTCGCAGGCGGCGTCGATCGCCGCGCTCGACGTCGCGAGTGAGCCGGTGCAGGCGCTGATCCGCGAGCTGGTGGCGCGGAAGGTCGCGGTCACCTCCACGCTCACCATCTTCGAGACCTTCACCCCCGGGCGCCCGAGCGCGCCGCAGGGCGCGCTGGACGCGATGCTCCCCGAGGTGCGCGACCAGTACCTGCGCCGCCGCGTGCAGATCGCCACCCAGAGCAGCTCGCCGTGGACGCGCACGTTCGCGAACGAGATGCAGTTCGAGCGCGACTTCTTCCGCGCCGGCGGGCGCCTGCTCGTCGGCACCGACCCGACGGGCTACGGCGGCGTCGTCGCCGGCTACGCCAACCACCGCGCGCTCGAGCTGCTCGTCGAGGCGGGGCTCACGCCGCTCGAGGCGATCCAGGTGGCGACGCGCAACGGGGCCGAGTATCTGGGGAAGGCGGACAGCGTGGGGACGATCGCGGTCGGGCGGCGCGCGGACCTCGTGGTCGTGCGCGGCGATCCGTCGGCGCGCATCGGCGACGTCGCGAACGTGGAGACGGTCTTCAAGGGCGGCATCGGCTTCGACGCACCGCGGCTGTTCGCGTCCGTGCGTGGCCGCGTCGGGCTGCACTGATATCTTCCGATCATGACCCAGCCGACGACGACGTCCGATCCCGTGCTCGCGCTCATGGACGCGGAGCGCGCCAGCTTCCTGGCCGAGGTGGCGCGCGTGCCCGCCGCGCGGCAGGCCGAACGCACCGCGCCCGACCGCTGGTCGGTGGCGGAGATCGTCGAGCACGTGGCGCGCATCGACTTCGGCGTCGCGCGGATCCTCGGCATGCACGCCGCGCAGCCGCGTCCCGCGACGCCCGAGGTGCTCGCGGCCGCGCAGCTCACGCCCGAGAAGGTCGCGCGCGTGCGCAGCCGCGCGGAGCGCATCGAGGCGCCGGACCGCGTGCGCCCCACCGGCGAGCTCGCGCCCGAGGCGGCGCTGGCGCAGCTCGCCCAGGCGCGCGAGGCGCTGAAGGCCGTCTACGTCTCGGCCGATCCCGCGGTGCTCGACGGCGTCGTGCACGAGCATCCCGTCATCGGCCTGCTGACGCTGCGCGGGTGGTTCCAGCTCGCGGCGCACCACGACGCGCGGCACGCGCAGCAGGTCGCGGAGCTCGCAACCGAGCTGGCGCGCGACGCCTGAGAGCTACGGCCTGCGCTCGCGCAGGTTGCGGAAGGTGATCGAGTAGCGGCGCGCGTCGACGGCGGGGATGCTGTGCTCCCACTCCGTGCGCGACGCGCCGCGCAGCAGGTACGCCGAGCGCGGCTCGGCCACCAGCGAGACGCGCTCCCACGCGTCGCCGACCTGGCGGCGCAGGCGGAAGCGGCAGGGCGCCAGCAGCGAGATCCCCACCACGTCGCCGAACACCGCCTTGTCGCGGTGCCAGCCGATCCCGGCGCCGGCGTCGTACTCCGTCACCAGCACCTGCTGCAGCGCGTCGGGCGACAGGTCGGCGAAGCGCGCCGCCACGTCGCGCAGCGACAGCAGGAACGCGGGGATGTCGTCCGCCCGGTCGAGCGTGCGCGCCGCGAAGTCGTAGCGCCATCCGAACGACACGGTGCGCCGCTTCCCGACGTAGCCGTGGAACTCGAACTCGCGGAACGGCAGCGTCTCGACGTGTGCGAGGAGCGTGCGCTCGTCGTCCGCGGTGATGACGTCCGCGCGGTAGCGGAACCCCTCGGGCAGGGCGGGCGCCGGCTCGGGCTCCGCGCCGAACAGCGTGAACTGGTCCGACATTCAGAACGGGTCAGAGCGCGTCGGCGATGGCCGCGATCTCCTCGGCGTCGCGCCACGCCTCCGTCAGCGCGGCCAGCTCCACCTCCAGCGCCGCGCGCTCGGCCTCCTCGTGCGCGACCATCTCCAGCGCCAGCCGGTCGACGGCGGGCATGCGCAGCAGCGCGATGCGCTCCGCGCTCCCGATGCCGCCGTGCGCCCAGAACGAGCGCCCGGTGAGCTGCACCGCGAGGTCCTCGACGAGCGACACGACGTCGGTCGTGGCGACGGTCGCCGCAGGTGCATGCGCCACCGCCACCGCTGCGCCGCCGGTGCCGCCGCCGCGCCCCCACTGCCACCGCCACGCCGCGTCGAGCACGCGGCGGTAGTAGCCGTCGGGCTGCATCGCCTCGTCCACCTTGCGCACCGCGGCCGCGACCAGCTCGGCCGACCCGGAGAACTGGTTCACCGCCGCCAGCAGCTTCGCGCCCGTGCGCAGCCCCTCGGCGCCCGAGAGCCGCACGGGCCCCAGCTCGTGGTCGATCTCCAGCTGCCACGGCTCGCCGCGCTCGGGCCGCACCAGCTGCGCCGACGCGAGGTGCCGCCGCCGCAGGATCGCCGTGTCGGCGCCCGGGTGCGCGCTGGTCGCATCGCGCGGCACGATCGCCAGCACGCGCTCCGCGCGCTTCCCGGGGCCCGACAGCCCGGCCGTCAGCCGCAGCACGCGCTCCTCGTCCGGGACCAGGCGGTCGGTGGCGTGCAGCCAGCGCAGCGCGTGTGCGCCGGCGCCCAGCAGCGCGGTCGTGGCCCGCACCACCGCGTCGCGGCGCGGCGTGCGGCGGCGCAGCAGCCGTGCACCGTAGCGCCAGACGGCCACCTCGGGGCGGAGCGCCGGCCCGATGCGCACCAGCTCCGTCCCGTCGGGCAGCCCGGCGAGGCCGACGTTGTCGGTGCCGTAGCGCTGGTGCGCGTCCCGGAAGCGGCGCTCGCACTCCTCCATCGCCTCCCACCGGTCGTCGATGGGCGCGAGGTTCCACCGCCCGCACCGGACGCAGACGGCCCACAGGCGGCCGCGCGCCCGGTCGAAGGCGAGCCGCCGGCCCACGGGGAACGTCTCGAGGGCGTCGTTGCGGCCCAGCGGCGCCAGGCAGTGGATGCAGGTGCTGTACATGTCAGCCCCGGACTGCAAATCAGGGACGCGCGCGACGGGGCCGAGGCCGCCGCGCTTCTACCGCGACCGTCGCCCGCTGTCCGGGAGACTGTACGTCACGCGCCCCGTCTCGTCCAGAAAGTCGAGGCTCGCGCGCCCCAGCGAGTCCACCACCAGGCGGACGCGCGGCTTCCCCGAGCGGTCGGAGAGGTTCACGAGCGCGCTCTTGGCCACGTCGCGCCCCACGTAGACGCGCTGCGCGAACAGCGGCTGGCCGTCGCGCGGCTCCTGCCACCTCCGGAGCGCCTCCGTGCGCGCCGCCCCCTCCGGCAGCTTCATGATCGAGTCCCGCTCGGCCACCAGGTCGTAGATGTCGACGTCGGCGCGGTCGGCGACGGTGAACCCCATGCGCCGCTGCCCGTTCTGGTCGGCATACTGGAGGTAGAGCACCTGGTCCTGGTTGTACTGGTCGAACGACATCCCGACCGACGACTGGAACTTCCCGTCGGGCCCGCGGCGCCCGGTGAAGGTGAGGCCGCCGTTCTCGGTCCCCTCGTCGTTGAAGAAGATGATCCCCGGCCGCGTGCCGCCCGCGTAGCCGAACGGCTTCCCCTTGTAGATCGGGCCGATCGAGCGCGGCCGGTTCGAGATCACCATCCGCAGCTTCCCGTCGGGCTCCACCACGTTGATGCGCTCGACGTCGATCTCGGTGAAGCGCTGCTTCGCCGGCTGCCCCGCCCGCGTGAACGCCGCGAGGCCGAGGACGAGCAGCAGGGTCGTGGAGACGAGGGTGTAGGCGCGCAGGAAGCGGAGCTGCCGGGCGACGCTGGCGTCCATGGGAGACTCGGCTGGATGGAGGGGAGGGACGGACGGGAGTCCACCGTCTGCACGCGGGCGGCGCCGCGATCATACCATCGGCGCGATGGTATGGAGCGACGTCGGCGCGCGTGTCTGGGCGTGCCCCGTTCGCCGCGCCCCCCACACGGGAGTCCCCACGTGCGCCGCTCCGCGCTCCTGCTGCTGCTCCTCGCGTCCGTCGCCGGCGCGCAGCCCACGCGCTTCGAGGTCACCGTCGCGCCCGAGGCGCACCGCGGGCCGCTCACCGGGCGGCTGGTCGTGCTCGTGTCGAAGGTCGGCGAGCCGGAGCCGCGGCTGCAGCTCTCGCCCGTGGGGCCGGCGATCTTCGGCGTCGACCTGGAGCAGCTCCCGGCGGGCCGCGTCGCGGTCGTCGACACGGGCGCGGCGTCGCATCCCATGTCGCTCGCCGCGCTGCCGCCGGGCGACTACTACGTGCAGGCGGTCGTCAACGTCTACGAGCAGGCGCGGCGCAGCGACGGGCACACGATCTGGGTGCACCTCAACGACGGGACGCAGGAGTTCTTCACCGTCGCGAAGGGCAACCTCCACGGCGACGTGCAGCGCGTGCGACTCGGCGACGGCGGGACGGTGCGCCTCGCGGTGACGAAGGTGATCCCCGCGACGCCGCGCCCCGCGGATACCGAGTGGGTGAAGCGCGTCAGCATCCAGAGCCGCAAGCTGACCGCGTTCTGGGGCCGGCCGATCCACATCCACGCGACGGTGCTGCTGCCGAAGGGCTACGCGGAGCACGCGAGCGTGCGCTATCCGACCGTGTTCACGCTCGGGCACGGCGTGCCGTTCGGCTTCACGACCGACTCCACGCGCGTGCGCAACCTCGGGCGCATCAATCCCGTGACGGGCGTCGAGACGGGGTACGACTTCTACCGGGCGTGGAGCGCGGACTCCTTCCCGCGCGTGATCGCGGTCAGCTTCGAGCAGCAGACGCCGTACTTCCCCGACGGCTACTCGGTCAACTCCGCCAACAACGGCCCGTACGGCGACGCGGTGATCGAGGAGGTGATCCCGGAGCTGGAGCGGCGCTTCCGCATGATCGCGAAGCCGTACGCGCGCCAGCTGGAGGGCGCGTCCACCGGCGGCTGGCAGACGCTCGCGCTGCAGCTGCGGAACCCGGACTACTTCGGCGGCGCGTGGGTGCTCAACCCCGACCCGATCGACTTCCGGCGCTGGCAGCAGACGGACATCTACGCGGACACGAACGCGTTCGTGCTGCCCACGGGCCCGTTCACGAGCACCGAGCGTCCGTTCCGCCGCACGACGGAGGGCCAGCCGGTGTGGTCGGCGCGCGACCTCAGTCGCTTCGAGGCGGTGCTCGGCAGCCGCGGGCGCTCGGGCTACCAGCAGGAGGCGTGGGAGGCGATCTACGGCCCGGTCGGCGCCGACGGATACCCGAAGCCGCTGTGGAACCGGCGCACGGGCACGATCGACCGCGAGGTCGCGACGTACATGCGCGAGCATGGCTACGACCTGCGCGAGTACGCGCAGCGCCACTGGGCCACGCTGGGGCCGAAGCTCGCGGGCAAGCTGCACTTCTTCACCGGCGAGATGGACGACTTCTACCTCAACCTCGCGGTCTACCGCTTCGAGGACTTCCTGAAGGGGACGACGAGCCCGAGGTCCGACGCCGACTTCACCTGGAACCGCCCGATGAAGGGCCACAGCTCGCACGCGTGGACGTGGGCGGAGTTCGTGCGGCTGGTCGCGGCGACGGTGAAGCGCGGGGCGCCGGCGGGCGAGGACGCGCGGGCCTGGAGCTACTAGCGGCGCGGAGCGGGCGGCCGATGTGGCGCCCGTCGCCCGACGATCCCACATTGGGGCCGCCGTCTCCGGTCGTCCGCTCCCACTTCCGAACCGTGAGGCTCTCCATGCGCCGGACCGCGTTCCCGCTCGCCGCCCTCACCGCCAGCGTCGCCGCCTGCGCCAGTGGCGAGAAGGCGGCCGACACCGCCGCCGCCGTCGACACGACCGCCCCGGCCGCGACCGCGGCGCCCGCGCCGGCGGCGCCGGCGGCGCTCACCGCCGCGGACATCGCCGGCGAGTGGGCGGGCACCTCCTACGCGACGCCGGGCGACTCCGTGGTCGCGCGGTGGCACATCAGGAGCGTGACCGATTCGACCGCCGTGCTGACCTTCGACGACACCAAGAAGACGGTCAACTACCGCACGACGCTGGCGGGGGACAGCCTCGTCTCGGTGTCCGAGCCGTACACGCCGCCCGGCGCTCCGGCCAACGCGCCGAAGACGACCTTCCACGCCGTCGGCCGCCTGACGGGCGACACGCTGCGCGGCGTGACCCACGTCATGCTGGCGTCCAAGCCCGACTCGATGGTCGCCGAGCATCGCTGGGTGGCGACGCGGCCGAAGTAAGGGCGACGGTCGGTGCGCGAGCGCGGGCACTCCGGCACGAGTCGGGGTGCCCGCGTTCGCATGCGCACCGGACCCGAACGGCGAACGGCATTGCAAGGATGAAGATCGGATAAATTCCGATAACGACGGAGGGCTCCACGTTGTGGCGAGGAACATCGCCCGACACGGAGCCCTCCGTCGTTATCCGATCTTGTCAGATCTTATCCTTGCTGCCCTTGCCGTCCAGGTCCGGCGCGCCGGGCCCGCTCGAATCACTGCAGCACCGACGGCGCGAGCGATCGGCGCAGCGTCGTCAGCGCGCGGCTCAGCTGGTTCGCGACCGTCTGCGTCGACGTGTCCATGAGCCCAGCGATCTCGCCGTACGACAGCCCGTGCACGCAGCGCAGCACGAACACCGTGCGCCGGCGCGGCGGCAGCGCGCCCACGCCGCGCGCGAGCGCCCGCCGCAGCTCCTCTCGCTCGACCGCGAGGTCGGCCCCGGCGTCGGCCGGCGCGTCGGCGTCGCCGAGGACGCGCACCACGCGCGCCGCCCGCTCGCGCGCGGCGTCGCGGCGCCGCCGCGAGATCGCGAGGTTGCGCGTCACGCGGTACAGCAGCCCGCGCACCGAGCCCTCGGGCCGCCACGTCGCGCGCCACGCCCACAGGCGGCAGAAGGTCTCCTGCACGACGTCCTCCGCCTCGACCGGGCCGGCCACGCGCGCCGCGTACGCCACCAGCGGCGCGCGGTAGCGCCGCAGCAGCTGCTCCAGCGCGTCCACGTCGCCGGCGCGCAGCCGCGCGAGCAGCCACGCGTCCGACGCGTCCATTCAGCGCCCCGCGGGCACGCGCGCGAACGTGTTCCCGAACGCCCGCACGCTCGCGACGCCGCCCGTGCCGTCCGGCGCGAACGTCACCAGCGACGGCGCGCTGCGCGGGTCCGCCCAGAGCGCGCGGAAGGTGTCGTAGTGCCAGTGCTCCAGGCGCCCCGCGTACGCGCGGCCGTACGTCAGCTGCAGCGCGCCGCCCTGCACCGCCACCACGACGTCGCCGAAGGTCGGCTCGCGGTACGTCCCCGCGTAGCGCTCCAGCGGCAGGCTCGGACGCGTGTCGGCGACGCGGCGCTGCTCCTGCTGCCGCCGCGCGGCGTCGGCCTGCGCCTCCAGCCCGCCGTAGAGCGTCAGCAGCTCCGCGCTCCAGTCGCGCGCGCCCGCCGCGCCGCGGTACATGTCGAACACGCGGTACATCAGCGCGTGCCGCAGCTCGGCGTGGTCGCGGTTGGCCAGCACGTAGACGCCCACGCGGCGGTCCGGGAGCAGGCCGATGATCGCGCTCATCCCGTCGATGCTCCCCGTGTGCATCGCCACCGCCTCGCCCGCGTAGTCGTGCAGGAACCACCCCAGGCCGTAGGTGAAGAAGTGCGGCCGCACGACCGTCATCGTCGGGTACATGCTCGTCGGCGCGATCGTCTGCGGCGACAGCAGCTCGCGGAACGTCGCCTCGCTCAGCAGCCGCTTCCCGCCCACGCGCCCGCTGTCGAGCACGAAGCGCATCCACTTCGCCATGTCGTCCACGCTCGACCACACCGAGCCCGCCGCGGCCACGGGATCGACGGGCCGGTTGGCGACCACGCGCAGCGTGTCGCGGATCCGGTCGTGCGGCGCGGCGACGTTCGGCTTCCCGGCCAGCCCGGCGAGCGTCGCCTCCGTGTTCGTCATGCCGAGCGGGACGAAGATGCGCGTGCGCACGAAGGCGTCCCACGGCATCCCCGACGCGGCGCGCACCACCTCGCCCGCGGCCGCGTACATGATGTTCTGGTAGATGAAGCCCGAGCGCAGCGAGTACGCCGGCCGCAGCGTCCCCACGCGGCGCAGGATCTCGGCCGTCGGGTAGTCGGCGCCCGCCCACAGCAGGTCCGCGTTGCCGAGCCCCGCGCGGTGTGTGAGCAGGTCGCGCACGGTCAGCTCGCGCGTCACGTACGGGTCCGCGAGCTGGAAGCCGGGCAGGTACGTGGTGACCTTCTCGTCCCACTTCACCTTCCCCTCGTCCACCAGCATCCCCAGCGCGGCGGCGGTCATCGCCTTCGTCGTCGAGCCGATGGCGAAGCGCGTGCCGGCGTCCACCGCGTCGGGCTTCCCGAGCTCCCGCACGCCGTAGCCCTTCGCGAGCACCACGCGGTCGCCCTGCACGACCGCGATCGCGAGCCCCGGCACCTTCCAGTCGCGCACCGCCTTCGCGACGTACGCGTCGAGCGCCGCGACGGAGGCCGAGCCGTTGGACGCGGGCTGCGCGGCGGCCTGCGTGGCGCCCGCGACGGCGAGCAGCAGCGTGATGGCGAGCGAGCGCGTGGCGAGCATGGGTGGCGCGGTGAGGAAGTGAGGGGTCAGACCGCGGCGACGGCGCCGGGCGCGCGGAGCACGGTGCGGCGGACGGTCAGGTCGTCGATGCGGTCGACGTCGACGGTGACGCCGAGCCCCGGGCGGTCGAGCGGCACCGTCACCATGCCGTCGTCGCTCATCGTCCACTCCGGCGTCACCACGTCGCGCGCCCAGTAGCGCGCGCTCGGCGACAGGTCGCCGGGCTTGGTGAAGCCGGGCAGCGACGCGAGGGCGACGTTGCACGCGCGGCCGATCCCGCTCTCCAGCATCCCTCCACACCATACAGGGACACTGTGTTGCACCGAGAAATCGTGGATCGCCAGCGACGCCGCGAAGCCGCCCACGCGCCCGGGCTTGATGTTCACGATGCGGCCCGCGCCCAGCGTCACCATGTCGCGCGCGCGGTCCAGCGACGTGATCGACTCGTCCAGGCAGATCGGCGTCCGCAGGCGGCGCTGCAGCTCCGCGTGCTGCACCAGGTCGTCCCACGCGAGCGGCTGCTCGATCATCAGCAGGTCCAGCGCGTCCAGCCGCGCCAGCTGGTGCGTGTCGGCCAGCGTGTAGGCGTTGTTGGCGTCGGCCATCAGCGGCGCGTCGGGCCCCAGCGCCTCGCGCACCGCGGTCACGTACTCGACGTCCGCGCCGGGCTGGATCTTCAGCTTGATCTTGCGGTAGCCCTGCGCCAGCGCCTGCCGCGCCTTCTCGACCAGCGCGTCCGGCGTGCGCTCGATGCCGAGCGAGATGCCGGTGGCGATGTGCGTGCGCGTGCCGCCCAGCAGCCGCGCCAGCGGCACGCCCGCCCGCTCGGCCGCCACGACCCACATCCCCATCTCCACCGCGGCCTTCGGCATCAGGTGCCCGCGGAAGTCGCGCTCCAGCGCGGGCAGGATCTCGCGCGGATCGCCGAAGGAGCGGCCGAGCACGCGCGGCGCGATCCACTCGGTGATCGCCAGCCACGACGTGTCGATCGTGTCGGGGCTGTACATCGGCGTGTCGAACGCCACGCACTCGCTCCACCCGGTCGCGCCCTCGTCGTCGCGCAGCTCCAGCAGGAGGATGCGCCGGTCGCTGACGACGCCGGACGAGATGCGGAACGGCTCCTTCAGCGGCAGGCGGATCTCGCGCAGCGCGAGCTCCTCGAGTCGGATCATGCGTCGTCCTCCGTGAAGGCGTCGCGCGCCAGCTCGTAGTAGGGGAGCGCGTCGCCGTCGCCGCGTCGGAAGGCGACGATCCGGTAGCCGCGCGCCAGGTGCTCGAGGAACGCCGCGCGCGTGACGGCGCGCCACTCGGCGCGCTGCTCGGGCGGGAGCGCGTGCACGTCGTGCGGGACTTCGATCCGCACGGTCGGGCCCTCGGAGGCGTCGCGCGGCGCGGCGTCGTCGCGCGTCAGGTCCCACGTCACCACCAGCCGGTCGGTGGGCATCGCGCCGTGCAGCGGGCTGCCGGTGCCCGCGCCGTACATGTTGGGCACGTACTCGGTCGCGCGCGCGCCCAGGCGGACGAGGTTCAGGCGCGCGTTGCGCGCGACCAGCGGATCGAACGTCCAGTGCATCGTCTCGACGCCGAGCGCGCGCACGAGCTCGCGCTGGTGGCGCTTGAGGCGCTCGCCGATCCCGCTGCCGCGCGCCTCGGGGCGCACCGCGAGCATGTCGGACCAGTGGACCAGGCGGCCGTGCATCGGGCCCGTCATGCCGAACACGAAGCCCACCATGCGCTCGCCCTGGAACGCCGCCGCGACGACGCCGCCGAGCTTCTGGCTCACGAGCAGCACCGAGGCGGGGACGCGCTCCGAGAAGCCCTCCCCCCACGTCTCCTCCTGCAGCGCCACGCACTCGCGGTACTCGGCCAGCGTCTGCACGCGGCGGATGACCTCCGGGGCGCCGATGGCGGCTGGTGGAGGCGCGGCGGTCGTCGGCCCGTGGGCGCTCTCATGGATCATGCGGTCGCACGCAGGGGGCGGAGTGGCCGTGGCGGGCGGCGGTCCGGCGGCGGGGATCCGTCCAGCCCGCCCGTCTTGCCGGCGTCGGCGCCCCAACATACCTTGGCGACAGTGTTGTATACAATAGCGTGTACCGTACGAGCTGGCCGTACGCCTCCGGGCGCTCCGCAGCACCTCCCTCCGTACCTACCTCGCTGGAGTCACGTATGCGCCACCAGCCGGGGCGGCCGCCGATCGGCCGCTCGCCCCACCGCGCCGCGACCATCGCCGGCCTGGCCGCAGCGCTGCTCCTCCTCGCGCCCGCCCCGCGCCTCGCCGCCCAGACGACCCAGCCCGGCGGCGCGACCGGCACCATCGTCGGCCAGGTCACCGAGGCGTCCGGCCGTACGGGACTCGCCGCGGTCACGCTCGTCGTCGAGGGCACGCGGCTCGGCGGCTCGACCGGCGCCGACGGGCGCTTCCGCATCACGGGCGTGCCGGCGGGATCGCACGCCGTGACCGCGCGGCGCATCGGCTACGGACAGCAGCGCGTCGCCGTGACGGTCCCCGCGGGTGGCGAGGTGGCCGCGAGCTTCACGCTCTCCTCCAGCCCCATCGCGCTCGACCAGGTGGTCGTCACCGGCACCGCGGGCGCGCAGGAGCGGCGCGCCATCGGCAACGCGGTCACGAGCGTCGCGGCGGCGGAGGTGCTCGACAAGTCCGCCGCGCCCGACCTCTCCAGCCTCCTCAACGCGCGCGCACCCGGCGTCACCATCAACCCGCGCAGCGGCCGCCTCGGCGCGGGGCCGAGCATCCAGATCCGCGGCCGCAGCTCGCTGTCGCTCGACAACCAGCCGCTCGTCTACGTCGACGGCGTGCGCATCAACAACGCGACCAGCACCGGCCCGCAGAGCGTCGGCGGGCTGGGGCAGCAGGGCGCGAGCGTCGGCGGACGGCTCAACGACATCAACCCCGAGGACATCGAGAGCATCGAGGTCATCAAGGGGCCCGCCGCGGCGACCATCTATGGCACCGAGGCCGCCAACGGCGTCATCCAGATCATCACCAAGCGCGGCGCGAGCGGCACGCGCCCGCAGCTCAACCTCGTCGTCGAGCAGGGGACGCTGCACTTCCGCGACGCCATCGGGCGCACGCCGCTCAACTACTTCCGCACGGCGGGCGGCGAGATCGTGACGTGGAACGGGCTGCAGCAGGAGGCTGACTCCGGCCGCCCGATCTACGAGATGGGCCAGACGCGCCGCTACAGCGGCACCGTCTCCGGGGGCCGCGAGGCGATGCGCTACTACCTCGGCTCGTCCTACGAGACCGACTTCGGCGTGGAGCCCAACAACTCGCTGCGGCAGTTCGGCGTGCAGGCGAACCTGAACTCGCAGCTGCGCGCGAACACCGACTTCGCGTCGAGCCTCAAGTTCGTGGAGCTGGCGAACCGCCTGGGCGCGGACATCGGCGCCTCGGGGCTGCTGGGCGCGCAGGTCGGGCACCGGCTGCTCTTCCCGAACACGCGCGGCTTCTTCGCCATCGTGCCGGAGATCGCGCAGCGGCTCTACGACAACCGCAGCGACATCAACCGCTTCACCGGCAGCGCGACGCTCACCAACCGGCCCGCGAGCTGGTTCACGCACCGCGCGATCGTAGGCCTCGACTACTCGGGCGAGGACGCGCGCGCGGTGGAGCGCTTCGCGCCGCCCGAGCTGGCGCGCTACCTCTCGACCGCCGCGGCGAGCGGCCGCATCGGCCAGACGCTGCGCCGCAACGCGATCTTCACCGGCGACTACGCCGGCACCGTGAAGGCGCAGCTCGCGTCCACGCTGCAGTCGTCGACGTCCATCGGCGGGCAGCTCTACAAGACCGAGGCGCACACGAGCTTCCTGGGCGGCACCGGCTTCCCCGGCCCGAACGTCGAGACGGTGTCCGCGGTCGCCACGCAGCTCGCGGCCACGCAGCAGCAGATCATCAACACGACCATCGGCGCCTACGCGGAGCAGACGTTCGCGTGGCGCGACCGGCTCTTCCTCACCGGCGGGCTGCGCGTGGACAACAACAGCGCGTTCGGCGAGGACTTCAAGTGGGTGACGTACCCCAAGGTCAGCGCCAGCTGGGTGCTGCACGAGGAGTCGTTCTTCCCGTGGCGCGCCGCGTTCAGCACGCTGCGCCTGCGCGCCGCGTACGGCGAATCGGGGCGGCAGCCGGCCACCTTCGCGGCGCTGCGCACCTTCAACCCGGTGCCCGGCCCCGGCGGCACGAGCGGCGTCACGCCCGGATCGCTCGGCAACGCGGACCTGCGCCCGGAGCGCGGCAAGGAGTGGGAGGGCGGCTTCGAGGCGGGGCTGTTCGACCGCCTGACGCTCGACTTCACCTACTTCAACAAGCGCACGGTCGACGTCATCGTGAACCAGCCGGTGGCGCCCTCCAGCGGCTTCCCCGGCAACCAGGTGCGCAACCTGGGCGAGGTCACCAACCACGGCATCGAGCTGAGCGCGACGCTGCAGGCGCTCGCGCGCCGCGGCTTCTCGTGGGACATCACGGGCAACGTCGCCACCAATCGCGACCGCATCGAGAGCCTGGGCGGCCTGCCGTCGCTCATCGCGACGTTCGGGCCGAGCAACCAGGTCGGCTACCCGATCCAGGGGATCTGGACCCGCCGCGTCGTGTCGGCCGACCGCAACCCGACCACCGGCCAGGCGACCAACGTCCTCTGCGACGGCGGCGCGGGCGCCGCGCCGATCGCCTGCGCGCAGGCGCCGTTCGTCTACGTCGGCACGCCGACGCCCAGGGTCACCGGCGGCGTCGGGAACACGTTCAACCTCGGGCAGCGGCTGCGGCTCTACGCGCTGGTGGACTTCAAGCGCGGTTACCGGATGTTCAACGCGGTGAACTACCTGCGCTGCACGGGGCAGACGGGCGCGCCGCTCTGCCGCGAGAACTACTTCCCCGAGGAGTTCTCGCCCGTGCACCTGGCCGAGCACTCGCCGGGGGCGATCGCGGTCGGGACGAACGACCAGTTCTTCGAGGACGCGTCGTTCGCCAAGCTGCGCGAGGTCTCCGCGACCCTCACCTTCCCCGAGCGGTGGGTGCGCTCGCGGATGTCGCTCACGCTCGCCGGTCGCGAGCTGCACACGTGGACGAAGTACAGCGGGGTGGACCCCGAGGCCAACCAGAACAGCGTCGCGACGACGGCGCTCCAGCAGGAGCAGGCCGTCACGCCGCCGCTCACGCGCTTCCTCGCCACCCTCAACGTGACCTGGTGACCATGCGACTCCTCCCCTCGCGCGCGCGCGCGGCGATCGCGTGCGCCACCGCGGTCGCGGCGGCCGCCGCCAGCGCGTGCACCGACATCACGACGCTCAAGCAGGAGAACCCGGGACAGCTCTCGGCCTCCACGCTCTACGCGCCGCAGAACGCGCAGCTGATCGTCAACGGCGCGATCGCCGACTTCGACTGCGCCTTCACGCGCTACGTCGTCGGCAGCGGCCTGCTCTCGGACGAGCTGTCGAACGCGATCGGCAGCGTCGACAACTACAACTACGACGCGCGCCGGCTGCTCACCAACGCCGACTACGGCACCGGCACCTGCGGCAACAACCAACGGCCGCCCATCTACACCACGCTATCGGTCGCGCGCGCGTCGGCCGACACCGCGCTCGCCCGGCTGCGCGAGTGGACCGACGCGCAGATGCCCGCGGGCGTGAACCGCACGCGCCTCATCGGGCAGGCCGCCACCTACGCCGGCTACAGCCTCGTGCTGCTGGGCGAGGGGATGTGCACGGCCGCCATCAACCTCGGGCCCGAGCTGCAGCCCGCGCAGCTGTTCGAGCAGGCGAAGATCCGCTTCGACTCCGCGGTCGTCGCGGCGACGGCGGCCAACGACCAGCCCACGCTCAACCTGGCGCTGCTGGGCCGCGCGCGCACGCTGCTGAACCTCAAGAACCCGGCGGCCGCCGCCACCGACGCGGCGCGCATCCCGGCGGGCTTCGTGGCCAACATGGTGGGCGAGGGCACGAACAACCGCCGCCAGAACTTCGTCTTCATCTCGATCAACCAGAGCAACTGGTCGACGGTGGACGCGTCGTTCCGCGGACTCACGACCGAGAGCGGCGCCGCGGATCCGCGCGTGGCGGTGACCAACACAGGCCGCGCCGGCACCGCGCAGGGCTCGCAGGTCTGGACGGCGGACAAATACGGGTCGCTCACCGCGCCCATGCCGATCGCGCGCTACGCGGAGGCGCAGCTGATCCTCGCGGAGGCGCGCGTGGCCGCGGGCGACCTCGCGGGCGCGGCCGCCGCCATCAACGCCGCACGCGCCGGGCGCGCGGCGCTCGGCACCTACAGCGCGACCGGGCAGACCGCGGCCCAGGTGCAGGCGCAGATCGTCGAGGAGCGGCGGCGCGAGCTCTTCCTGGAGGGGCACCGCCTGGGCGACATGCGCCGCCTCAACATCCCCTTCACGCCGGCCGCCGGCACGGCGTACCCCGGCGGTGGCGGCGTGTACGGCTCGCAGACGTGCTTCCCGCTCCCCGACGTCGAGCGCATCAACAACCCGACGATCGCCGGCGGCGCCTGAGGCACGTGGTCCCTCAACTCCTGGAACCTGCTCGGATGGCGGCTCTGACCCCGAGGTCCCCGATGCGCGCACGCACCCGCACGACCTTCACGACCGCCACTGCCCTCGCGACGCTCGCCGCGGCGGGCGTCGTCGTCTCGCCACGCCTCGTCGTCGCGCAGGCGCGCGAGCCGTATCCGGGCTACGCGGCGTACGTGGAGCAGGCGCTGAAGACGTGGAAGGTCCCCGGCACGGGGATCGCGATCGTGCGCAACGACTCGGTCGTCTTCGCGCGCGGCTTCGGCGTGCGCGAGCTGGGCAGGCCCGCGCCCGTGACCGAGCGGACGCTGTTCGCGATCGGCTCGTCGTCCAAGGCGTTCACCGCCGCGGCGGTCGCGATGCTGGTGGACGAGAAGAAGGTGTCGCTCGACGCGCCGGCGGCGACCTACCTGCCCGGCCTGCAGCTGGCCGACCCGTACGCGACGCGCGAGCTCACCGTGCGCGACCTGCTGAGCCACCGCAGCGGCCTCGCGCGCGGCGAGCTGGCGTGGTACGGCTCGGGCTTCGACCGCGACGAGATCGTGCGGCGCGTGCGCTACCTGCAGCCGTCGTGGAGCTTCCGGAGCCAGTTCGGCTACCAGAACATCATGTACATCGCGGCCGGTCAGGTCGTCGCGCACGTCGCGAACACGACGTGGGACGACTTCGTGAAGAGCCGGATCTTCGGGCCGCTCGGCATGACGTCCAGCAGCACCTCCACGAAGGCGCTCGACCCGCAGATGGAGCTCGCGACGCCCCACGCCACGGTGAACGACACCGTGCGCCCGGTCGGCGCGTGGCGCAACATCGACAACGCGGGGCCGGCGGGCTCGATCAACTCCCACGTGGTGGACATGGCGCAGTGGCTGCGCCTGCAGCTCGGCCGCGGCAGCTATGGCGGCAGGCAGCTGATCAGCGCCCGGATGATCGAGGAGATGCACACGCCGCACACGGTCATCCGCCTCGACTCGGCCGCGCGCGTGCTCAACCCCGACACGCACCTGCAGGCGTACGGCCTCGGGTGGTTCCTGCAGGACTACCGCGGGAAGCTGGTGGTGCAGCACGGCGGCAACGTCGACGGCTTCACGGCGCTCGTCGCGATGATGCCCGAGGAGAAGCTCGGCGTCGTGATCCTCACGAACATGAACGGCACCGGGCTCCCGACGGCGCTGATGAACAAGCTCTTCGACCTCCACCTGAAGGCGCCGGCGCGCGACTGGAGCGGCGACCTGTACGCGCGCACGCTGGCGGCGCAGGCGCGCGCGAAGACGGCGCAGCAGCGGCTGGAGGCGTCGCGCGTCAGGGACACGAAGCCGTCGCTCCCGCTCGCGGCGTACGCAGGCACGTATGCGGACAGCCTGTACGGCGACATCGTGGTGCGCGAGCAGAACGGCAAGCTGTCGATGACGTTCGGGCCGATCTGGCGCGGGGAGCTGGAGCACTGGCACTTCGACACCTTCCGCACGAAGTTCGACACGCCCGTGCTGGGGCCGATCCCGGTGCTCTTCCGGCTCAACGCCGCGGGCAAGGTGGACGAGATGGTGCTCGACATGGCCGGCGTCGTGACCTTCAAGCGGCGCCCCGATCCGGCGCCCGCCGCCGCCAACAACCGGTGAGCGCCCCACGCTCGATCGCGCTCGCCGCGTGCCTCGCGGCGGTTGCGGCAGTCGCGTGCGCGCGCGGCGGGGCGGCCGTCGCGACCGACGCACGCCCGGCGGCCAGTGTCGCCAGCGACGCGCCGTACGACGTCGTCATCGTCAACGGCCGCGTCGTGGACGGCAGCGGGAACCCGTGGTTCGACGGCGACGTCGCGATCCGCGGCGACCGCGTGGTGCGCGTCGTCCGGCGCGGGATGCTGGGCGACGCGCCGGCGCGCACCCGCATCGACGCGACGGGGAAGATCGTCGCGCCCGGCTTCATCGACGTGCAGGCGGGCGGCCCGTACCTCACCGGCGACGGCCGCTCCGTCAGCAAGCTGACGCAGGGCGTGACGACGGAGATCCTGGGCGAGGGCTACACGTCGGCGCCCGTCAGCGACCTCACGCTCGCGGACCTGGCCGCGTCGGGACCGGAGGCCGTGGCGATGGCGCGCCGCTTTCAGGGGCCGCGCGGCTTCGACGCGTGGCTGCGCGCGATGGAGGCGCACGGCGTCTCGCCGAACGTCGGCGCGTTCGTCGGCGCGAGCACGCTGCGCCAGTACGGCATGGGGCTGCGCATGGGCGTCGCGACGGGCGCGCCGCTCGACTCCATGCGCACCGCGCTCCGCAACGCGATGGAGGACGGCGCCTTCGGGCTCGGCTCCGCGCTCATCTACCCGCCCGGCAACTTCGCCGGCACCGAGGAGCTGATCGCGGTCGCGAAGGCGATGGCGCCCTACGGTGGGCTCTACATCACGCACATGCGCTCCGAGGCCGACAAGGTGCTCGAGGGCATCGACGAGGCGCTGCGCATCGGGCGCGAAGCCGGCGTCGCCGTCGAGATCTACCACCTCAAGGCCGCGGGCACCACGAACTGGGCGAAGATGCCCGCGATGATCGCGAAGATCGACTCGGCGCGCGCCGCGGGGCTCGACGTGCAGGCGACGATGTATCCGTACACCGCGGGTGGGACTGGACTCGCCGCGTGCCTGCCGCCGTTCGCATCAGAGGACGGGAAGCTGCTGCGCAACCTCGCCGACTCCGCCGCCCGCGCGCGCATCCGGGCGGAGGTCGCGAAGCCCACCAGCTACTGGGAGAGCCTGTGCGAGCAGGCGACGCCGCAGGGCGTGCTGCTGGGCGTGATGCGCGGCGCCGCGAACCAGCAGTGGTCGCGCAAGCGGCTCGCCGACGTCGTCGCGGGCACGGGGAAGAGCTGGCTCGACGCCGTGATGGACCTCCTGCTCGCCGAGGGCGGCAACATCGGCACGATCTACTTCCTCATGAACGAGGAGAACGTGAAGCTGACGCTGCGGCAGCCGTGGATGATCATCGGCACCGACGCGGCGGGGATGGATCCCGACAGCGCGCGCGGAGGCGCGCATCCGCGCGCGTACGGCACCTATCCGCGCATCCTGGGGAAGTACGTGCGCGACGAGGGCGTCATCCCGCTGGAGGACGCGATCCGCAAGATGACCGGCGCGGTGGCCGAGCGGCTGCTGATCCGAGACCGCGGGCTGCTGCGCGAGGGGATGCACGCGGACGTCGTGGTGTTCGATCCGGCGACGATCCGCGAGCACAGCACGTTCGAGCAGCCGCACCGGCTCTCGACGGGCGTGGAGCAGGTGTTCGTGAACGGCGTGCAGGTCGTGCGCGACGGCCGGCACACCGGCGCGAAGCCGGGCCGCGTCGTGCGCGGGCCCGGCTGGCGCGGTGCCGCGCGCTGAGCGCTCGTCGGCGCGCCTCAGCGCTCGGGGAAGCGCAGCAGCATGTTGGCCAGCGGCATCTCGCGCCGCCGCGTCTCGGGCGTGGCGGCGCGCGTGCATTCGGCGATCAGCCGGCGGCACTGTCCCACCACCTGGAACGTGTCGAGCAGGTACGGCACGCCCTGCGCGCCGAGCGGCGACGGGCCGTCGCTGACGTGGAAGTGCAGGTGCGGCTCGGTGGAGTTGCCCGAGTTGCCGACGAGGCCGAGCACCTGGCCGCGTCGCACGCGGTCGCCCTGGCGCACGCGCAGGGAGCCGGGCTTCAGGTGCGCGTAGAACGCGTGGCGTCCACCGCCGATGTCGACGATCACGTGGTTGCCGCCGACCGTCTCGAGCGTGATCGGCACCGCGCGGCCGCCGGGCACGTTCTCTGGGATGCCGTCCTTCGTCGCCGCGACGATGCCGTCGGCGACGGCGATCGCGTCCTTCCCGTGGGCGTGGTAGCTCTCGTTCTTCAGGCGGTCGCCGACGTACGTGCGGCCGCTGTCGTCGACGATCAGGTAGTCGATGCCGAACCGCTGCGCGATCGACGCGTTGCCGTCCACGGGCACGAGCGCGCGGCGGTGCCCGGATTCGGCCGCCGGCCCGTTGGCGGTGAGCCAGCTGCCACCGCGCAGGGGCGGGCCGACGACGACGGCGCTGGTGGTCACGGGCACGGGCGGCCCGTCGATCGTCTGCGGAGCGCCGCTGTCGCCCACCGCGACGGTGAGGCGGTGGCGGAGCGTGGCGGGCGGCGTGCGGCCGTCCACGGGCACCCAGAGGAAGGTGACCCCGCGCAGCCCGCCGCCGATGCGCGCGCGCTCGAGCAGGGCGGGCGGCGGCGCGACGCCGGGCCGGGTGAGCGCGCGTCCGAGCGCGCTGTCGGCCAGCGCGAGCAGCACGCGCGCGTCGGTGCCGGGGGCCAGCACCTCGACGCGGCGCAGCGCGAGCGGCGCGGCCGCGAGGTTGGTGACGTGCAGCTCGTAGACGAGGAACGCGTCGCCGTCGCCGACGGCGACCGTGGGCGGCTTGGGGACGTGCAGCTCGACCGCCGGCGGGAGCTGCGCGCCCTGCGAGTACGCGGCCTGCGGGAGGAGGAGGGGCGCCATGCACGCGAGGAGCGCGGCAAAGATGCGCGTCGCGTGCGGGCCAGGGGAACGCCGTCGCATCGTGCGAGGGGCGGGAGGGGACAGGGGAGGCACTGTACACAAAGCTGGATACAACTCGCGGCGGCGAGTATGTTGCCCGGGGCGCCGACCCGCAAGGCGATGCCGCGCGCGGGGCGCTTGGCGCCACGCGTGCACGCCGTTAACCATGCGGCGCTCGCCGTCATGACATGACGTTCACCCGATCCGCTGCACCGGTGTCGCCCACCAGCCGCTCGCCCCGCGCCGCCACGACCGCCCGCCCTGCCGCCGCTCGTGCCGCCTCGCGCGGCGACGCGACCGCCGGTCGTGGGGAGAGCGTGGGCCGCGCGTACGCCCAGCTGCGCGAGCTGATCGTGCGCGGGCGGCTGGCGCCCGGCACCCGCATCGTGGAGAGCGACATCGCGGCCCGCCTCGGCGTCAGCCGCACGCCCACGCGCAGCGCGCTGCACCGCCTGCAGCAGGAGGGCTACATCGTCGCGGCGGAGGGGACGCGCGAGCAGCGGCTGGTGGTCGCGCCGCTGACGCAGGACGACGCGCGCGAGCTGTTCCACATCGTCGGGCAGCTGGAGGCGCTCGCGGCGCGCCAGGCCGCGGAGCTGCCGGCGCCCGCGCGCACCGCGCTCGTGCGGACGCTGCGGCGCCTGAACGGCGAGCTGGCCGACGCGGCGCACGGCGAGCGCCCCGATCCGATGCGGCTCTTCGACTCGGACACCGCGTTCCACCACGCGTACGTCGAGGGCGGCGGCGGGCCGCGGCTGCTGGCGCTGCACGACGCGATCAAGCCGCAGAGCGAGCGCTACGTCCGCCTCTACATCAGCAGCCTGGTCGACGAGATCGACACGTCGGTGGCGGAGCACGACGCGATCATCCGGCACATCGAGGCCGGCGAGCCGCAGGCCGCGCACGCGGCGGTGGACACCAACTGGCGCAACGCGGCGGGCCGGCTGGGGCGGGTGATCGAGGCGCTGGGGGAGCGCGGGAGCTGGTGAGCGGCGGCTGTGGGCTGCGGATCTCGAATCCGGGATGCGTCGGCGCGCCGGACCTGTTGGCCTATGGGGGGACTACGGATGCTTCGGATGATGCGGATGCTGCGGATCGCTCCTCGTTGAGCACGGCGCGTCGCCGCCACGCGGAGCGATCCGTCTGATCCGTCGTATCCGGAGCATCCGTAGCCTCACCAATGGTCACAGGGGTCCGGCGCACCCTTGCCGGCCTCTCTGCATTGCGAGCCGCCACGCCGCCTCGTAGGTTGTACGCAACACTGTATACAGTGTCGCCCGCCGAGCGTCCCCTCCTCCCGAGCTCCGCGCATGTCCGCACAGGATCCCGTCTCCCGCCGCGCGTTCGTGCAGCTCGCCGCCGGTGCCTGCGCCGCCCTCGCCGTGACGCCCGGCATCGCCGCCCCGATGCTCAACCGCGGGCGCTTCCGGCTGTTCGGCAGCGCCGGCCGCGACTACTCGGCGCGCGCCATCGCGCTCGTGCAGCGCTCCGTCGTCATCGACATGCTCGCGCCCTTCACGCTCGACTTCCCGCAGCAGGCCAAGTGGGAGCGGAACCCCGAGAGCTTCACCGCCGCGCAGTTCCAGAAGTTCAGGGACTCCGGCATCAACGTCTTCCACCCCGCGATCGGCCTCGGCGGCATCAACGCGTACGAGACCGCGCTGCAGTGGTTCGCCGGCTGGAACTCGTTCATCGCCGGCAACGACGAGCGCCTGATGCGCATCGACTCGCCGGGTGACTTCGGGCGCGTGAAGGGCTCCGGCAAGGTCGGCGTGCTGCTCGGCCTGCAGAACGCGCAGCACTTCCGGCGCCCCGACGACGTCGACCTCTTCCACGGCCTCGGCCAGCGCGTCGCGCAGCTCACGTACAACAGCCGCAATCTGATCGGCAACGGCTCCACCGAGCGGCGCGACGAGGGGCTCAGCGACTTCGGCGTCGCGATCGTCGAGCGGATGAACCGGGTCGGCATGGCCGTCGACGTGTCGCACTGCGGCGACCGCACCACGCTCGACGCCTTCGAGGTGTCGAAGAAGCCCGTGCTCATCACGCACTCCAACGTGCGCGCGCTCGCCAACGGCCATCCGCGCGACAAGGCCGACGAGGCGATCCTCGCCGTGAAGAAGTCGGGTGGCGTCATGGGCATCACGGGCGTGCGCATGTTCGTGCGCGATAAGGAGCCCACCACCATCGAGCACGCGCTCGACCACTTCGACTACGTCGCGAAGCGCATCGGCCCCGAGCACCTGGGCGTCGGCAGCGACATCGACCTCGATGGCTACGACGACATGCCGCCGGAGCTGAACAAGCAGCTGCGCGCCGGCTACAAGGGGAGCTACGGCTTCCGCGACAAGATCGACATCGAGGGGCTGGACCACCCCAAGCGCATGTACGACCTCACGGAAGGGCTGATCCGCCGCAAGTACACCGACGCGCAGATCGAGGGGATCCTCGGCGGCAACTTCCGGCGGGTGCTCTCCGAGATCTGGACCGTCTGAGCCGCCGATGTCCGCCGACGACATCGACGTCCGTCCGCTGCGCACGGCGGACGACTACGCCGCCTGCGTCGCGCTGCAGATGGCGACGTGGGGCGAGGGATTCCGCGAGGCGGTGCCGGCGACCATCCTGCGCATCGCGCAGCGGCTGGGCGGCGTCGCCACCGGCGCCTTCGCGGCCGACGGCACGCTGCTCGGCTTCGTCTTCGGGATGACGGGCGTCGAGGACGGCGACGTCGTGCACTGGTCGGACATGCTCGCGGTGCGCGACGCCCTCCGGAACCACGGGATCGGCCGCCGGCTCAAGCTCCACCAGCGCGACGCGGTGCGCGCGGCCGGCGCGACGCGCATGTACTGGACGTACGATCCCATGCTCGCGCGCAACGCGCACTTCAACCTCACCCGGCTGGGAGCGCGCGTCGTCGAGTTCGTGCCCGACATGTACGGCACGGACACCGGCAGCGCGCTGCACGGCGACTCGGGCACCGACCGCTTCATCGTCGTCTGGTCGCTCGCCGAGCGAGGCGAGTCTCCGACGTCGCCTCGAGCGGCGGAGGTCGCGCACGACGCCCCCATCCTCAACGACGGCGCCGCCGATGGGCGCGACGCCGAGCCCGCACGCCACGCGCACGGCATGCCGCCACGGGTGCGCGTCGAGATCCCGTCCGACATCCTCGCCGTGCAGGACGCCGCGCCGGCGCGGGCGGCGCACTGGCGCGCCACCGGGCGGCACGCGCTGCAGTGGGCGCTCGCGCACGGCTACGCCGTCGAGCGCTTCGTGCACGACGCGGCGGCGGGGCGCGGGTTCTACCTGCTGGCGCGGGCCTGACGCCGCGGCGCCGCGCGGCGTATTCATCGTGGGCGCACTCACCACCGCGGGCCGCCAGCCGGCCGGGGAGCTCCGCATGCCCTTCCTCCGACGCTCGTCGCTCGCCGCACTGTCGCTCGCGATGGCCGCCACGGTCGGCGCGCAGGAGCCCGTCCGCAAGGACCCGCCGCGCGACTACTCCGCGCCCGCCGGCGCGCCGTACGTGGCCGAGGAGGTCACCGTCACGACGCCGGCGGGCCACACGCTCGCGGGCACGCTGACGCTGCCGCGCGGCGCGAGCCGCGCGGCTCCGGTGGGCGCGATCGTCACGATCACCGGCTCCGGTCCGCAGGACCGCGACGAGGCGCTCGGCCTGGAGGGCTACCGCCCCTTCCGCCAGCTCGCGGACTCGCTCGGCCGCCGCGGCATCGCGGTGCTGCGCATGGACGACCGCGGCACCGGCGCGTCGAAGGGGACGTTCCGCGGCGCCACCAGCGCCGACTTCGCCGAGGACGTCCGCGCGGGCCTGGCGTACCTGCGCACGCGGCCCGAGATCGACGCGCGGAAGCTCGGCGTGGTCGGCCACAGCGAGGGCGCCGTGATCGCGCCGATGGTGGCCGAGAAGGAGCCCGCGCTCGCTGGGATCGTGCTGCTGGCGGGCGTCGCGCAGCCGGCGCGCAGCGCGCTCGCCTTCCAGCTGAAGAACCTCTACGAGCACGATACGCTGCTCACCGTCGCGAGGCGCGACTCGGCCATCGCCGCGATCCCGCAGCGCATCGAGGCGATGATGGCCGCCGATCCGTGGATGCGGTTCTTCCTCACGCACGATCCCGCGGCCACGATGCGCCGGGTGAGGACGCCGGTGCTGATCCTCACCGGCGCGCGCGACCAGCAGGCCGCGCCCGAGCAGGTCGTCGAGCAGGAGGCGGCGTTCAGGGCCGGCGGCAATCCCGACGTGACCGCGCGCGTGCTGCCCGGGCTCAACCACCTCTTCGTCGTCGACGCCGACGGCTTCCCCGGCAACTACCGCAAGCTGCCGCCGCCCGTCATGGTGCAGCCCGAGGCGCTCGGCATCGTCGTCGACTGGCTCGCCGCGCGCCTGCGCTGAGCGCCTGCGCTGACCCTCGTCACTCCTCATGCCCGACACGCCCACGACGCTGCACCCCGCGCGGCTCGCGCTGCGCGAGATCCGCCTCCCGCTGAAGGAGGCGTTCCGCATCTCGTCCGGCGTCGTCACCGAGCGGCGCATCCTGCTGCTCGAGCTGCACGACGCCGACGGCATCGGCGTGTGGGCCGAGTGCGTCGCCGGCGAGCAGCCCAACTACAGCGCGGAGACCATCGACACCGCGTGGCACGCGATCACCGCGTGGGTCGCGCCGCGCGTGCTGGGCAATCCCATCGCGGGCCCGGGCGCGGTGCACGACGTGCTCGCGCGCGACTTCCGCGGTCACCCGATGGCCAAGGCCGCGGTCGAGATGGGGTGCTGGGCGCTCGCGGCGGAGCGCGCCGGCGTGCCGCTCGCGCGGCTGCTGGGCGGCACGCGCACGCACATCGCCACCGGCATCTCGCTCGGCATCCAGGCCACACCGGACGCGCTGGTGGAGCGCGCACTGGCCGCGCGCGCGGCCGGCTACCGGAAGATCAAGCTCAAGATCCAGCCCGGCGCCGACGTCGAGTACGTGCGTGCCGTGCGCGCCGCCGTCGGTCCCGACGTCGCGCTCATGGCCGACGCGAACTCCGGCTACACGATCGACGACGCCGACCATCTCGTGCAGCTCGACGCCTTCGGCCTGACGATGATCGAGCAGCCGCTGGGCCGCGAGGACCTGGTGCAGCACGCCGAGCTGCAGCGCCGCCTCGCGACGCCGCTCTGCCTCGACGAGTCGATCACCGACGCCGACCGCGCGCGCGACATGCTCACGCTCGGCAGCGGGCGCATCGTCAACATCAAGCCGGGGCGGGTGGGCGGCTTCACGTCCTCGCTCGCGATCCACGACGTGTGCCAGGCCGCCGACGTGCCCGTGTGGTGCGGCGGGATGCTGGAGAGCGGCATCGGCCGCGCCTACAACGTCGCCCTCGCGTCGCTCCCGAACTTCTCGATGCCGGGCGACCTCTCGCCGAGCGCGCGCTACTGGGCGCGGGACGTCGTGACGCCCGAGTGGACGATGAGCGCGGATGGGATGGTGGCGGTGCCGCTCGACCGGCCGGGCATCGGCGTGCAGGTGGACGTGGACCGCATCGACGACCTGACCGTGCGGCGCGAGGTGTTCGGCGAGCGGAGGGCGGCGCATGTCTGACGTCCCCGAGAAGCTGGCCGCGCTCTTCCCGCCCGACCGTGCCGACGCGCTGGTGGCGCTGCGCCGCGACCTGCACCGCCATCCCGAGCTGTCGTTCGCGGAGACGCGCACGGCGGGCGCGCTGGAGCGCGCGCTCGCGCCGCTGCGCCCCGCGTCCATCGACCGCGTGGCGGGGACGGGCGTCGTGGCGCGCATCCGCGGCCGCGATCCGGGCGCGCCCGTGGTCGCGGTGCGCGGCGACATCGACGCGCTGCCGATTCACGAGGCCACGGGGCTCGAGTACGCCTCGGTGCACGACGGCGTGATGCACGCCTGCGGGCACGACGTGCACGCGTCGTGGGCGGTGGGCGCCGCTCACCTGCTGGCGGAGCGGCCGGCCGCAGGCGACGTGCTGGTCGTGCTGCAGCCGGCGGAGGAGACGGGCACCGGCGCGGCCGCGATCCTCGCCAGCGGCGCGCTCGACGACGTCCGTGCGATCTTCGGCGCGCACGTCGATCGCCGCTTCGCGGTCGGCGAGGTCGTGGCGCAGGCCGGGCCGCTCGCCGCCGCCGCGGACGACTTCTTCGTCGAGCTGCTGGGGCGCGGCGCGCACGGCGCCCGCCCGCACGAGTCGGCCGATCCGGTGGTGGGCGCGGCGGCGCTCGTGACCGCGCTGCAGACCATCGTCTCGCGCCGTGTGAACCCCGCGATCCCGGCGGTCGTCACCGTCGCGACGCTGCAGGCGGGCACCGCGCCCAACGTGATCGCCGAGCGGGCGACGATGAGCGGGACGCTGCGCGCGGTGGATCCGGCGACGCGCACGCTGCTCGCGAGCGAGGTGCGCCGCATCGCCGACGGCATCGCCGCCGCGCACGGCCTCACCGCGAACGTCCGCATCGACCTCGGGCCGCCGCCCATCGTGAACCCCGAGCGGCCGGCGGCGTGGGCGCGCACCGCCGCCGAGTCGCTGCTCGGCGCCGACGCCATCGTGCCGCTCGGCATCACGAACATGGGCGGCGAGGACTTCGCGTACTACATGGAGCGCATCCCCGGCTGCTTCCTGCGCGTCGGCGCGCGCGAGCCGGGCGGCGCGCCAACGCCCGCGCACACGCCGCAGTACCACGCCGCCGAGGCGAGCCTGTTCGTGGGCGCCGCGGTGCTGGCCGAGTCGGCGCGCGTCGCGTCGGCCGCGCTGGCGGGCGGCGAGCGCGCCTGACCGATCCCGTTCCGATCCCTCTCGCACGAGGCGACCATGGACCACCTCCGCCGCACGCTCGGGTTCCGCGACCTGCTGCTCATCGTGGTGGGGACGGTCATCGGCTCGGGCATCTTCATCGTGCCGGCCACGGTGCTGCGGCAGACCGGCGGCGCACTCGGCCCCGCGCTGCTGGTGTGGCTGGTGGCCGGCGTGCTGTCGCTCCTGGGCGCGCTCACCTACGGAGAGCTGGGCGCGTCGCGGCCCGAGGCGGGCGGGCTGTACGCGTACATCCGCGACGCGTTCGGCCCGCTGCCGGCGTTCCTCTACGGCTGGACGACGTTCCTCGTGATCGGCGCGGGCTCGGTGGCCACGCTGGCGGTGGCGTTCACCGGCTACCTGCGCCAGTTCGTCGAGCTGTCGCCGATGGCGGCGCGCGTGGTCGCCGTGCTGCTGATCGCGCTCATCGCCGTCATCAACGTGCGCGGCACGCGCGAGAGCGCGAGCGTGCAGAACTGGAGTACCGGCATCAAGGCGGCCGCGATCCTCGTGATGAGCGTCGCGCTGCTCGCGTCCGGCGGCGGCGGTGTGGCGGCCGCGCCCGTGTGGCCGGCCGCGGTGACGCCCGGGCTGCTGTCGGGCGTGGGGCTCGCGATGATCGGCGTGCTGTGGGCGTACGAGGGGTGGCAGTACGTGACCTTCTCCGCGGGCGAGGCGCAGGACGCGCAGCGCACCTTCCCGCGCGCCATCGTCGCCGGCACCGGGCTGCTGATCGGCGTCTACATGCTGGCCAACGTCGCCTATGTGGCGGCGATCGGCGTCGACGCGGTGCAGGCGAGCGACCGCGTGGCCGCGACCGCGGTGGCCGCGCGCTTCGGGCCGGCGGCCGGGAAGCTGATCGCGGCCGTGATCCTGGTGTCGATGTTCAGCGCCGCCAACGGGCTGACGCTCACCACGCCGCGCATGTACTACGCGATGGCGCGCGACGGCGTCTTCTTCCGCAAGCTGGCCGAGGTGCACCCGCGCTACGGCACGCCGGCGTTCGCGATCGTCGCGGGATCCGTGTGGGCCGCGGTGCTGGCCGCCAGCGGCACCTTCGAGCAGCTGCTCACCTACGTCGTGTTCACGGGCTGGATCTTCTACGGCCTGGGCGCGGTGTGCATCTTCGCGTTCCGGCGCCGCGAGCCGAACGCGGTGCGCCCGTTCCGCGTGCCCGGCTACCCGGTGACGCCCGCGCTGTTCGTGGCCGCCTCCGCGGCGATCGTGCTCAACGCGCTGTTCACGCAGCCGGGGCGCGCGCTGGTGGGCGTGGCCGCGGTGCTCACGGGCATCCCCGCGTACCTGCTCTGGCGCGCGCGCGCCGCGCCGCTGACGACCGCATCCGACGCCTCCTGATCGCCTCCCCCACGCCTCCGACGATGCCACGCCGCCTTCGCGTCCTCGTCCCGCTGCTGGTCGGCGCCACCGCGACCGCCGCGCCCATCGCCGCGCCGCTGCGCGCCCAGCTGCCCGCGCCAGAAGTCGCCGCCGACACCGGATACGTCCGCTACAACGCGATGATCCCGATGCGCGACGGCGTGCGGCTGAACACCGAGATCTTCGTCCCGAAGCGCACGAGCGGGAAGGTGCCGATCCTGCTCATCCGCACGCCGTACGGCGTGGGGCCGAACGCGGTCCTCGGCACGCAGCCCGGCCGCTCGCTCTACGAGCTGGCGCAGGACGGCTACGTGTTCGTCGCGCAGGACCTGCGCGGGCGCTTCAAGTCCGAGGGGCAGTTCGTGATGATGCGCGCGCCGCGCGACCCGAAGGTGAGGAACGCGATCGACGAGGCGAGCGACGCGTACGACACCGTCGACTGGCTCGTGAAGCACGTCCCGAACAACAACGGCCGCGCGGGGATCTTCGGCGTGTCGTACGCCGGGTGGACGGCCGCGATGGCGCTGCTCGACCCGCACCCCGCGCTGCGCGCCGCCAGCCCGCAGGCCAGCCCCGCCGACATGTTCCTCGGCGACGACTTCCACCACAACGGCGCGTTCCGGCTGTCGTACGGCTACGAGTACGCGACGATGATGGAGACCGGCAAGGAGATCGAGCCGGTGAAGTTCGACACCTACGACACGTACGACTGGTACCTGAAGCTCGGGCCCCTCGCCAACGCGACCGCCAAGCTGCAGGGGAAGCTCCCGACGTGGACCGACTTCTCGCAGCATCACGCGTACGACGAGTTCTGGCAGAAGCAGACCATCGTCCGCTACCTCACCAAGCCGCTCACGGTGCCGACGCTGAACGTCGCCGGCTGGTGGGACCAGGAGGACTTCTTCGGGCCGTTCGCGATCTACCAGGCGCTCGAGAAGCAGGATCGCCAGAACAGGAACTTCCTCGTCGTCGGCCCGTGGAACCACGGCGGCTGGAACCGCGCCGAGGGGAAGACGCTGGGCAAGATCGACTTCGGCGCGGCGACGTCGCTGTACTTCCGCGAGCGGATCCAGGCGCCGTTCTTCCGCTGCCAGCTGCACGGCCGCTGCGACGCGCCGCAGCCCGAGGCGCTGGTGTTCGAGTCGGGCGCGAACGAGTGGCGCACCTACGACAGCTGGCCGCCGAAGCAGGGGATCCAGCAGCGCGCGCTCTACTTCGGGCCGAACGGCACGCTGTCGTGGAGCCCGCCGGCAGCGGCGGGTGCAGCCGGTGCCGCGGCGCCGACCGCGATGGCCGCCGACACCACGCGCGCGTTCGACGAGTTCGTGTCCGATCCCAACAAGCCGGTGCCGTACCGCCCGCGCCCCATCGAGGCGACGTACGACGAGCGCGGCTCGGGATGGGGCGCGTGGCAGGTGGAGGACCAGCGCTTCGTGCACAACCGGCCGGACGTGCTGAGCTGGCAGACCGAGCCGCTCACCGAGGACGTCACGATCGCCGGGGACGTGCTGGCGGAGATGTTCGCGTCCACCACCGGCAGCGACGCCGACTGGATCGTGAAGCTGATCGACGTCTATCCCGACATGGACACGACGAACGTCAAGATGAGCGGCTACCAGCTCATGGTCTCGGGCGAGGTGTTCCGCGCGCGCTTCCGCAACTCGTTCGAGAAGCCCGAGGCGCTGGTGCCCAACCAGCCGACGCCGGTGAGGTTCGGGCTGCACGGGCAGGCGTACCGGTTCAAGAAGGGACACCGGATCATGGTGCAGGTGCAGAGCAGCTGGTTCCCGGTCATCGACCGCAACCCGCAGACGTTCGTGCCCAACATCTTCGAGGCGAAGGCGTCCGACTTCCGCGCCGCCGCGCACCGCGTCTTCCGCTCGGCCGACATGCCGTCGCACCTCACGCTGCCGGTGAAGGAGCCGTTCCGCCCGTGAGCGCCGCCATCCGTCGCGCGTGCGTCGCCGCGCTGCTGCTCGCCGTCGCCACACCGCTCGCGGCGCAGGCGCCTGCAACGTCCGCCCCAGAGTACGACGTCGTGATCCGCAACGGCCGCGTGCTCGACGGCGCGGGCAATCCGTGGATTGTCGCCGACGTCGCGATCCGCGACGGGAAGTTCGCGCGCATCGGCACGGTGCGCGGCCGCGGGAAGACGGAGATCGACGCGCGCGGCCGCTACGTCTCGCCCGGGTGGATCGACATGATGGACCAGTCGGGAAGCGTGCTGCCGCGCAACCCGCTGGCCGAGAACAAGCTCGGGATGGGGGTGACGACGGCGATCGGCGGCGAGGGCGGCACGCCCGTGCCCGCGTCGGAGATCCCCGCCTACTTCCAGCGGCTGGAGACGCAGGGGATCAGCATCAACTTCGGCACGTACTTCAGCGAGACGCAGGCGCGCGTGCCCGTGCTCGGCCGCTCGGCCCGCGCGCCGAACGCCGCGGAGCTGGAGCGCATGCGCGCGATCATGGACACCGCGATGCGCGCCGGTGCGATGGGGATGACGACGGCGCTCATCTACCCGCCCAGCAGCTACGCGAAGACCGACGAGCTGGCGGAGGTGGCGAAGGTCGCGGGGCAGTACGGCGGCTTCTACGCGAGCCACATCCGCGGCGAGGGCGCCGACGTCGTGGGCGCGGTGCGCGAGGCGATCGCGGTGGGCGAGCGCGGCGGGCTGCCCGTCGAGATCTTCCACCTCAAGGTCGCGCACCGGCCCGGGTGGGGAAAGCTGATGGCCGAGGTGCGCGACACGATCGAGGCGGCGCGCGCGCGCGGCGTGGACGTGGCCGCGGACATGTACGTCTACACCGCCGGCGGCACGGGCCTCGAGGCGACGATCCCGAGCTGGGCGCACGAGGGCGGCAACGACTCGCTGAAGGCGCGCCTCGCGTCGCCCGAGGTGCGCGCGCGGCTGAAGAAGGAGCTGACGACCGGCTCGCCCGGCTGGTGGAACATCGTCGAGGCGGCGGGCGGGTGGGACGGCATCGTGCTCGCGAACGCGCGCGACCCGAAGAGCGCGCGCTTCCACGGGAAGGGCCTCGCGGCGATCGCGAAGGAGCTGGGGAAGGATCCGGCCGACGCGGCGTGGGATCTGGTCGCGGCCGGGAACGGCCGCGTGATGGCGATCTACCACATGATGGGCGAGCCGGACATCGAGACCGCGCTGCGCTTCCCGTGGACGAGCAT
Source organism: Roseisolibacter agri (assembly GCF_030159095.1). Classification (NCBI taxonomy): domain Bacteria; kingdom Pseudomonadati; phylum Gemmatimonadota; class Gemmatimonadia; order Gemmatimonadales; family Gemmatimonadaceae; genus Roseisolibacter; species Roseisolibacter agri. The sequence goes on from NZ_BRXS01000002.1 coordinate 557,787, forward strand.
CGGCAGCGACGCGGGCGCCGCGCTGAGCGCGGGCGCGGCGGACGAGCTGGGGCTCCCGCATCCGCGCAGCTACGGCAACCACGTGCGCGTCATCAGCCGCTACGTGCGCGAGCGGAAGGTGCTCACGCTGGAGGAGGCGGTGCGGAAGATGACGTCGTGGCCCGCGACGCGGATGCGCCTCGCCGGCCGCGGCGCCATCCAGGTGGGCAACTGGGCGGACGTGACGATCTTCGACCTCGCGACGCTGGACGACCGCGCGACGTACGAGGCGCCCACGCGGTCGCCCGCGGGGATCGACTGGGTGCTGGTGAACGGCGTGGTGGTGCTGGACCACGGGAAGCACACGGGCGCGAAGCCGGGGCAGGTGCTGCGCGGGCCGGGGGCGGCTCCCACGACGCGCTGACACTCCGCGGCGGTTCCTCCGTAGGGGCAGTCGCGTCCTTGACTTCATAACGCAAAGGACTTCATACTGGCCCGACCGGACCGCGTGCCCGGTGGCCTCCGCGACTCCCGTCCCCGCCCATGCATCTCGTCATCCGCGACCTGTCGAAGACCTACCCCAACGGCACGCAGGCGCTGAAGGGCGTCTCCCTCGACATCCCGCCCGGGATGTTCGGGCTGCTGGGCCGCAACGGCGCCGGCAAGTCGACGCTGATGCGCATCCTCGCCACGCTGCAGGAGCCCGACGCGGGCACGGCCACCCTCGGCGGGATCGATGTGATCCGCGAGAAGGACCGTTTGCGCGAGACGCTCGGCTACCTCCCGCAGACCTTCGGCTTCCACCCGCGCGTGAGCGCGGAGCGGCTGCTGGAGCACTTCGCGGTGCTGAAGGGGCTCGTGGACGCGGGGCCGCGGCGCGACGTCGTGGACGCGCTGCTCCGCCGCACGAACCTGTGGGAGGTGCGCCGCCAGCGCGTCGGCACCTTCTCCGGCGGCATGCGCCAGCGCCTGGGCGTCGCGGTCGCGCTCCTCGGCAACCCGAAGCTGATCATCGTCGACGAGCCCACCGCCGGCCTCGATCCGGAGGAGCGCGTCCGCTTCCTCAACCTGCTCGGCGAGATCGGCGAGGACAGCGTCGTCATCCTCTCGACGCACATCGTCGAGGACGTCGAGGAGCTGTGCAGCCGCCTCGCGATCATCGACCGCGGGCAGATTCTGCTGGAGGCGCAGCCGGCGCGCGCCATCGACGCGCTGCGCGGCCGCATCTGGCGCCGCACGGTGGATCGCGACGCGCTCCCGGCGCTCGAGCGCGAGCACGCCGTCGTCTCCACCAAGCTGATGGCGGGCCGCACGATCGCGCACGTCTACGCCGAGTCGTCGCCGGGCGCGGCGTTCGAGCCGGTGGAGCCGGACATGAAGGACGTCTACTTCAGCGTCATGGCGGGACACCACGGTCGCGATGCGGCGGCGCCGCGGGCGGAGGTCGCGTGAGGCTCCGCGAGGTCCTCCGCTACGAGCTCGAATACCGCGTCCGCAGCCCCGCCACCTGGGCGTACGCGGCGTTCCTCTTCCTCATCATGCTGTGGGGCACCGCGGCCACCGCCGGCGGCGGCGCGGTGAGCGCCAACGCGCCGCAGCGCATCGCGCAGGGGATGGTCCTGTTCGGCGGGCTGTTCGGGATGCTGGTCTCGGCCGCGCTGTTCGGCGACGCGGCGATCCGCGACGTCGCGGCCGGCATGGACCCGCTCCTCTACACCACGCGCCTGCGCAAGGCGGAGTACCTCGGCGGCCGCTTCCTCGCGGCGCTGGCCGTCAACGCGATCGTCGTCCTCGCGCTCCCGATCGGCTACTTCGTCTCCACGCACACGATCGTCGACGCCAGCGCGATCGGCCCCGAGCGGCCGATCGCGTACCTGCAGCCGCTCCTGCTCTTCCTGCTGCCCAACCTCGTGCTGGTGGGCGCGATCCAGTTCGCGATCGGCACGCTCACGCGGGCCGCGATCCCGGTCTACCTCGGCACGGCCGGCGTCTTCATCGGCTACATCGTCGCCGCGAACTACTGGACCGGCATCGAGAGCCCGATGCTCTCCGTCTTCGCCGATCCGCTGGGGATCAACGCGCTGCTGGCGATGAGCCGCTACTGGACGCCGTCCGAGCTGCAGACGCGGCTGATCGGCTTCCCGACGATGCTGCTCTGGAACCGCGTGCTCTGGCTCGCGATCGCGCTCGGCGTGCTGGCGCTGCTCCAGCGCACGTTCCGCTTCGCCCACGCGGCCGGCACGGAACGTCGGCGCGGGAGCGCGCGCGCGACCGTCGATGCGCCGTCGGCCGAGCGGTGGCAGGGCGTCGTGCCACGCGTCGCGGGCGTGTTCGGGCGTCGCACGCGCGTCCGGCAGGTGCTCGCCGTCGCGCGGCAGACACTCGGCGAGGCGACGTCGGGGCGCGCGTTCCCGGTCATGTGCGTCGCCGCCGTCGGGATGGTGCTGCTGTGGGGCTGGAACGTCGGCGACACGGCGTTCGACACGGCGTCGTGGCCGGTGACGCACCTGGTGGTCGCGGAGGTGCTGTCGCGGCGCGCCATCCTCGTGCCCTGGCTCGTGATCGCGCTCTACGCCGGTGAGCTGGTGTGGAAGGACCGCGAGGTGCAGGCGGCCGAGATCGCGGACGCGGTGCCGGTGCCGACGTGGATCGCGCTGCTCGGCCGCTTCCTCGCGCTCGTCGCGATCATCACCGCCTTCCACGCGGCGTTCCTGCTGGGCGGCGTGCTGCTGCAGACGCTGCAGGGCTACCGGCACTACGAGCTGGGGCTGTACGTCCGCGTGCTGTTCGGGCTGAACCTCCTCGACCACGTGCTGCTCGCCGCGATGGCGATGACGGTGCACGTGCTCGTGAACCAGAAGTACCTGGGCTACATCGTCGTGCTGGCGGCGTGCGTGCTCCGGCTGATCGCCGCGCCGCTCGGGCTCCCGCTGCTGGCGGTGTACGACAGCGCGCCGGGCTGGACGTACTCGGACATGAACGGCTTCGGCCCGTTCCTGCGGCCGCACCTCTGGTTCCGGCTGTACTGGGCGGCGTGGGCGCTGCTGCTGGGCGTGGTCATGACGCTGCTCTGGGTGCGCGGCCGCGAGCCGGGGATGCGGAGCCGCGTCGCGCAGGCGCGCGCGCGCTTCCGCGGGCCCGCGGCGCGGCTGGCGGGCGTGGCCGCCGCGCTGATCGTGATGGTGGGTGGCTTCGTCTTCTGGAACACGAGCGTCCTCAACGCGAACCCCACGCGTGGCGAGGCCGGGCGGCCGCAGGCGGAGTACGAGCGGCGGTACGCGCGCTTCGCGCGGGCGCCGCAGCCGTCCATCGTGACCGCGAGCCTGCGCTTCGAGCTGCATCCCGACGAGTCGGCCGCCGACATGCGCGGCGACTACCGCCTGGTCAATCGCACCAGCGCCGCCATCGACTCGGTGCACGTGGTGCTCGACACGGACGTCGAGGCGCGCGCGTTCACCTTCGACCGCGCGGCGACGCCCGTCGTCACGGACGACGCGACGGGCTACCGGATCTTCGCGCTCGCGCGGCCGCTGCAGCCCGGCGACTCGCTGCGGCTGTCGTTCGACCTGGCGTACCGGCCGCGCGGCTTCCGCAGCAGCGACGTCCCGACCGCGATCGTGGGGAACGGCACGTACGTCGACCGGCGGCTGCTGCCGTTCGTCGGCTACCAGCCCGCCTTCGAGCTCTCGAGCGCCAGCGCGCGCGAGCGCTTCGGGCTCGCGCGGCGCTCCGGCATGCCCGCGCCCGACGACGCCGAGGCGCGGCGCCACGACACCGTCGTGCGCAACGAGGACCGCGTGCGCTTCGAGACGATCGTGGGGACCTCGGGCGACCAGCTCCCGGTCGTCCCGGGCACGCTGCGTCGGCGCTGGACGGAGGGCGGCCGCCGCTACGCGCACTACGGCACCGACGTGCCGTCGCCGTTCGGCCCCTCCGCCTTCTCGGCCCGCTACGCGGTGCGCGAGGACCGGTGGAAGGAGGTGAAGCTGCAGGTCATGCACCACCCAGGGCACGCCTACAACGTCGATCGCATGATGGCGGGGATGAAGGCGGCGCTCGACTACTACACGCAGACCTTCGGGCCCTACCAGTTCCGCGATCTGCGCGTGGTCGAGATCCCGCCGTACGGCATCAACGGCCGCGCGCTGGCGACGACGATCGTCTTCGCGGAGCAGAACTTCATCACCCGCGCCGACGGCGATCGCGTCGACCACACCTTCTTCGGCACGGCGCACGAGGTCGCGCACAGCTGGTGGGGCGGGCAGCTGAGGGCCGCGCACGTGCGCGGCGGGGCCTTCCTGTCCGAGGGGCTCTCGAACTACAGCGCGATGATGGTGACCGAGAAGCTGCTGGGTCCCGAGCAGGCGCGCCGCGTCTACGACTTCCAGATGGACCGCTACCTGAGCCGCCGTGCGGAGTTCGAGCGCGACGTGCCGCTGCTGGACGTCGAGGACCAGCCGCACATCGCCTACGGCAAGGGCGCGGTCGCGATGTACGCGCTGCGCCAGCACCTGGGCGCGGATGTGGTGAACGGCGTGCTGCGCCGCTTCGTGGCGGGCCGGCGCGACGCCGGGCCGCCGTACGCGACGTCGCGCGACCTGCTGGCCGAGCTGCGCGCCGCGACGCCCGACTCGCTGCGGTACCTGCTGACGGACCTCTTCGAGACCATCACGCTGTGGGACGTCCGGACCGAGCGCGCCACCGTCGCGCGCACGCCCGCCGGCCAGTACGAGGTGACGCTGGACGTCGTGGCGCGGAAGGTCCGCGCCGACAGCGTCGGTCGCGAGACCGAGACGCCGATGCACGACCTCGTGGACGTCGGCGTGCTCACGGCTGGTGGCGACGCCGCGCCGCTCTACCTGCGGCCGCACCGCATCCGGAGCGGCCGGCAGACGATCCGCGTCACCGTGGCGAAGGAGCCTGCGCGTGCGGGCGTCGATCCGCGGCGCCGGCTGATCGAGCGCGAGCGCGACGACAACGTCGTGGCGGTGAAGGCAGCCGCGCCGGCCGCGCCCTGACGATGGTCCGGGGGCGTCTCGTGGTGCCGCTGCTCGTCGCGCTCGCGACCGCGTGCGACCGGCCGTACGTCGTGACCGAGGACCTGCGCTACGACCCGGCCATCGGCTACGAGGGGACGTTCGATCTCTACGAGCCAGTGGCGGACGGCGCGCGCGCGGGCCGTCCTGCCATCGTCGCCATCCACGGCGGCGCGTGGCGGGGTGGCGACAAGGCCTGGGGCGAGCAGCTCGCGCGGGAGCTGTGCCCGAACGGCTACGTCGTGCTCTCGATCAACTACCGGCGCGCCGGCCGGCCCGGTGGCACGTGGCCCGCGCAGATCGAGGACGTGCAGAAGGCGCTGCGCCACCTCCGCGCCAACGCGCGCCGCTTCCGCATCGATCCCGCGCGCGTTGCCACGCTCGGCATGTCGGCGGGCGGGCACCTGGCGACGATGGCCGCGCTCCGCGACGATCCGGCGGGCCCCGACGGACGGGTGACCACCGCCGTCAACCTCGACGGCGAGCACGACATGACGATGCCGCCGGCACAGGTGATGGACGACTTCGACGACATCCTGACGACGGTGCTGGGCCATCCCGCGCCCTGGTCGGCGGCCGAGCTGCGCGACATCTCGACGGTGACGTTCGCGCGCCCGGGCGTCGCGCTGCTGACCGTGCACGGCGCCGGCGACGACAACGTGTACGTCGCGCAGGGCGAGCGGATCACGGCGGTGCTGCGATCCGCCGGTGCGGAGGCCGAGTTCGTACGCCTCGACGGTGGCGAGGGCGACTGCCACGAGGACTGCTGGAAGGTGCCGCGCGCCCGGCGCGCGCTGCATCGCTTCCTCGGCCGGCGGCTGTCGCACGACGGCGACCGCTTCCTCGCCACGCGGCGCTAGCCACGCGATGCGGCCCTTCCTCGTCTGCATCCACGACGCGACGCCGGCATACGCCCACGAGACGCGGGCGATGCTGCGCGACCTCGCGCCGCTGCTCGGGCGCCGGCTGTCGTTCGGCGTGGTGCCGGACTGGGACGGCGCGTGGCCGCTGGCGGCGCACGCCGACTACTGCGCGCTGCTCCGCGAGAGCGCCGACGAGCTGCTGCTGCACGGCTACCGGCATCGCCGCGCGCGCGGCTGGGGCGCGGCCACGCTGCTGGCCGAGCGGTCCGACGAGATGGGCGGGCTCGACGCGGAGGAGACGCGCTGCGCGGTGGAGCGCGGGCAGCGCGCCTTCGTGGACGCCTTCGGCGCGCCCGCGCGCGGCTTCCTCGCGCCGGCGTGGCAGCGCGGGCACGTGTGCGCGGGCGCCGCACACGCACCGGGGATCGCGCACGTGCTGGGCTTCCTCGCCGTCGAGTCGGCGGACGCGCGCGTCCCGCTCGCGACGTGGACGTGGGACTGCGGCCGGTGGGGCTGGCTCGGGCACGTCGGCCACGGGATCGGCATGCTGGGCCAGGCGCTGGGGCGCGGCGTGCCGAGCCTCGCGATCCATCCGCGGGACCTGCGGCGCGGCTTCTGGCCGCGGATCCTGCGGCTCGTGCGCGCGCTCGTGGACGAGGGCCGCGAGCCGACGACGCCGGCCGCGCTGCTGGGGACGCACGCAACGCGGGCGCGCGCATGCTGAGCGTGGTGAAGGCGGCGCTCGACGCCGTGATGGAGCGGCGCGCGCGCGCGCTCGTGGAGCAGGTGCGCGCCGCGCTGCCGCCCGACGGGCCGCTGCTCGACCTCGGCTCCGGCACGGGGCACCTGGCGGCGGCGCTGGAGCGCGCGCTCGGGCGCGAGGTCGTGACGGCGGACGTGAGCGACATCCACGTCGTGGGGCGGCCGCCCGTCGCCATCACCGACGGCGCGCTCCCGTTCGCGGACGGCACGTTCGCCGCGGCGCTGCTCGTCTTCATGCTCGCGTACCCGCGCGACCCGGCCGGCGTGCTCGCGGAGGCGCGGCGCGTCACGCGCGGCCCGCTCGTCGTGGTGCAGACCGTGTACGCGAACCGATTCGGGCACGCATGGCACCGCGGCCGCGAGTTCGTCTGGACCGTCGTGGCGTTCCACGCGTCGCGGCTGGTGGGCTACGTGCCGCGCGACGCGCGCTTCAGCATGCGCACGCGCCGCTTCTACACCGCCGATCGCCTGCAGCGCGACGTGGCGTCGGCGGGGCTGCGCGTCCTGTCGCGCAGTGCGCGGCCGGTGCTGCCGGGCGGCGCGCTCGCCGTCGCCACCTGGACGCTGGGGCACGATGGCTGACACGACGTCCGGACGCCGCCTCTCGTTCGTGATCCCGGCGCGGAACGAGGAGGCGCTGATCGGCGAGGTGGTGGAGGCCATCCTCGTGAGCATCGCGCGCGCGGTCGGCGTGACGCGCGACGCGCTCTGGCTGCCCGACACGCCGTTCGAGGTCGTCGTCGCGGACGATGGCAGCGAGGACGCGACCGCGGCCATCGTCGGGCGCTACGCCGCAGGCGCCGGCGTGCGGCTGGTCGCGTGCGTCGGCCGCACCTGCGCCCGCGCGCGCAACGCCGGCGCCGCGGCCACCACGGGCCGGATCCTCTGCTTCGTCGACGCGGACACCATCGTCCCCGCGGACGCCGTCGCGCGCATCCTGCAGCTGCACGAGCGCGAGGGGCGCTGCCTGGTGCTCTACCGCCTCGCGTCGCGCGAGCCCGGCGTCCGCGCGTGGCTCTGGTGGACCTTCTGGGGGCTGGCGCGGCACCTTCCGCTCGCGCGCGCCAAGTCGATGCCCGCCTTCATGAGCTGCGATCGCGCGCACTTCGAGAGCTACGGCCCGTTCGACGAGTCGTGGGTGATCGCCGAGGAGTGGCCGCTGACCGAGGCGGCGTACCGGTACCATCCGGAGCGCTTCCTCTACGACCGCACGCTCACCGCGCGCACCTCCAGCCGCCGCATGGAGCTGCAGCCGTTCGGGTACCTGCGCACGTTCCTCAAGTGGGTCCTCGTGGTGCTGTCGCCGTGGGCGCGCACCGACGCGTACGATCACATCCGGCACGAGGCGGGCGACTGACGATGGACGCGCGCACGGCGATGCTCATCCTGGGCGCGGTGGTGACGTCGGCCGCCGGGCAGCTCCTGCTGAAGTCCGGCGCGCAGCAGCCGGCCGCGCATGGCCCGATGGCGTTCCTGCTCGCCGCCGCGCGCGACGGGCGCGTGCTGGCGGGCATCATTGCGTGGGGGATCTCGGCGGTCTGCTGGCTGTACGTGCTGCGCGTGGCGCCGCTCTCGCGCGCCTACCTGCTCTCGAGCCTCACCTACGTGCTCGTCCCGCTCGCGGGCGTGCACCTGTTCGGCGAGTCGCTGCGCCGGCCGCACGTGGTGGGGATGGTGCTGATCCTCCTGGGCGTGGCCTGCCTGCTCTCCGGCGAGTGAGCGGCGTGCGCGCGCCGGCGGAACGCGTGTGGTTCGCCGCGTGCGCCGCGCTGGGGTGGCTGCTGCGGTCCGCGCGCTACGCGACGGTGCGCATCGATGACGAAGACCGCGTGCGACTGGTGCGGAAGCGGCGCCTCGCGCACGCGCCGCTGCTGATCGCGATGAGCCGTCCACTCGCCGCGGTCCTCGACACCGGCGTGCGCGTGCTGCCGCACCGGGAGTGGGTGGAGCGCGAGCGGCAGCTCCACCGGTGCCTGCGCGGCGCGTCCGTCCGCGTCGAGGCTGACGGGACGCTCGTGCTGCCGTACCTCGCGGGCGAGCCGCTGGCGGCGCTGCTGGACGATCCGGCGCTCGCGGAGACGGAGCGGCAGCAGCGGGCGATCGCCGGCGCGGTCGAGGCGCTGGCGGCGCTGCACCGGCGCGGCATCACGCACGGCGACGCGATGGCCGACAACGTCATCGTCGACCGCGCGGCGGGCGTCTCGCACTGGTTCGACTTCGAGACCGTGCACGACGCGCGTCGCCCGATGGCGTGGCGGCGCGCCGACGACCTGCGCGCGCTGCTCACCACCGTCCTCGCGCGCACCGCGCCCGGATCGCGCGCCGCGACGCTGCAGCGCATGCTGGACGCCTACGGCGACGAGGAGGTCGTGCGCGAGCTCGCGGCGAGCGTCGCCCCGGTGCTGCGGCGGCCGCTCGCGTTCCATCTGGGCCAGGCCGCCCTGTCGTATCGCGACGAGCGCGCGATCGCGCGTCTCGTGCGGGAGCGTTCGGAGCTGCGCGCTACTTCCGCGGCGCCGGGCGCTCCTCGCGCTTGAACAGGTACGCGCCGTCCATCAGCCGCGCGCCCGAGGCGTCGGCGACCGCGTAGCGGCTCCCCTGGTACGCGCTCGCGCCGGCCACGCGGCCGTCCTTCGCGACCGCGTAGAACTCGAGATCGAAGTACGGGCGCCCGCGCTCGTTCATCAGCCGCGGCTCCGTCATCGCCAGCACGCGCTCCATCACCTTGATGAGCGCCGCCTCGGGGCTCATCCCCTGGCGCATGAACTCGACCGCCAGGAACGCGCCGCACACCTTGATGTTCGCCTCGCCGCGCCCCGTCGATCCCGCGGCGCCGACGGTGTTGTCGCAGTACTGCCCCGCGCCATGGAGCGGCGAGTCGCCCACGCGACCCGGGATCTTCCACGCCATGCCGCTCGTCGTCGTGACGCTCGCGAGGTCGCCGCTCGCGGTGACGGCGTTCATGTTGATCGTGCCCGTCGTCGCGGCGAGCGAGCCGTCGGCCGCGTACTCGTGCGCCGCCTGGAAGCGCGCGCTGGTGCGCGTGCCGCCCTTGGGGCGCGTGTCGACCCACATCCCCGGCGTCGGCGGGTTCGCCTTCCAGCGCAGCCACGCCTCGCGGCTCTTCTCCGTCAGCAGCTCCTGCTCGGCGAAGCCCATGCGGCGCGCGAAGCGGAGCGCGTCGTCGCCCACGAGCAGCACGTGGTCCGTGTGGTCCATCACTGCCTTCGCCACCAGCGACGGCGTGGCGATGCGCTCCAGGCACGCGACCGCGCCGGCGCGCTTCGTCGGGCCGTGCATGCAGCTCGCGTCCAGCTGCACGACGCCGTCCTCGTTCGGCAGGCCGCCCAGCCCGACGCTCTGGTCCTCGGGGTTGAGCTCGACCACGTTGACGCCGGCGATGATGGCGTCGAGCGGGTCGCCGCCGCGCGCGAGCAGGTCGTAGGCGACCTGGATGCCGCGCTTCCCGCTCGCGTCGGTGCTGTAGCCATTGTCCGACGAGATCACGACGGGCCGCGCGGCCGCGGCGGGCGCGGGCGGCGTGCGCTCGGCGACCGAGACCCAGGGCATCGCCCCGGCGGGGCGGGCGAGGGCGGCGCCGGCTGCGGTGGTCGCGGCGCTGCCGAGGAAGTCGCGGCGGGAGATGGACACGGGACGGGGCGCTGGGGAGGTGGGGCGTGCCGCGGCGGATGATACGCAGCGGCGCGCGACGCCGTTAGAGTGATCGCATGTCGGAGATCCTGGTCGAGGCGTGCGTCGACACGGTCGCCTCGGCGCTCGCGGCCGAAGCCGGCGGCGCCGGCCGCGTCGAGCTGTGCGCGAACCTCGTCGAAGGGGGGACGACGCCGAGCGCGGGCACCATCGCGCTGGCGCGCGAGCGGCTGGCGATCCCGCTGTTCGTGATCGTGCGGCCGCGCGGCGGCGACTTCCTCCACGACGCCGGCGAGCTGGCGGTGATGCGCCGCGACGTGGAGGAGGCGCGGCGCCTGGGCGCCGACGGCGTCGTGATCGGCGCGCTGGCGCCCGACGGCCGGGTCGACGCGGAGGCCGTGCGCATGCTCGTGGATGCCGCGCGGCCGATGCGGGTGACCTTCCACCGCGCCTTCGACGCCACGCGCGACCTGACCGAGGCGCTGGAGGCGCTCGTCGCGCTGGGCGTGGACCGCGTGCTCACCTCCGGCGGCGCGCCGAGCGCGCTCGAGGGGGCGGGGGCGCTGGGGGCGCTCGTGCGACAGGCCGGCGACCGGCTGGTGGTGCTCGCCGGCGGCGGGCTCACCGCGGCCACTGTGGGACCCGTGGTCGCGGCGAGCGGCGTGCGCGAGGTCCACGTGCGCGGCGCGGAGCGGGCGGAGAGCGGGATGCGCTTCCGCCGCGTGGCGGTGGGCGTCGCGAAGCCGTACGTGCCCGACGACTTCGCGCGCGTCGTCACGAGCGCCGACCGGATCCGCGAGGTCGTGGCGGCGTGCGCCTCGGCGTCCGCGGCGGCCGGGCCGAAACCGGGGTAGGGACCCACCCGTACGGCCCGGACTTTCTGGGACGTCACGCTCCACGCGCCGGAGGCCGGATCCTGATGATCGGCGAGGTGTTCCGCTTCGAGGTCGGCTACCGGCTGCGCCAGCCGTCGACCTGGATCTACGCCGCGGTGCTGCTCGGCGTGCCGTTCCTGATGATGCACGCCATCAACGGGAGCAGCCAGGTCCTGAACGCGCCCGAGTCGGTGGTGAACATCTCCGCCGTGCTCGGGGGCATCGGGATGCTCGTGAGCGCGGGCGTGTTCGGCGACGCGGCCGCGCGCGACGTGCAGTCGCGCATGCACGCGCTCTTCTACACGTCGCCGCTCCGCGAGCGGGACTACCTCGTCGGGCGCTTCCTCGGCGCCGTCGTGGTGAACGCGGTGCTGATGCTCGGCGTCCCGCTCGGGCTCCTGCTCGCGTCGGTGATGCCGTACATGGCGGCGGGGAAGTTCGGGCCCGTGCAGCTCGCGGCGTACGGGCAGGCGTACGCGCTGGTGCTGCTCCCCAACCTCGTGCTGATCGGCGCGTGCATGTTCGCCGCCGCGGCGCTCGCGCGGCAGGCGCTGGCGACGTACGTCGGCGGCATCGCGCTGTTCGTGCTCGGCATCGTCGCGGGCGACCTCACCGACGGGCTGTCGAATACCACGGTGGCGGCGCTCGCCGATCCGTTCGGCGCGGCGGCGGTGCGCGTGGTGACGCGCTTCTGGACGCCGGCCGAGCTGAACGCGCGGCTCCTCGGCTGGCCGGCGATCCTGCTGTGGAACCGCGCGCTCTGGCTCGCGGTCGCGCTCGGGGTGCTGGCGACGCTCGTCGCGCGCTTCCGCTTCGCGCACCCGGGCGCCGGCGCGCGCCGCTGGTGGCAGCGGCGTCCGGTCGCCGACGCCATGCCCGAGCACGTGGCGCCCGTGCATGCCCCGCGCGTCGCCGCCGTCGGGCGCTCGATCCCGCTCGCCGGGCGCGCGCGGCAGACGCTCGCCGTCGCCGTCCGTGCGTGGCGCGAGATCGCGGCGACGCGCGCCTTCCTCGTGCTGCTCGTGGGCGCGCTCGTCTTCGTCTTCGCGGCCGGCTGGGACGTGGGCTCCGAGGTCTTCGGCACGTCCACCTGGCCGGTCACGCACCTCATCGCGGGCACGGTGCTGAGCACCGTGCTCGGACCGGTGATGGCGGTGCTCGTCGCCGTCCTCGCGGGAGAGGTCGTGTGGCGCGAGCGCGATGCGGGGATGGGCGACATCGCCGACGCCGCGCCGGTGCCGAACGGCGTCGCGCTGTTGGGCCGCTTCCTCGCGCTGGTCGCGATGCTCGTCGTCCTGCAGGCCGTGCTCGCGGGCGCCGGCATGCTGCTGCAGGCGATGCAGGGCTGGCATCGGCACGAGCCGCTGGTCTACCTGAAGCTGCTCTTCGGGATCAAGCTCGTCGACTACGTGCTGCTCGCCGTGCTCGCGATGACGGTGCACGTGCTCGTGAACCAGAAGTACGTCGGCCACCTGATCGTCGTGCTGTACTTCGTGTCGACGCAGGCCGCGGGGCTCATCGGCCTCCGTCACGCGATGCTGATCTACGGCTCGGATCCGGGATGGGTCTGGTCGGACCTGAACGGGCTGGCGCCGTTCCTCGCGGGGCTCGTCTGGTTCAAGCTGTACTGGGCGGCGTGGGCGATCCTGCTCGCGGTGGTGGCGAGCCTGTTCTGGGTGCGCGGCCGGGAGCTGGGCGTGCGGCGGCGGCTCGCGCTCGCGCGGCAGCGCCTCGCCGGCCCGACGCTGCGCGCCGCGGCGCTGGCGGTGACGCTCGTGCTGTCGCTGGGCGGCTTCGTCTTCTACAACACGAACGTCCTGCACGCGTACCGCACGCCCGACGACGAGGCGGCCCGCGCGGCCGAGTACGAGCGGCGCTACAAGCGCTTCGAGGACGCGCCGCAGCCGATGCTCACGGCGGCGACGCTGCACGTCGAGCTGTACCCGGCGGAGCGCGCGGCCGAGCTGCGCGGGACGTTCCGGCTGGTGAACCGGAGCGCGCGGCCCCTCGACTCGCTGCACGTGCTGCTGCACCCCGACGTCGAGACGCGCGCGGTGGGCTTCGATCGCGCGGCGCGTGCCGTGCTCGATGATTCGACGCAGCGCTACCGCATCTACGCGCTCGACCGCGCGCTGGCGCCGGGCGACTCGCTGGCGATGACGTTCGCGATCGCGTTCCGGCCGCGCGGCTTCCGGAACAGCGGCGCGCCGACCGAGGTGACGTCGAACGCCACCTACTTCGAGCGCTCGTGGCTCCCCGCGCTCGGCTACCAGTCGCGGCGCGAGGTGATGGACGAGCGGGTGCGGCGCGAGCACGGGCTGCCGCCGCGCGTGCAGCCGCCGAGCGCGGGCGACGTGGAGGCGCGCGACGCCGGCGGGCGGGACGTCGAGCTGGTGGACGTCGAGACGACCATCGGCACCGACCCGCGGCAGATCGCGATCACGACGGGCACGCTCGTGCGCGAGTGGCGGGAGGGCGGGCGCCGGTACTTCCGGTATCGCACCGATGCGCCCATCCGCTTCGGCGGCGCGATCCTGTCGGCGGAGTACGCCGTGCGCGAGGCGCGCTGGGACTCGATCCCGCTGCGCGTTCTCTACCATCCGACGCACGACGTGAACGTCGACCGGATGCTGCGGAGCATGCAGGCGTCGCTCGGCTACTACTCGCGGGCGTTCGGGCCGTACCAGTTCCGCGAGCTGCGCATCGTCGAGTTCCCGCGCTACGTGTCGTTCGCGCGTGCGCACCCGCACACGATCATCTTCTCGGAGGGGAGCGCCTTCCTGACGCGCATCGACTCGGGCGACGTGGACCGCACCTTCTTCGTGGTCGCGCACGAGACCGCGCACCAGTGGTGGGGCGGGCAGGTGATCCCGGCGCGCGCGCCGGGCGCGTCGATGGTCTCGGAGACGCTCGCGCAGTACAGCGCGACGATGGTGCTGGAGTCGGCGTACGGCCCGGAGATGGCGCGCCGGTTCTACGACTTCAACATGGACGAGCACCTGCGCGGCCGGCGCGTCTACACGAACCGCGAGACGCCGCTGCTGGACGGCGACCGGCAGCCGTACGTGCACTACTTCAAGGGCGGCGTGGCGATGTACACGCTGCGCGAGCGGCTGGGCGCCGACGTGGTGAACGGCGCGCTGCGGCGCTTCCGCGAGAAGTACGCGGGCCGGCACGCGCCGCCGCCGACCTCGCGCGCGCTCTACGCCGAGCTGCGGGCCGTCACGCCGGACTCGCTGCGGCCGCTGCTCTCGGACCTGTTCGAGCACATCACGCTCTGGGACGTGCGCGCCGACTCGGTGCGCGCGGAGCCCGCGGCCGGCGGCGCGTATCGGGTCACGCTGCACGTGACGGCGGCCAAGGCACGCGCCGACAGCATCGGGCGGCAGACGCCGATCCCGATGGACGAGCTGGTGGAGATCGGCGTCTTCGCCGATTCCTCCGGCGCGAGCGGTCCCGGCGCGCCGCTCTACCTGAAGCAGCATCGCATCCGCGCGGGACAGCAGACGATCACGGTGACGGTGCCGCGCGCGCCCGCGCGCGCCGGGATCGATCCGTACCGCCGGCTCATCGAGCGCGAGCGCGACGACAACCTCGCGGAGGTGGACGCCACGTCGGACGGCTCACGGAGACCGTGACGCGGGCGCGCGGTGACGGTCGATCCACCAGCCCCACGGCACGAACAGCCAGAGCCCGAGCGACGAGAGCGCGAGCGCGCGCTCGCTCGGCGGCGGCGGGCCGTACACCGCGCCGACGAAGAGGACGACGAGCAGCGCGACCATCGCCCCGAGCCCCCAGCGCCCGACGCGGTCGCGCGCGCGGGTGCCGCGCACGTACAGCGCGAGCCCGACGCCGAGGATCCCGAGCTCGATCGCGAGCGTCGCCGGGACCGAGTTCCACAGCCCACCGCCGACGAGCGTGCGCGACCCGGGCCAGAGCGGCAGGTCGGGGCGGTGCATCGGCGCGTCGAGGAGCCAGTGGCTGACGACCGCCGCGCCGAGGATGCACGCGTCGCGGCCGCGACGCCTGAGGGCGAAGTGGACGCCCGCGAGCAGCAGCGCCCACCCCGCGGCGGTGAGCAGGCTGTGGGAGATCGGGTACGACACGAAGTCCAGCGCGCTCGCGGTCATGAGCCCGGGCACGATGCGCACGCGCTCCACGCCGAGGAGGAGCAGGACCGGCCACAGCTCGTCGAGGAGCTGCGCGGCGAGGATCGTGGTGCCGAGCGAGGCGCGCGGCGCGGCGCGGCGGGCGGCGAACGCGACGCCGTAGTGGCCGAGGAACACGGGATCGCCGCCGGGTGGCAGGGTGGCGCCACGATACGGTCGTGCAGGGTGCGCACGGACACCCGTATCGGCGACGCTCTCACCACATCGGAAGTCCCACGGCCGCCGCGACGTTCACCAGCCCATCCCCGTACACCTCGTCGTGTCCGACCTTGCCCAGATCAGTCGCGGTCTGTCGGAGCCGCGCCGCGATGCGACTCGGCCCGATGTGTCCGTAGGCGCCGACGACCTGCGCAGCGGCGCCGGTGACGTGCGGCGTCGCGAAGCTCGTCCCGATGAACCCGGTCCACAGGACTCCCGGGAGATCCGGGCCGAGGGGTGAGCTGGTGCTCCAGACCAGCGACTCCAATTCGGGGAAGGTGCCGCTCGGCGCGGCGAGGTCGATCATCATGCCGCGATTCGTGAACACCGTCCCGAACAGGGTCGAAGGTCGTGCGTCGGGCCCCAGGCCGCTGACGAGCAGCAGCGTGCCCTGGTTCCAGAGCTGCTTGAGCGCGTCGGGAAGGCCCGGAGCGTACTGGCCGAGATGGTTCAGGTCGAAATCCTCGTTGCCGGCGGCCGCGACGACGAGGGCGCCGCGCGCGTGGGCGTAGGCGACCGCGCGCTGGAACGCGGCGAACATCGGGCTGTACCGCCGCGCGATGAGCTGGTAGCCGTTGACCGAGATGTTCATCGCGTCGACGCGCTGGTCCGCGGCGTACACGATCCCGGCGAGCAGCGCCGCTTCCGGACAGCCGACCGTGCGCCCGCAGACCCGCGCGGCCAGCAGCCTTGCCTTCGGAGCCACGCCGACCATGCCGACGCCGTTGGCTGCCGCTGCGATGATGCCCGCGACTGCAGTGCCGTGGAACAGGTCGTCGACCGGGTCGTCGGGATCACACGTGCTCGGAAGGCGCTGCGGGTCGAGGGCGCAGTAGGGCGCGAAGAAGTTCCGGCCGCCCGCGTAGTTGGGTGCCAGGTCGGGATGGTCGTAGTAGATCCCGGTGTCGATCACCCCGATGAGGGCGCCCTCGCCCGTGCGGCCTGCCGCGAGCGCGTCGTCCGCCCCGACCAGCTCGAGGTGCCACTGCTGCAGGAACCCGAGCGGCTCGCTCAGGAAGTCGATCGGCGGTCCGGCCGGTGCCGTCGGCCCGCGCAGCTGCACACCGCCAGGTGTCGGTGCCGCTTCGGGGCCGACGGCCAGCACGTCACTCGCCGCGGCGAGCGACGCCGCGCCAGCCTCGCCGACCATCACGGAGGCAACGCCGATCTGCGGCACCGTGAGCACGACCCTGCCGCCGAGCGCCGCGACGCGCGCCTCGAAGTTCGCCGGAACGTCCTGCGCACGGAACGTCACGAGCGTAGTTCCGAGGTCGACATCGACTGCAGCGCTGCTGATGGCGGCAGCCGCGCTCCCCGCCGTCGTACGCGCGCCGCGTGGGGCGATCGGATCCGTACAGGCGATCATCAGGAGGCCAATGGTGGCCGTCGCTGCTGCCGCGCGTGCCGTGCGCCACGCCGCGTGCTGTCGCATCGCGCGCTCCGCCCGCGGGCCACGCACCGTGCCGCGCGCGGGGGGCCGGTGCGCTGCATCGCGCCGGGATGCCGCGCACGCATCGCACGGCCGCAGGTCGCACGGAGACCGATCGTGCGGGAGCGGGAGGGTGGCAGGACGGCGCATCGGGAGGCCTCCGTGAAGGTGGGCCACCGCCACGACTTGCGGTGCCGCGTGGCGTCGCAGGCGCGTGTGCCGAGCACCACGCCGGGCGACGTGAGGAACGCCGATCCGGGCCATGCGGGAAGCCCGGTGCTCGGGCCGTGGGCCACCATAGTGCTGCCCTTGCACGGCATGCAAGCACGAGCGACGATGCGCATGAAGCGACGTGATCGGTGACCGGTCGCACCCCCGCGCGCCGAGTGCAGGCGAGATGCCCGACGGAGAAGCGAGCAGGCGTCGGATCGCGGTTGCCGCCGGTCCTCGCGAGCACGCATCTTCTCGTCGGCTGCGCCGCCCTCGTCGTGGAGCTGTCGCCGAGACGGAAAGGCTGGGAGGTCGGGTCTCCGTGGCCTGTCGCGATCGAGACCGCGAACGTGATCGCGTGCGAACGACCAGTTACGCTGCGGTTTCTCGTCGTGCCACTTCCGACTCCGGCGCTCCTTCATGCAGATCGAGTTTTCCGGCGCTGCCCGCGAGGTCTCGGGCAGCTGCCACATCGTCCGCGCCAACGGCCGCACCATCCTGTTCGACTGCGGGCTGTTCCAGGGCCGGCGCCGCGAGTCGGAGGAGAAGAACCGGCGCCTGCCGCTCCCCGTCGACCAGATCGACGCGGTGGTGCTGAGCCACGCGCACATCGACCACGTGGGGCGGCTGCCGTACCTCGTGAACGAGGGCTACCGCGGCAACATCTGGGCGACGGCCGCGACCCGTGACCTGCGCGGGATCATGCTCCGCGACTCGGCGCACATCCAGCAGTAGTCTGGTCTGGGCCTGCGTGATCGCAGCATGGTGGATGGCGCTTCGACGGCATCGATTCGCCAGTGATGATGCTCACGGCATATATCCGCTTGCCCGCGTGGCGTCCATCTCATGACGTGCACATCCCGTGACAAGCCGCAGGCATGGCAGACCGGCGACGTCGTCACGGAAGTTGTCACGGATTTCGGGGCCGCGCTGGCGCTCGGGCAGTAGGACGCGGCCCGCGACGCGATGGCTCGCGCGGGGGCCTGACGCCAACATCGCCGGCCAACCGCTGACACCACCTCGAATGCCCGATCTGGCCTCCCCCCAAGTCTTTCCGTTGGCTCGTACCGGTCGCCGCAGCTGTGGCGAGCGTGACTGCGACTGTCGTCGCGTGGATCCGGGCCGAACGGGTCACGCGCCTCCAGAGCAAAGCGAGCTTGCAGCTCGAGCGTCTGAGAGTCGAAGAGGCCAAACGAGAGCGGGCGTTCACGGTGGCGCGCGAGGAGTCGGAGCCTCTTGCAGCTGCGCTCACCGCTGCGTGGAACGATGTGCAGGTGCTGAAGGACGTCGCTGCGCGCACGCTGTCGGCCACCCGCCTCGACGCGTCGGTTGGCGAAGAACTCGTGCAGACGGCCAGCGGAAAGTCGACGGTGCCGGTGGTCTTTCCAGTGCCTGGCTTGGCAACACCCCAAACGATTCAATCGCGCACTACGTGGAGGGATGGGGTGCGCAAGACGCGGAGCTCGGGGCAGACCACTACCTCGCAGGCCCCGGCTCCTTCAGCACGATGGCTGAAGTCGCGGCGGCATTGCTCGGTCTCACGCCATATCCGAGCGGTCGACTGCGGGGGGGCTCGATCGGGCGGGTTGGGTGGGACGTGGCGCGACGTCGGCTGAATGAGCCAGAGCCCGAGCAGGGGCCCGTCGGCGCAGACGAGCACGAGGCGGGCGCGCAGCGCGAGCGCCTCGGCCATACTCCCCCGTGCCCAACGCGTCAGGGCCTCGTGTTCCCCAGGCGTGAGGACGATGCGAGCGGGCTGCGAGCCGTGCGGCATGGATCCATCCAGTGTGAACCCCGCCCACGGCCGGCACGACCCTCGGCGTCCGTCAGATCGCGTCGCGGGCCGCGATGCCGACCTTCCGACCAGCGCTGACGCAGTCGAACGACGCCCGCGAGCGCCAGCCCGCCGCCCAGGAGCACGACCGCGCTCGGCTCGGGCACGACCTGGACGAACAGGTCGTCGGCCGAGAGGAGCGCGCGCCCCGTGCCGCTGCCCGTGAGCGCGTATGTGACGGTGACACTCGCGCGGGTGCCGCTGCTGAAGGACGCCGCGACGCGCTGGAAGGTGCCGTCGCCGGGCAACACGAAGGGGGACGGGCCAAGGAGCCCGAGCCCGTCGACGTAGAGCTGGAAGAAGCCGTTCTGCACCGACACGCCGAACCCGCTGCCCGGCGTGCGCGCGCCGACCCAGAGGCCCAACTCGTACTGCGCGCCTGGCGTGACCGCCACCGTCTGCGTCAGCGTGAGCACTTCCGGCCCGTCGAGGCATCCCTCAAGCACGTCGCGGCTCTGGCAGACGAGAGCGTAGGCGCCGAACTGTCCGGACCGCGCTGCCACCTCTGAGCGGCCGTACACCGCATGCGTGCCACCCACGACGGTGCCGGCGATCGCGACGCCATACTGGGTGGCAGTGCCACCGACCAGGTAGCCGGCGAATGTCCCGGTCTCGAATCCCGAGTTGGTGAGCAGGTTCTGGGCGGCGGCGGGCACCGCGCCCAGCCCGACAAAGCTGACGACGGCCAAGAGCCGGGACGGCGCGCGCATGAGGGATCTCCCGAGGCGGTCGAAGCCCGATGGGACTCGCGCGACGCCGTATGGCGCGGTCAGATCCGGCGTGTCACGGCGCCGCGCGCGCCAATCTGGTGCCCCCGCTCGATGGCGCAAGAGCGTGGCAGTGACGCTACCCGCGTATCGCCAGGTCGCCGACAAGCTTGGATCTGGCCCCAATCCACTCGGGCTCGGGCGTACTGGCATCGGACTTCGGGGTCAGACCACTAAGTGCATCGCCGGCGATTCTGCGGGGGCTCGTCAGGACTGCAGCGATGTCGGCGACTGTTCCGTGATCGGCGACGAGCAGCACGATGAGGGCGCGGATCCGGAGCCGGCTGTCCTTGGCGGTCCGGTCCGTGTGGTCGAGCTCAGCGTGCAGCTCCGCGCTGAGCTGATCGAGGCGAATGGGGTGCAGAGGCCACTCCTGCTGGGACCCACGCACCCCATAGCTCTTCTGCCGACGTACTTAGGACGTTCTCCCGGAAGTTGTCAGGACAGCTCCGTAGAACCGCACGAAGATGGTGTCGAGTCACGCCACAAACCCTTACTGCGTAACGGTGCGCATGACACCATCACGCGAGGTACGCGGCGCAGTACGGGTATTCTCACTCTCCTCCAAGTCGAGCATGGAAATCGAGTTCTCCGGCGCTGCCGGCGAGGTGACCGGCAGCTGCCACATCGTGCGGGCGAACGGGAAGACGATTCTTCTCGATTGCGGCCTCTTTCAGGGGCGACGCAAGGAATCGCAGGAGAAGAACTTACGGCTTCCGCTGCCGGTGTCGGAGATCGACGCGATCGTGCTCTCGCACGCGCACATCGACCACGCCGGCCGGCTCCCTTTCCTGGTGGCGGAGGGCTACGACCGGAACATCTGGGCGACGGCCGCGACGCGCGACCTCTGCGGCATCATGCTGCGCGACTCGGCGCACATCCAGGAGAAGGACGCCGAGTTCCTGACGCGCCGCGGCAAGGAGGCGGTCGAGCCGCTCTACACGAAGGAGGACGCCGTCCGCACGCAGCAGCTCATGGTCGGCGTGCCGTACGGGCGGTGGTTCGACGTCGCGCCGGGCGTGCGCGGCATGTTCTTCGAGGCGGGCCACATCCTCGGCTCCGCGTCGGTGGTGCTGGAGGCGGTGGAGGACGGCCGCACGACGCGGCTCGTCTTCTCGGGCGACGTGGGGCGCAGCGGGCTGCCGATCATCCGCGACCCCGAGCCGCCGGGCGGCGCGCACGCGGTCATCCTCGAGTCGACGTACGGGGATCGCGACCACCCGCCGTACGAGAGCGCCCGCGACACGCTCGGCCGCATCGTGCGCGAGACGGCGGCGCGCGGCGGACGCGTGCTCATTCCCGCGTTCGCGGTCGGACGCACGCAGGAGCTGGTGTACGACCTCCACGAGCTGTTCAAGGCCGACCAGATCCCGCGCATCCCGATCGTCATCGACAGCCCGCTGGCCGTCGACGCGACGGGCGTGTTCGCGGCGAACCCCGACGTCTACGACCGCGGCGAGGCGCTCGTCAACGCGACGCGCGAGCTGTTCCAGTTCGGGCTCGTGCGCTACGTGCGCGACGTGCAGGAGTCGAAGGCCCTCAACGCGCAGGTCGGGCCGATGGTGATCATCTCGGCCAGCGGGATGGCGGAGTCGGGGCGCATCCTCCACCACCTGATGCACGGCGCGTCGGACCCGCGCAACACGATCCTGATCGTCGGCTTCCAGGCCGAGCACACGCTCGGGCGCCGGATCGTCGAGCGGCGGCCGCTGCTGCGCATCTTCGGCGACGACGTCCCGCTGCGCGCGCGGGTGGAAATCCTCAACGGCTACAGCGCGCACGGCGACCGCACCGAGCTCGCGCAGTGGCTGGACGCGGTGCGCGCGGCATCCCCGGAGCTGGGCCACGTCTACCTCGTGCACGGCGAGCCGCCCGCGCAGGAGGCGTTCGCGGCGCTGCTGGGCGCGCGCGGCTATCAGGTCGAGATTCCCGCCTCGGGCGACGTGCGGGAGGTCGGGAGCTAGGGCTGCGTGGCCGGCACCGTCGCGCCGGACCCCTCCTCCGATTGGCGAGGGGCGCGGATGCTTCGGATGAAACGGATCAGTCGGATCGTCCCTCATGGCGGCGACGCTCCGTGCACGATGAGGAGCGATCCGAACGATCCGTCGCGATCCGAAGCATCCGGACCCTCTCCACAAGCCACCGAGGTCCGGCGCGACGGTGCCGGCCACGCAGTCCGCAGCGCGCGCTTTCAGCGCCGGGCCAGCGCGCGCTCCCGCAGCACGCCCGCCACGCGTCGCCGCGACGTGACCGCGAGCCGCGCCAGCACGTCCGCGACGTGGTTGCGCGCGGTGTAGCGGCTGATCCCCAGCGCCGCGGCGATCTCGAGGTTCGTCATCCCGCGCGCCACCAGCCGCGCGACCGCGGCCTGCCGCAGCGTCAGCCCGCAGGTGGCGACGATCGTCGCGATTTCATCGCTCGCGTCGCTCGCGTCGCTCGCGTCGCTCGCGAGGGCGGTGGGCGGTGCGTCGGCGTGGGCGGGGCGTGCGGGGATCACGGGTCGTGCGGCGTGCGGGTGGCGGGAGGAGGGCGTGACGCACGGTCGCGCCGCGGGGCGACGGCAGCATGGGGCGGGTGACCCAGGGCGGCCGTCGCCCCGCGGGGCGGTGCGTCGCACCGACTACCTTGGACGACGATCCCCCGTCACCGCGTCGTCCCGAGTCCGTGAGCACCGCCGCCGTCGTCCCTGCGCCGCCCGCCCGCGGCGGTCTGCGCCACATGGCGCTGAGCGCGTTCTGGTTCAGCGTCATGGCGCTGTGCGTGAAGCTCGGCGGACGCCGGCTGCCCAGCCACGAGCTGGTGCTCGTGCGCGCGGTGCTGACGCTCGGCATGAGCTGGGCGGCGCTGCGGCGCGCGGGCCTCGCGGTGCGCAGCCCCGACGCCGCGCGGCAGCGCGCGCTGCTCTGGCGCGGCGCGTTCGGCTGCCTGGGGCTCACCTGCTTCTACGCGTCGCTGGTGCGGCTGCCGCTCGCCGAGGCGACGCTGCTCCAGTACACGAACCCCATCTGGGCGGCGATGCTGGCGGCGGCGCTGCTGCACGAGCGCGTGGGCCGGCGCGAGCTGCTCTGCCTCGCGGCGAGCGTCGTCGGCGTGGTGCTCGTGGTGCGCCCCGCCGCGCTCCTCGGTCTCGGCGCGGCGATCCCGCTCGGCGCGGTGGGCGTGGCGCTGCTCGGCTCCGTGGGGAGCGCGACGGCGTACGTCATCATCCGCGGGATCGGCACCGCGGAGCCGGCGGAGCGCGTGACGCTGTACCTGCCGCTGGTGACGGTGCCGGTGACCATCCCGATGGCGGTCGCGGGCTGGGTATGGCCGACGGCGCGCGAGTGGGCGGTGCTGGTGGCGATGAGCGTCGCGACGCAGCTGGCGCAGGTGCAGCTGACGCGCGGGCTGCAGCGCGAGCGCGCGGCGCGCGCGACGGCGGTGGGCTACCTGCAGCTGGTGTTCGCCGCGGCGTGGGGCTGGCTCGTGTTCGCCGAGCGGCCGAGCGCGTGGACGGCGGCGGGCGCGGCGACGATCGTGGGCAGCACGCTCGTCCTGGCGCTGCGCCGGCCGGTGCACACCGTGACGCGGATGCCCTCACGCGCCGACGCCTCCGGCCCCGCGCCGGCCGCGCCGCTTCCCGGGCTCGTCGCGGACGCGGTGGACGTGGTGGATCCGGTGGAGGCGGCACATGCCGCCGATGCGGCCGCGAATGCGGCCGCGAATGCGGCCGCGAATGCGGCCGACGCCGCGGGCGCCCCGCGCGCGCGATAGTCGCGCGGGACGCCTCGACGGCGGGACGACGGGCGCCGGAGCGCCGCGTCAGGTCATGCGACGGACCATCTCGTTGATCGGCGCCGTGACCTTCTCGCCGACCGTCTGCGCCAGCTCGGTCGCCTGACTGGCGATCTCGCTGGCGACGCGGCCGACGCGCTTCAGTGCCGCGCGACCGGTACTGGAACCGCTGTCGGACGAGCCCGAGCTCGAGGACGCGCGGCGGGTGCTCTTGCGCGCGCTCTTCCGCGCGCCGCCGCCGCCCGCCCGCTTCGCGCCGCCGCCGCGCTTGGATGTCGCCTTCTTGGCCGACGCGCGCTTCGCCCCGCCGCGCTTCGACGCCGACTTCATCCCCGCCTTGCGCGTGCCGGCCGCGCGCTTCTCGGCCCCACGCTTCGCGGCCGTCGACGAGCCGCGCTTCGCGGCGCCACGCTTCGCGGTGCCGCGCTTCGCCGTGGACTTCTTCGCCGTCGCCTTCTTGGCCGACGCGCGCTTGGCCGTGCCGCGCTTCGCGGTCGACTTCTTGGCCGCGCCGCGCTTCGCCGATGCGCGCTTCGTCGAGCCGCGCTTCGCGCCGCCGCCGCCACCCGCCGACTTGCGGGTGCTCTTCCGGGCGCTCTTGCGGGTGCTGCCGGTGGACTTCGATCGAGTCGCCATGCGTGATCTCCTGGTTGGAGGAGGTGTGTCCCGCGCCTGTGCAAGAATTAGGCGCACTGCGCGACGTGACGCCCCGAAAACTCCGCGCGCGCGGGTGATGGCTGTCACCGGGCGCGAAATCGTCGCACCTGGCGGCTAATACCTACGACGCCGACCGCCGTGTGCGCAAGACGTCAGGATGCGAAAACACCGCCGCGCCGCGCGCACGCGGCGGCTGCGCACGCGCGCACGGCGGCCGTATATTCGCGGCGCGCCGGACGCACGGGGCGTCCGGCCGGTCACGCGGGATGCAGGCGACTGCAGGAGAATCGGGAATGCGGACGAGCATCGGGCTGGCGTGCGGCGCGGCGGCGCTGCTGACGGCGTGCGGCGGCGAGGCGCGCACGAATGCGGGCGACAGCGCGCGCGCGGGCGATTCGGCGGCGACGGCCGCGGCGACGGCCGGCGAGGCGGATCCGACGCGCGCCGCGGCCGGCGGCGCGGGCGTGCCCGCGGGCTACACGGCGCGCACGGACCGCGAGAGCGACGCGATCACCGGCGCGCGCTACACCGCGCGCGACGGCGGCGCGTGGGAGGTGCAGACGGGGCCCGCGCACGTCGTGTGGGCCGCCGGCGACACGGCGAGCGGCCGCTACACGGCGCGCGCGCGCGTCGCGCAGCTCGAGGCGCCGTCGCATCCGGAGGCGTTCGGGCTGTTCGTCGGCGGCCAGGACCTGCAGGGCCCCGCGCAGCGCTACACGTACTTCGTCGTGCGCGGCACCGGCGAGTACCTGATCCGCGTCCGCGACGGCGCGCAGACGCGCGACGTCCGCGGCTGGACCGCCGCGCCCGCGGTCGCGAAGCAGGACGGCAGCGGCCGCGCCACGTACGACCTCGCCGTGCGCGCCGACGCCGACTCGACGCGCTTCCTCGTCGGCGACACGCCGGTGTACGCGGTGGCCGCGGGCAGCGTGCCGACCGACGGCGTGGCGGGGCTGCGGATCAACCACAACCTGCACCTGGAAGTGCGGCCGGTGGCGATCACGCGCTAGAACTGGAACAGCGGAGGACTGAACGGCGGAGGACGGAAGGGCGGAGGACGATGAGGCGTGAAACGGAAAGGCGGACCCTGCGAGCTCGAAGCATCGAGCCGAGGGGTCCGCCTTCGCGTTTCACGCCCTTCCGTCTTCCGCCTCATCGTTCCACGCCGTTCCGTCCTCCGCAGTACCGGTTCACCGCGTCAGCGCGCCCGCCAGGTCTCTCCATGCGTCGGGATCCACAGACCGTCCGGCGCGCGTCCGGCCCGCACCCACGCCGCCCGCGTCCGTTTCGGCGGCTCGTCCACCGGCTCGTCGGTGAGCACGAACGTCCCGAAGTGCATCCCGCCCAGCGTCGGCGGCGGCAGCGTCGGGTGCGACTCGGCCTGCGCGTCGGCGAGGGCGGCGTAGGCGGCGACGGCGTCGTCGGGATCGCAGTGCACCGGGCGCATGAACCAGCGCGGCGCGTAGGCGCCGATCGGCAGCAGCGCGAGCGCGAACGGCGCGTGCGCCCGCGCGATCGCCGCGAACTCCGGATGCAGCCCGGTGTCGCCCGAGTAGAAGATGCCGGGCGCCGGCGCGCCACCCGCGACGTCCGCGACGTCCGCGGCGCGCGCGTGCAGCGTCCAGCCGCACCACAGCGAGCGGTCACGGTCGCCGAGCCCGCGCCCCGAGAAGTGCTGCGCGGGCACGCAGCCCACGCGCAGCGGCCCCACGTCGCGCGTCTGCCACCAGTCCATCTCCTCCGCCACCGGCGCGCCGAGGGCGGCCAGCGTGCCCGCGACGCCGAGCGGACAGACCCACGTCGCGGCGGGATGGCGCGCGGCGAGGGCGCGCACGGAGCGCGCGTCGAGGTGGTCGTAGTGGTCGTGCGAGTGCAGCACGAGGTCGATCGGCGGCAGCGCGTCGAGCGCGATGCCCGGCGCGGTGTAGCGCCGCGGGCCGGCGAACGGCACGGGCGACGCGCGCGGGCCGAAGACGGGATCGACGAGCACGTTCCAGCCGCCGACCTGCAGCAGGAAGGTGCTGTGGCCGATCCAGGTCGCGGTCAGCGCGGCGGGCCGCGCGCGCGGCGCGTCGAACGCCGGCGTCGCGCGCGGATAGGCCGCCGCGATGCGCGCGGGATCGACCACGGGGCCGCCGCGCCGCTCGACGAGCATCCAGCGCAGCAGCCCGCCGACGCCCGCGCGCTCGCCGCCGGGCCACGGATTGCGGAAGCCGCCGTCGGGGCGGTGGTGCGCGGGCGCGCGCCCCTCGGGCGCGGTGGCGTCGGGTGCGGTCACCGCACAGAGGAAACGCGACGACGGGCCGCGCGCAAGCGTTCGCGCGCGGCCCGTCGTCCGGAAAGGAGCTGCCGAGCGGCTACTGGCCCGCGGGCGCCGAGCTGCCGGTGACGGCGCGGTACACGTTCAGGCGGCCGTTGCCGAACTTCGTGTCGTAGCCGGCGGCGCCCTTGTCGTCGGCGGTGGACTCGAGGCGCGCGCGCAGATCGGCGCCGCGGAGCCCCGTCTTCGACGCCACGACCGCGGCGGCGCCCGTCACCTGCGGCGCGGCCATCGACGTGCCCTGCATCCAGCCATAGGGCGCGCCGCTGATCGGACCGCTCACCGGGCCCTCCGTGTAGCCGTTCGACACCGCGCTGAAGATGCAGCCCTCGGGGGTCGTGTTCGAGTAGCAGTACCCGCCCGGCGCCGAGATGTCGAGGCCCGAGCCGTACTGCGAGTAGCCCGCGAGCTGGTCCTGCCAGGTGGTCGACGACACCGAGATCGCGTTCGGGTCGCACGCCGGGCAGGCCACCTTGCCCGAGCCCGAGTTGCCGGCCGACGCGATGACGAGCACGCCCGCGGTCTTCGCCCTGAGGATCGCGTTCTGCTCGCCCGTCGACTCCGTGCGGCCGCCGAGGCTGAGGTTGATCGCGACGAGGTGCTTGCCGTTCGCGTCGATGTAGTCGGCGGCGGCGTTGATGGCGTTGATGATCGCCGACGTCGGGCAGCCGTTGGCGCCGCAGACGCGCTGCACGAGGACCTTCACGTTCGGCGCGGCGCCCGTCACGCCGGCGACGCCGACGTTGGTGCCGGCCATCGTGCCGGTCGTGTGCGTGCCGTGGCCCTCGTCGGGGGTGTCGTTCGGGTTGTCGTCGTTCGAGTACCAGTCGCGGCCCGCGATCAGGCGGCCGGTGAACTCCGGATGGCCCATCTCGACGCCGGTGTCGATCGAGCCGATGGTCACCGCAGCGCCGCCGACGCCGATGTTCGCGAGCGCGTCCTCGTCGGCGTCGGCGGTCGACGCGTAGGACGACGGGATGAAGGTGCCGTACCGCGAGTCCGCCGGGTCGCTGAACTTCATGTTCAGCCCACCCGGGTTGTAGAACGCCCACAGCCGCGAGTCGGCGTCGACCTGGCGCAGGTAGTTGGGCTCCGCGTAGGCGACGCGCGGATCGCGCGCCAGCAGCGCGGCCAGCGCGCGCTCGTTGCCGCGCGTCGTGAGCACGACGCGGTAGGCGCCGCCGTAGCCCTGGCGGCCGAGCGCGAGCCCGTGCTCGCGGGCCACGGTGGCCTCGTCGGCACCCTCGCGCAGGCCGACCAGCACCTCGCCCTCGACGATGGCCTCGACGTCCTGGGCCGCGGATCGGGCGAAGGCGGGGCCCCCCAGCCCCGTGTCGTCCTGACTGGGCGGCGCGACGGAGGAGTCGGCGCAGGCGGCCAGGAACGCGAGGGCGGCCGCGGCGGCCGCAGGAACGAACGAACGGATTTGGCGACGGGACACGAGCGCGAGACCTCCGGCGGGGGGAGAACGCGTCCGGCCAACCGGCCGGGCGCACGACGAGCGCGTCGGCGGATGCCGACGAGGGTCGACGAGCGTGTGTCGTGCGTGTCGTGCGGATGTCGTGCGTGTCGTGCGTGTCGTGTGTGTCGTGCGTGTCGTGCGGTCCGGCGTTCCGTCGCACCACCGACCGGTCGCGCCGCGAGGCGCGCGCTCGGAGTCGGCGCAGCGTGCATCCGTCCCGTCGGCGACGCGTCGCCGCGTGCGGCCGTCCGACGGGAGGCGGATGTTGTTCATCTGTTCCTCGATTGCACAAGGCCCGTTTCGTGACGAAAAGCGCACGGGAACGCACGGCGCATTTCGTGCTTCCCGTCTCCCATTTCGCCCCCCCACGCCGCCGATGACCGATCCCTTCGCGGTGCCGCGCGTCGTGCGCGCGCCCGACTTCCCCGCGGGGCTCGGCTGGCTGCACGCGCCGCACGCGCCGCACGCCGACGGCCGCGCGCTCGCGCTGCCCGACCTGCGCGGCCGCATCACGCTGCTCGACTTCTGGACGTACGGCTGCATCAACTGCCTCCACGTCCTCCCGCAGGTGCGGGAGCTCGAGCGTCGATTCCCCCGCGAGCTGGCCGTCGTCGGGGTGCACAGCGGGAAGTTCATCGCCGAGCGCGAGACTCCGAGGCTGGCGCGCGCCTGTGCGCGGCTCGGCGTCACGCACCCGGTGGTGAACGACCGGCAGTTCCGCGCCTGGCGCGCGTGGGCGGTGCGCGCGTGGCCGACGCTCGCGCTGGTGGACACGCGCGGCTACGTCGTCGGCGTGCAGGCGGGCGAGCTGACGGCCGCGCAGCTGGCGCCGGTGATCGAGCGATTGATCGCGGAGGCGGACGCGAACGGCACGCTCGTGCGCGCCGAGCCGCACGTCGCGGCATCGACGTCCGCGCCGCTCCCCGACGCGGCGCTCCGCTTTCCCGGCAAGGTCGCGGTCTCCGCGCCCGACGCGCGCGGCGTGCGGCGGCTCGCGATCGCCGACACGGGCCGGCACCGCGTGCTCATCGGACGACTGGACGATCGCGGCGCGACGCTGACCATCGAGCACGCGGTCGGCCGCGGCGTCGCGACCTCCGCCACTGGTGACATCTTCGGCCCGACGCCGAGCGGCGCCACCCGCGCGCAGCTCGCGGCGCGCGCGGACGGCCCTGCGGACCGCGCGACGTTCGACGGGCCGCAGGGGCTCGCGTTCGGGACGGGCGCGCACGCCGACGTGCTGTTCGTCGCCGATGCGGGCAACCACGCGATCCGCGCCGTCTCGCGGTCGACGGGCGCCGTGCGCACGCTGGCGGGCACCGGCGCGCGACTGCGCACCGCGGCCGACCGCGCCGCGGGCGCGATGGCGTCGCCCTGGGACGTCGCGTTCGCGGAGGTGGACGGCCGCGCGACGCTGTTCGTGGCGATGGCGGGGACGCACCAGCTGTGGATCGTCGATCCGGCGACGGGTGCGGCGAGCGCGCACGCGGGCGGCCGCGGCGAGGACCTGATGGACGGCCCGCTGCTGCAGGCGCTGCTGGCGCAGCCGATGGGCCTCGCGACGGATGGCCGCACGGTGTGGTTCGCGGACGCCGAGTCGAGCGCGATCCGCGTCGCCGACGCGGCCCCGAACGGCGCGGTGCGCACGCTCGTGGGCACGGGGCTGTTCGACTTCGGCGACGCGGACGGCGAGGGCGACGCGGTGCGGCTGCAGCATCCGCAGGCCGTGGCCCACGCGCCCGACGGCCGGCTGCTGATCGCCGACGGCTACAACGACGCGCTGAAGTGGCTGGACCCGGCGAGTCGGCGCGTGACGACGTGGCGGCGCGGCTTCCACGAACCCGCGGGGCTGGCGATCGGCGATGGGCGGGCGTTGGTCGCGGACACCGGCGGGCACCGGATCGTGAGCGTCGGGCTCCTCACCGGGGAGGACTCCGAGGTGGCGATCCGATGAGGCGGAGGACGATGGGGCGGAGAACGGA
The DNA here is from genome assembly GCF_030159095.1 of Roseisolibacter agri. Classification (NCBI taxonomy): domain Bacteria; kingdom Pseudomonadati; phylum Gemmatimonadota; class Gemmatimonadia; order Gemmatimonadales; family Gemmatimonadaceae; genus Roseisolibacter; species Roseisolibacter agri. The sequence continues at coordinate 587,755 of NZ_BRXS01000002.1, forward strand.
ACGGCGGAGGACGATGGGGCGTGAAACGGAAAGGCGGACCTCTCGGCTTGACGCTTCGAGCTTGGAAGGTCCGCGGTTTCGTTTCACGCCCCATCGTCCTCCGCTCCATCGTCCTCCGCCGTTCCGTCCTCCGCCGTTAAGTTCCACCTCGTGTCCACGACGCCTCACAAACCGCTGAATGCGGCGCTCAAGGCGCGCGCCTTCGCCCACGCCTACTACTTCCACGGCGACGACGACTTCCTGAAGGAGGACGCCGTCCGGCAGGTGGTGGCGGCGGTGGTCGATCCGGCGACGCGCGACTTCAACCTCGAGGTGCGGCGCGGCGCGGAGCTCGACCCGCAGACGCTCGACGGGCTGCTGGCGACGCCGCCGATGATGGCCGACCGGCGGATGGTCGTCGTGCGCGACGTCGGCGCGCTGAAGAAGGACGTGCGCGGCACGCTCGACCGGTACCTGCAGCGGCCCGCGTCCGACACCGTCCTCCTGCTCCTCACGCCCGCGGGCACGAAGGCGGACAAGGGCCTGTGCGAGCGCGCCGAGGCGTACGAGTTCGCGCCGCTGAACGAGGATCGCGTGGCGAAGTGGATCGCGCACCACGCGCAGGCGGAGCTCGGCGCCACGATCACGCCGGAGGCCGTGCGGCTGCTGCAGGGCGGCGTCGGCGCGGAGCTGCAGCAGCTCTCGGCGGAGCTGGACAAGGTGGTGAGCTACGTGCGCGGCGAGCGCGACGCGGCGGGCGCGGATGCGGGCGCGCCGATCGTCGTGGACGAGGCGGCCGTCAGCGCCGTCGTCGGCGTGCGGCGCGGCGAGACGATGGGCGACCTGCTGGACGCGGTCGCGCGGCAGGACGCGCGCACGGCCGCCGCGCTCGTGGGGCACGTCCTGGCGCAGCCCAAGGCGTCGGCGGTCGTCGTGGTGATGGCGCTCTCGACGCAGATGCTCGCGCTGGCCTGGGGGCAGGCGCGCCGCGCGCAGGGCGCGTCGCCGGGCGCGCTGAACGGCGAGTACTTCAACCTCCTGAAGGAGGCGCCGAGCTCCTACGTCGGCCGGCCGTGGGGCGAGGCGACGAAGGCGTGGACGGCGAACGTCGACCGGTGGACCGCGCCGTCGCTCGACCGGGCGCTGGCGCTGCTGCTCGAGACGGACGCGTCGCTGAAGGAGACGCGCCTGTCGTCGGACGAGCAGCTGCTGGAGACGCTGGTGCTGGCGCTGTGCGCGCTGCCGAACGCGGGTCCGAACGCGCGGCCCGGCGCGTCGGGCGGGCCGCGCCGCGCGGCCTGACGGCGTTCGTCGCCACCTGACACGAACGCCGCGACACAGTGCGGGGGGCGTGCGGTCGCGGGTCACGCGCGGCGCACGATCGGCGGCATCGGCGTCGAGGGCCGCTTCCGGTGCGGGCACGCGCGCTGCGGCGCGCGTCCGACTCACGCACTGGAGGTGCGCATGCGAACCGGACTCGCCCCATGGAGCATCGTGGCGTTCGCCGCCGTGCTCGCGGGGGGCGCCATACCCGCGCGGGCCCAACCGCCCAGCTCGACCGACACGACCCGCGCCACCCAGGACACCAGCCGCGCCGCGCGCGACCGCGCGCGCGACAGCACGCGCCGCGTCACCCGCAGCGTCGGCGGCGAGGTCGTGCCGCGCGTGACGAAGGACGCGCCGCGGCCGGCCCGCACGACCCGCGCGCCGGCGCAGACCCAGACGCCGACGCCCACGCCCGCGGCGACGCCGCCGGCGACCGACACGACGGCGCGCATGGCGCCGACGCCGACGCCGACGCCCGCCATGACGCCGCCCGACTCGACCACGGGCAGCCCGATGGACGCCGCGCGCGCGGCGGTGGCGCCGATCGTCGGCGCGATGACCACCGAGGCGCACGCGATGGCGCTGCTGCACGAGGCGAACGTCGGCGAGATCGAGGCCGGCCGGCGCGCGGAGCGGCAGGCCACCGACACGGCCGTGCGCGCGTTCGCGGCGCGGATGGTCCAGGAGCACACCGCGCTCGACCAGCAGACGACGGCGCTCGCGCAGCGGCTGAACGTCACGCCGATGCTGCCCGACAGCGCGCTGCCGCAGCTGCAGATGCGCGAGCTGCAGGCGCTGCCGACGGGCACGGCGCCGAGCATGATGCGGACGGACTCGACGACGATGCGTCGGCCCGACTCGACCGCGATGCCGATGACGCCGCGGCCGGACTCGACGGCGATGCGGACGGACTCCACGATGGCGCGCACCGACACGACGATGCGCCACGCGGGGATGATGCACGGCGCGGCGGGGTCGTCGTTCGACGCCGCCTACGTCGCGCAGCAGGTCGCGGCGCACGCGCGCACGCTGGCGCTGGTGGACGCGGCCATCCAGCGCGCGCAGCAGGCCGAGCTGAAGACGGCGCTCGAGACGCAGGTGCGGCCGAGGGTCGCGGAGCATCTGCGGATGGCGCAGGAGCTCCAGACCAGAATCGGCGCCAGGTGAGGGCGGCCGGCTGTGGAAATGCGAAAGGCATTGCAAGGATGAAGATCGGATAGGATCTGATAACGACGGATGGCTCCGCGTGGTGCGACGTCGATCGCACTCCACCGGAGCCATCCGTCGTTATCAGATCTTGTCAGACTTTCATCCTTGCTGCCGTTGCCGTTGTCGCTCGGATCCGGTGCGCGGGAACCCTGAGCGGCATGAGACAGGGTGACTCGGAGGCTCCGCAGGCGCATGGACGTCGCGCCGCACGGAGCCTCCGGGTTCATCCCGCCATCCTGTCCACGCTTGCCCGTTCGCTTACGGCGCGTCGCTCCCGCTCCCCGTCGCGCCCACCGCCGTCGGCGCGGGCGGCGTGCCGGGCGTGTCCTCGAGCGTCTTCAGGACGTCGCGCCACGCGAACTTCCGCCCGCTCCCGAGCACGTAGTAGTCCATCCACGCCTTCTCGGCCACGCTCTTCACGAGGCGGTTGCGCGGGTCGGGGATGCCGTGCGTGTTGCCCGGGTACATGTACAGCTCCGTCGGCACGCCGAGCTTCTTCAGCGCCATGTGCAGCTCCACGCTCTGCGGGCTCGGCACGCGCGGGTCGCCCTCGACGACGTGGATCATCGTCGGCGTCTTCGCGTTCTGGATGTACTTCAGCGGCGACTGGTTCCAGTACGCGTCGAAGTCCTGGTACGGGAGCTTGTTGCCGAGGTAGTACTGGCGGTTCCGCTGCACGTCGCTCTGCGCGTACATCGAGATCCAGTTGGACGTGCCCGCGCCCGACGAGATCGCCTTGAAGCGGTTCGTGTGCGTGAGGATCCAGTTGGACCAGTGGCCGCCCGCGCTCCAGCCGAGCGCGCCCATCTTCGTGCTGTCGACCAGGCCGTCGGCGATCAGCTTGTCGACGCCGGTCATGATGTCCTGGTAGCCCGGGTCGAAGTAGTTGCCGACGATCCCGTTCTTGTGCGCCTCGCCGTAGTTGGTCGAGCCGCGGTAGTTCGGCATCAGCACCACCCAGCCGGCACCGGCGTAGACCTGCGCGCCGTAGCCGCCGTTGAAGCCGAGCATGTCGGCCGCGGCGGGGCCGCCGTGGATCGCGACCAGCAGCGGGTAGCGCTTGCCGGGCTCGTAGCCGACCGGCTTCACCAGCACGCCGCCGACCGGCTTGCCGTCCGTGGACGTCCAGGTGATCTCCGTCTGCTCGCCGAGGGCGACGTTGCGGAGCTGCGGGTTGGCGTCGGTGAGCTGGACCCAGCTGGCGCGCCGCGCGACCTGGTCGATCGACGGGACGAGGAACACCGTGTTCGGCGTCGTCGGGTCGGCGTAGTTGACGAGGATGCGCTTGGTGTCCTCGTCCTCGTCCACGTTGACGACCGCCTTCTCGTGCGTCAGCTGGCGCGCGTTGCCGCTGGCGACGTCGAGCGCGAAGAGCTGGTTGGTCGCCTTCACGCCTTCATTGAAGTAGATCGTGCGGCCGTCCTTCGACCACCAGCCGACGCTGACGTCGCCGTCGAGGTTCGTGCCGAGCTTCCGCCACTGTCCGCCCCTGTCGCCGACCGCGCGCAGGTAGACGCGCGCGTTCTTCATGTTGTAGCCGGTCATGTCGTCGGACGCCGAGAAGGCGATCCACTTCGAGTCCGGCGAGAAGGAGGGGAGGCTCTCGCCGACCTCCTCGTTGTTCGTCAGCCGCTCGATCGCGCCGCCCTGCGTGTCCAGCAGGTAGGCATCGCCGTTGATGTTCTGCTCGGTGACGTTCCGCTTGTAGCGATTGTTGGCGATGCCCGTGTAGGCGATCCAGCGCCCGTCGTCGGAAAGCGAGAAGTTGGTGACCGAGTACGACGTGTCGCGCGTCAGGCGCGTCGTCTTCTTCCCCGCCACGTCGAGCGCCCACAGCGACGACGTCGGCTGCTCGGCGTTGCGGATGGTGGCGGTGAAGCGCTTCTCGGTGCGGAGCTTCTCGTCGCGGTCCACCGTGTCGGCGGTGACGAAGTAGATCCGCTTCGCGTCGGGGCTCCAGCGCCAGAGGCCCACGCCCGTGGGGTGCTTGGTGAGCGCGGTCGGCTTGAGCGAGTCGAGCGGCGTGCCGGCGGCGAGGCGCTCGACCGGGACCGCGTAGAGCTGCTCCTCGTCGGTCTTGCCGCTGCGGTAGACGAGCCAGGCGCCGTCGGGGCTGAACTGGAACGTCGAGACGCCGTCCTTCGCGTCGGTGACGCGGCGCGCCTCGCCGCCGTCGGGGCGCATCAGGTAGAGCTGCTGCTGCTGGCCCTGCGCGGCCGGCGCCTCGCGGTTGGACGCGAAGACGAACCAGCTGCCGTCCTTCGCCCAGCGGGGGTTCGTCTCGTTCTTGTCGCGCGTGTAGGTGAGCTGCTTGCCGCTCGCGACGCCGCGCGTCGTGCTGACGACGTAGATGTCGGACTGCGAGCGCGCCTCCTTCCAGTCCGGCGACGAGAGCGTGTAGAGCGCGAGCTTGCCGTCGGGGCTGAGCGCGACGCCGCCGACCTGTCGCGTGTACTGCATGTCGACGAACGTCATCGGCCGCTTCGCGGACGAGGCGTTCGCGGACGAGGCGTTCGCGGACGAGGCGTTCGCGGCGGGCGTGGCGGGCGCCTGCGCGAGCAGCGCGACGGGCGCGAGAACGCCGACCGCGAGGGCGGCGGCGCGGACGGACGCGTGGCGCGAGCGGGGAGGGGAGAGGATCGGCACCGCAGGGCTCCGGAATGCGGGAACGGCACGGGCGCGCCGCCATGGATGGCGGGCGCGGATGGGGATCGCGACGACGATATCCCGCGGTCACGCCGCGCGCGAGCGGCCGCGGCCACGCGTCCGCCACGGCGCTATCTTGCCGGCGTGACTCCTCGTACCGCCGCTCCCGCCGTGTCCGATCCCCGCGCTCTCCTCGCCGCGCTGGCCGCGACGGCCACGCTCGCGCTGACGCCCGCCGCGCGCGCCGGCGCGCAGGGCACCACCGGCCCGCTGCCCGAGTCGTCGCCCGTGGGCGCGCCGTACGCGCGGGCGCGCGCGCTGGTGGAGTCCGGGCGTGGCGCGGCGGGGCGCGCGCTGGTGGACTCGCTGCTGTCGGCGGCCGCCGCCGGGTCGCCCGCGTACGCCGAGGCGCTGTGGTGGCGCGCGTCGCTGGCGCGCGACGGGGCGTCGGCGGAGCGCGACCTGCGCACGCTGGCGGTGGAGTTCCCGGCGTCGCCGCGGGCGGTGGACGCGTCGCTGCGGCTGGCGCAGCTGGAGCTGGCGCGCGGCCGGCCGGCCGAGGCGCGCGAGCGGCTGGAGCGGCTGCGGCGCGATCAGCCGGAGGGAGCGCCGCGGGCGCGGGCGAGCTACTGGCTGGCGCGCGCGCAGCTGGACGCCGGCGACGCGCGCACCGCGTGCACGACGTTGAACGAGGCCGCGGGGTCGGCGCTGCCGGGCGATCCGGTGGCGCGGCAGGTGGTGGCGCTGCGGCGGCGGCTGCCGGGTTGTGAGCTGACGGTGGCGGTGGGGAGCGGGGGCGCGGGGGCGGACAGCGGCGCCGCGCCGGCCGTCGCGCCGAGCGCTGCGCCGCCCGCCGGGGGCCCCCGCCGAGCTACCGATACCACCGCGACGCCCGTCGCACCCAACCCTTCCAACGCGGCGCCGACCCCCGCGACGCCGGTGCCCGCGTCCACCCCGCGCCCCGCGGCGGGTGGCGCGCGCTGGACGGTGCAGCTCGCGGCCTACGACCGGCGGCCGGACGCGGAGGCGATGGCGGCGCGGCTGGTGGCGCGCGGGGTCGAGGCGCGCGTGAGCGGCGACGCGAGGCCGTTCCGCGTGCGCGTGGGGCGCTGGGCGACGCGGGCGGAGGCGGTGGCGGCGCAGCGCGAGCTGGCGGGGAAGGGGATGCGCGGGTTCGTCACGGACGCCGAGCCCTGAGGTCGCGCGTGCGGTCGTGACGGACCGAAGTTTGCTTCGTCTTTCTGCCGCAGCGCCCCTGCCCCCAGGGATGCACCAATGCCGATCGGTCCCCGAGCCCCGAATGGGAGACTCGGGGATCGGTCGTTTCGGGGGGCGCGATGCGGCGTTCCGCCATGCGCCGGCCGCGCACCGGCGCCGCTATCTTTCGCTCGGGGCCGCCCGACGGCCCTCCCGGGCGGCCACCGCCCGGTGCGGAACGCGAATCCCGGTGAGCGTCGGTCGAGCATGGCGGTGATGGAGCAGCAGGACACCCCCCTGATGCAGCAGTGGCGGGCCGCCAAGGCGTCCAGCCAGGGCGCGATCGTCTTCGCGCGCGTCGGGGACTTCTACGAGATGTTCTACGAGGACGCCGAGCTGGCCTCGCGCGTCCTCGGGCTCACGCTCACCAGCCGCAACAACGGCGGCGCCGCCGAGGTGCCGCTCGCCGGCATCCCCGTGAAGGCGTGCAGCGAGTACCTGCGCCGCCTCGTCCAGCGCGGCTACCGCGTCGCCATCTGCGAGCAGGTCGAGGACCCGAAGCTCGCCAAGGGCCTCGTGCGCCGCGAGGTCGTCGAGACCATCACGCCCGGCGCCGCCTTCGCCGACGACCTGCTCGACGGCACGCGCCACAACTTCCTCTGCGCGCTGCGGCTGGCCGGCAGCGGCGACGGCGCGGTCATCGGCGTCGCGGCCGCCGACGTCTCCACGGGCGAGTTCCGCCTCGCGGTCGCACCGCGCCGCGACGCCGACGCGTGGCTCGCGCGCCTGTCGCCGCGCGAGGTGCTGATCGCGCGCGGCGCCGAGGATGACCGGCACCTGCACGGCCTCGACGGCGTGCTCGTGACCGAGCGCGAGGCGTGGGAGTTCGATCCGTCGCTCGCGCGCGACGACCTGCAGCGCCAGTTCGCCGTCCACTCGCTCGAGGGCTTCGGGCTCGGCCCCAGCGATGAGGCGGCGGTCGGCGCGGCGGGCGCGCTGCTGCGCTACCTGCGCGAGCTGCAGCCCGGCGGGCTCCCGCACCTCGCGCGGCCGAGCGTCGAGCGCGCGGGCGGGACGATGCCGCTCGACGAGATGACGCGCCGCAACCTCGAGCTGGTGGAGTCGCTGCGCCCGGGCGGCGACGTGGACGGCGAGCGCGCGGGGACGCTGCTGGGAGTGCTCGACCGCACGCAGACGCCGATGGGCGCGCGCCTGCTGCGCCAGTGGCTGCTGGCGCCGCTCGTGGAGCGCGACGCGATCGATGCGCGCCTCGATGCGGTGTCGGCGATCGCCGCCGACGCGCTGGCGCGCGAGACGCTGCGCGAGGCGCTGGACGGCGTGCGCGACGTGGAGCGCCTCGCCTCCAAGGCCGCCGCCGGACGTGCGACGCCGCGCGAGCTGCGCGCGCTCGGCGACTCGCTGGGCCGGCTGCCGCAGGTGAAGCAGGCGCTGGAGCGGCTGCTCGCCGACGGTGGCGCGACCGGTCGCCTCGCGGACGTCGCCGCGAAGTGGGAGGACTGCGCCGAGCTGTGCTCCGAGGTCTCCAACGCGCTCGTCCCGCGCCCGCCGCTGCAGCTCGGCGACGAGGCGACCATCGCGCCCGGCACCGACGCGGAGCTCGACGAGCTGCGCGCGCTGCGCGACGGCGGCAAGGACGCGATCGCCGAGATCCAGGCGGCCGAGCGCGCGCGCACCGGCATCCAGTCGCTGAAGGTCGGCTTCAACAAGGTCTTCGGCTACTACCTCGAGATCTCCAACGCGCACCGCGAGCGCGTCCCCGACGACTACCAGCGGCGGCAGACGCTCACCGGCGGCGAGCGCTACGTCACGCCGGCGCTCAAGGAGTACGAGGAGAAGGTCCTCAACGCGGCCGAGCGGATCGAGCTGCGCGAGCGCGCGCTGTTCGAGGCGCTGCGCACGCGCGCCGGCGCGGAGATCGCGCGGCTGCAGGTCATCGCCGCACGCGTCGCGGAGCTGGACGTGCTGGCCGCGCTGGCCGAGGTCGCGGAGCGCGAGGGCTACGTGCGCCCGGCGCTCACCGACGGCTTCGACTGCGACGTCGTCGGCGGGCGCCATCCGGTGGTCGAGCGGATGATGGCGCGCGAGAAGTTCATCCCGAACGACCTGCGGCTCACCGAGGACTCGCGGCTGATCATCCTCACCGGCCCCAACATGGCCGGTAAGAGCACGATCCTGCGGCAGGTGGGGCTCATTCAGCTGATGGCGCAGGTCGGCAGCTTCGTGCCGGCCACGCGCGCCACGCTCGGCGTCGTCGACCGGCTGTTCACGCGCGTCGGTGCGAGCGACAACCTCGTGCGCGGCCAGTCGACCTTCATGGTCGAGATGACCGAGACGAGCGCGATCCTCAACACCGCCACGCGGCGCTCGCTCGTGCTGCTCGACGAGATCGGGCGCGGCACGTCGACGTACGACGGGGTGTCGATCGCGTGGAGCGTCAGCGAGCACCTGCACGACCAGGTCGGCTGCAAGACGATCTTCGCCACGCACTACCACGAGCTGGTGGCGCTGGCCGACGAGCTGTCCGCGGTGCGCAACATGACCGTCGCGGTGCGCGAGGTCGGCGACCAGGTGCTCTTCCTCCATCGCCTGATCCCGGGCGGCGCCGATCGCTCGTACGGGATCGAGGTCGGGCGGCTGGCGGGGCTGCCGGCTCCGGTGCTGGCGCGCGCGAAGGAGGTGCTGGCGCTCCTCGAAGGGGAGGGCGCGAACATGGCAAACGCGCTCGATCGCGGCGGCAGCCCGAGCGCCGAGCGCCGAGCGCCGAGCACGGGACGTCGCTCGGCGCTCGGCGCTCGGCGCTCGACCGGCTCGCAGTTGGGGCTCTTCGGCCTCGAGGAGCCGACGCACGCGCCAGCGCCGCCACATCCGGTCGTCGAATCGCTGAAGACCGTCGATCCGAACAATCTCACTCCCATGCAGGCGCTCGAGCTGATCGCGCGCCTCGCCGCCGAGGCCCAGCGCTCGTGATCCCGCTCCGCCGCTCCGCGTCCGCACTCGCCGTCGCCGCGCTGCTCGCCGGGTGCGGTGGCGAGGCGTCGCGCACGCCCGACACCGCCGCCACGCAGCCGCCCACCACGCCAGGCACGCCCGCCACGCCGGCCACGCCGATGCCGCCGACGACGCCGGGCGGCACGCCGATCTACAACGCCGTCGTCGTCGAGCGGCTGCCGCACGACGTGGAGGCGTTCACGCAGGGGCTCTTCTTCGTCGACGGCCAGCTCTACGAGACGACCGGGATGGATGGGCAGTCGGAGCTGCGCAAGCTGGACCTGCGCACCGGCGCCGTGCAGCTGCGCCGCGGCGTGCCCGCGCCCTACTTCGGCGAGGGGAGCGTCGCGCTCGGCGGACGGCTCTACCAGCTGACGTGGAAGCACGGGCGCGCGTTCGTCTACGACCTCGCGACCTTCCAGCCGCGCGACACGCTGACGTACACGGGCGAGGGGTGGGGGCTGACGACCGACGGCACGCAGCTCTACATGAGCGACGGCACCGCGCAGCTGCGCGTGCTCGACCCGAAGACGTTCGCGGTGCAGCGCACGATCGCTGTCACCGACGCGGGCGCGCCGGTGTCGCAGCTCAACGAGCTGGAATGGGTCGACGGCGAGATCCTCGCCAACGTCTGGCAGCGCGATCAGATCGCGCGCATCGACCCGAAGACGGGCAAGGTGACGGGCTGGATCGACCTGACCGGCATCCTCCCCGCGTCGCAGCGCACCGGGAAGGAGGACGTGCTGAACGGCATCGCGTACGACACCACGACGAAGAAGCTCTACGTCACGGGGAAGTGGTGGCCGGCGATGTTCGAGATCCGCCCCGAGCGGCGCTGACCGCGCGACGCTGACCGCGTGTAGCGGGCACGTCGTTGCTTGACGTGCCCCTCACGCGGGCCCATTGTTGGGCCGCGCGCTCCGTCCTCGCGACGCGCGCTTCCCCTCGCCCGACCGGTGCCCGTGCGTCTGCCCGAACCACACGCCCGCGCGGTGGCGCCGGGCGTACGACCGCCGGGCCGCAGCGGCCCCGCCGCGGCCGCGCTGCGCTCGCTCGCTGTCGCTGCCCTCGCAGCTGCCCTCGCAGCTGCCCTCGCAGGCCTCGCCGCCTGCGCCTCCACGCCCGCCGCGGCGCCCACTCCCGCCACCGGCGCCGACGCCGCCGCGATCGCGCGCGAGCGCGCCGCGGGCACGCTCGCCGGCGCGGGCGTGATCGGCATCCCGCCGTTCGCGGTCACCACGCGCGACACGACGCTGGCGCCGCTCGGCTTCGCGCTCGCGGACCTGCTGGCCACCGACCTCGCGCGCAGCGCACGCGTGACGCTCGTCGAGCGCACGCGACTCGGCGAGGTGCTGCGCGAGCTCGACCTCGCGCAGGCGGGGCGCGTGGACTCCGCGACGGCGCCGCGCGTCGGCCGCATCCTGCAGGCGCGGCGGCTGCTCGTCGGCTCGGTCGGCACCGTGGGCGACGCGAGCACGCTGCGACTCGGCGTCCGCGTGGCCGACGTCGGCAGCGGCGCGCTGACGCAGGCGATCGACGCGAGAGCGCCGCTGAACGACGTGCTGGCGGCCGAGAAGGAGCTCGCGCTGCGGCTGTTCGAGACGCTCGGGATCGTGCTCACGCCGGCCGAGCGCCGCGTCGTCGAGGAGCGCCCGACACGCAACCTCGCGGCGCTGCTGGCCTACGGGCGCGGCGTGCAGCGGCAGCTCGACGGCGACTTCCGTGGCGCGCTCGAGGAGTTCCGCCGCGCGCGGCGCCTCGATCCGTCGTTCCGCGCGGCGCGCGACCGCAGCGACCAGGCGCGCGCGCTCGCCGAGAGCGGTGCCACCGGCTCGCCGGTCGCGATCCCCGGCGTGCGCGCGGTGGACGCGGCCGTCGCGGGCACGCTCGACCGCCTCAACCGCCCGCTCGACTACATCACGTCGGTCGTGCGCGCGACCGGCAGCCCCGCCGATCCCGCCTTCCCGAGCACGGTGGCGACGGTCGTCATCCGGGTGACGCGGCCATGAGCGCGATGTCCGTACACATGCGCCTCGCATCGCTCGCTGCGATGGCGACGCTCGTTGCGTCCCCGCTCGCCGCGCAGGACCGCCTGCTCGGCCTCCGCGCCGCGGGTGCCGGCGTGACGGCCGAGGGCATCTGGCTCGGCGGCAACGGCGTGCTGCAACCCAGCCTGCTCGGCGGCGACTCGCTGCGCATCACGCGCATGACGCAGCTCTCCGTGCCCATCACCGCGGTCACGCCGCTCGGCGGCACGTGGACGCTGGACGCGACGACCGTCTACGGCACCGGCAGCGTGACGGCCGAGGGCGCGCGCGACGCGCGGCGCACGACGTCCACGATCTCCGGGCTCAGCGACGTGCGGCTGCGCGCGACCGGCCGCCTGTTCGACGAGGCGCTGCTGCTGACCGCCGGCGCGAACCTCCCCACCGGCCGCACCGAGCTGGACGCCGAGCAGCTGACGGCGCTGCGCGCGCTGGCGGCGCCGGCGTTCGCGCTGATGGCGCCGCCCGTCGGCCAGGGCCCGAGCGGCACGCTCGGCGTGCTGCTGGCGCGCGAGGCGGGCGGCTGGGCGCTGGCCGGCGGCGTCGCGTACGAGATCCGCGGGCAGTTCGCGCCCGTCGCGGCGCTCGTCGCGGGCGCGCCGTCCATCGACTTCCGTCCGGGCAACGTGATCCACGCGTCGCTCGGCGCCGACCGGCTGCTCGGGCGGCATCGCGTGAGCGCGGCGTTCTCCGCCGACGTGTATGCGCAGGACCGCCTGCGCGCCGGCTCCGTCGCCGACGCGTCGCAGGACGCGATCACGCTGGCCGAGGTGAAGCTCGGGCCCGTGTTCACGACCGACCTGCAGCTGCAGCTGGCCGCGCCGCGGCTGCGCGAGCTGGTGCTGTGGGGCACGAACCGGTGGCGCGCGCCCTTCTCGCGCGACGGCGTGCGCATCGACGGCTCCAGCGGCAACTACCTGGACGGCGGGCTGCGCGCGTCGCTGCCCGTCACGCGGCGCACCGACCTGTTCACGGCGATCGACGGGCGCTGGCACACGGGGCTCGACCTCGACGACGCGCTCACCACCGCGGGCGTCGCCGGCGGCGCGCTGACGCTCGGCGTGTCGCAGACGCTCGGCCACGTCACCGTGCAGCCGTTCGTGCGCGGGCAGGCGGGCCAGCTGCGCTTCACGCGCGCCGACGGCGCGTCGTACACCGGCGGCGCCGCCGGCCTCACGATCCTCACCCGCTTCTGATGCGCGCGCTCTCGCGATTCACGCGTCTGGCGCGGCTGTCGCGCCACGCGCTCGCCGCCGCGCTGCTCGCCGCCACCGCGGGCCTCACCGCCTGCGGCAGCGTCTCGGACCTCGTCGCGCCGGGCACCAAGGGGTTCGCGCCCGCGCGCCTCGCGCTGTCGGCCACCGTGCCCGCGCTGCAGCAGCTGCAGCAGGGCGGCGTCGCCGCGCTGCGCGTGTCCGCCACGTACGAGCGCGCCGACGGCTCGCAGGTGCCGCTGTCGACGCAGACCTTCCCGCTCACCAGCGAGCGCACGCAGGACGTGCCGGTGCCGATCGACCTCGGCGCCTGCCTCAACGACGCGCAGCGGCGCGCCGCGACCGGCGAGGGCGCCTGCGTCGTGCGGCTCTCGCTGACGCTGCTCCTGGACGACCGCGTGCTGGACACGCAGGCGATCGGGCCGTTCGTGCTGCAGCCGGGCGCGACGCTCGCGGCGCCGGCGGCCGTCACGCTGTACGAGGTGCGCACCGTGCGCGTGGACCTGCCGACGGGATCGGTCACGCGCCCCGACGGCAGCCTGCGCCTGGAGGTCGGCGCGTCGGCGACGCTGAGCGCCGCGGCGCTCGACCCGAGCGGAGGGACGGTGGCCGGGCGCACCGCGCGCTGGACCAGCGCGACGCCGGCCGTCGCGACGGTGAACGAGCAGACGGGCGTCGTCACCGCGGTCGCGCCGGGCACCGCGCGCATCACGGCGAGCATCGGCGGCCGCGACGCGTCGGTGGACGTCGCCGTCGTGCCGCGCGCCTCGCCGGTCACGATCGTGGCGGGCGGCAGCGGCAGCGGCACCATCGTCTCCACGCCGGCCGGCCTCTCGTGCCGCGTCGTGAACGGGCAGACGTCGGGCACGTGCACGTTCAGCTTCGCGGGCGACGCGCAGGTCTCGCTGGTCGCGACCGCGGACCCGGGCTCGGGCTTCGTGGGGTGGAGCGACGCGTGCGCCACGGCGGGGACCGCGACGACGTGCGTCGTGACGGCCGACCAGGCGCGCAGCGCGCGCGCGACCTTCGGCGTGCTGCGCACGCTGGTGGTGGGCGGCGCCGGCGACGGCGCGGGCGCGATCGGCAGCACGCCGGGCGGCATCGCCTGCACCGTCGGCGCGACGGGCGGCGGCAGCTGCTCGGCGCAGTTCCTGGAGGGGACGACGGTGACGCTGACCGCGTCGCCCGCGACGGGCAACACGTTCGTCGGCTGGAGCGGCGACTGCGCGGCCGCGTCGGGCCCGACGTGCACGCTCACCATCTCGTCGGCGACGCGCAGCGCGACCGCGCGCTTCGCCCGCCCGCAGGCGCTCAGCGTGGAGCTCGCGGGCAGCGGCGACGGCAGCGTCGGCGGCAGCGTGGGGGGCACCGCGATCGCGTGCGTGCGGCGCGACGGCGCGACCAGCGGCACGTGCAGCGCGACCGCGCCGCTCGGCACCGTCGTCACGCTGAGCGCGTCGCCCGACGCCAACAGCACGTTCACCGGCTGGACGGGCGCGTGCAGCGGCACCGGACCGTGCACGGTGACCGTGGACCAGGCGCGCACGGTGGGCGCGACGTTCACGCGGCGGCAGGTGACGCTGACGGTGGCCGTGAGCGGCGCCGGCGCGGGCACGGTGGTCGTCGACGGGCAGCGGTGCACGCTGGCGGCGGGCGCGGGCTCCCAGACCTGCACGCTGCGCGTGGACGTCGGCCGCGCGCTCGCGCTGACGGCCGAAGTGGGGACGGCGTCGGAGTTCACCGGGTGGAGCGGCGCCTGCGCCGCCAGCGCGCGGTCGCCCAGCTGCTCGCTGACGCTCTCGGGTGACGGGTCAGTGGGCGCGACGTTCGTGCCGGGCGCGGTGCGCATCACGATCGTCGGCGAGTCGAACACGACCGGCGGCGGCACCGTCGGCACGACCGACGGCCGCCTCGCGTGCACGATCAGCGGCGCCAACGCGACCGGCACGTGCGACGCGCTGGTGGCGATCGGCACGACGCTGACGCTCAACGCGTCGCCGGACCCGCGCAGCACCTTCGGCTCGTGGAGCGGCGCGTGCGCCGGCACCGCGGGCCCGACGTGCAGCTTCACGGTGCGCACCGCGGCGTCGGTGGGCGCGCGCTTCCTGCGGCAGCAGGTGTCGCTGACGGTCGGCGTGGGCGGCTCGGGCGCGGGCACGGTGAGCCTCAACGGCAGCGCCTTCTGCACGCTCGGGCCGACGCAGGGCACCAACGCGTGCACGCGGCTGGTGGACGCCGGCGCGCCGATCACGCTGACGATGGCGCCGGCCTCCGGCAGCACGGCGACGTGGGGTGGGCCGTGCGCCAACGCACCGGTGACCGGCCCGTGCACGTTCACCGCGACGGGGACGTCGGTGAGCGTGCCCGTGAGCTTCGCGCTCACCGGCATGGTGAGCGTGCGGCCCGTGGCGGGCTACACGGGCGGCGGCGTGGTGCGGTCGAGCGACCAGCGCATCGACTGCACGATCGCGCCCTTGACGGGGGCGATCTCCGGCACCTGCGACGCGGTGTACGCGACCGGGAGCACGGTCTCGCTGTCGCTGGTGAGCCACACGATGGAGATCTTCGCCGGCGCGTGGTCGGGGCTCTGCACCTCGTCGGGCCCGACGTGCACGTTCACGGCGCCGGCGGCCGGTGGCACCGCGCGCATCGCGCTGCCGGAGTTCGTGGACGTGGACGTGAGCTGGACCGGTGCCGGCAGCGTGGCGACCGCGTTCGGGAGCAGCGCGGGACAGCTGCTGTCGTGCGACGCGCTGCCGGGGACCTTCCACTGCTCGGCCTTCGCGCCCGAGGGCTCGACCATCACCTTCACCGCGACCCCCCAGTGGGCGGGTGGGTTCCAGGGGTGGACCGACGGGTGCGCCGCGGCCGGGACCGCGCTCGTCTGCACGCGCACGATCCCGTTCCGCACGTCCGGCAATCCGCCCTACGTGGTCGGTGCGCGCTTCGCCTTCGAGGCGGTGGTGGACGTGAGCGGCGGCGGGACGGTGGCCCTCCAGGGCGTGACGGGGCCCAACACCGCGTGCACGAACAGCGGCACCGGCACCATCACCTGCTCGCTGCACTCGCCGACCCGGACGGCGACGCTGGTCGCGACGCCGGCCTCGGGCAACGTGCTCACCGGGTGGGGCACGGTCGCCTGCATCACGCCCACCGCCACTTGCACCGTCGACGTGACGGCGGCGAACGGCCGCATCTCCGCGACCTTCGCGAGCCAGGGGCCGGTGG
The DNA here is from genome assembly GCF_030159095.1 of Roseisolibacter agri. Lineage (NCBI taxonomy): Bacteria > Pseudomonadati > Gemmatimonadota > Gemmatimonadia > Gemmatimonadales > Gemmatimonadaceae > Roseisolibacter > Roseisolibacter agri. The sequence continues at coordinate 603,608 of NZ_BRXS01000002.1, forward strand.
GGCTCGAGTTCGATCGCGATTCCGCGTCCACCGGCGAGGGGCGCGTGATCACCTCGTTCGGCACCTGCAACCTGCCGCTGTCCGGCCGCAACGGCGCGTGCAGCGAGGTCGCGCCGGTGGGCGCGACGCGCAGCTACACCGCGCAGCCGTTCTCGGGCAGCCAGTTCGTGAGCTGGGGCGGCCCGTGCGCGGGGCAGACGGGGACGACGTGCACGCTGTCGCCGGTGACGGTGGGCGGGACGATCACCGCGCGCTTCGACCTCACGGCAACGCAGCTGCTGACGCTCGGCGGGATCAACAGCATCACGCCGGGCACCGGCACGATGACGACGTCGCCGGCGGGCACGCCGGCGATGAGCTGCACGGTCACCGGCAACGCCGCGTCGGGGACGTGCAGCGCGACGTACGCGGTGAACGCGAACGTCAGCATCACGCCGACGCCGGCGGCGGGCTCCGTGTTCAGCGCGTGGTCGGGCGCGTGCACCGGCTCGGTGGTGCCGTGCGTCGTGCCGATGAACGGGCCGAAGACGGTGAACGCGCTGTTCGTGCCGTCGACGTCCACGCTGCGGCTGGCATTCGACGCGCAGAGCGCGCAGCGCGGCTTCCTGACGACGAACGTGGGGCTGAGCTGCAGCGACACGCCGGAGAACCAGGGCCTCGCCGGCAACGGCTGCGCGCCGACGGGCGGCGCGGTGACGACGGGGACGTCGGTCACGGTGACGGCGAGCGGCCAGCTGCCGGGCTCCGGCTTCGTCGGCTGGACGGGGAGCGCGCCCTGCGCCGGGGTGCAGGCCACGACCTGCACGTTCACGATGAGCTCCGACGTGACGGTGACGGGGCGCTTCGGGAGCCTGTTCAACCCGACGCTCGAGGTCCAGAGCGACGCCGGCTCGGGCGGCGGCACGGTCTCGATGCAGACGATCCGCAACACGACGCAGTTCTCGCAGCCCGGGTTCGGCGTCAACCAGATCACGCTCAACCTGTTCTCGGGCGACGTGGTGCGGTTCACCGCGACGGCCACGGGGGCGGCGTTCTTCCAGGGCTGGGAGGGCGACTGCGCGTCGTTCGGCACCAACCCGGTGTGCACGCTGTCGAGCACCTTCTCGCTCGTGCGCGCGCGCTTCAACGGCGGGAGCCTGAACCGCCGTCCGGCGCCGCCGTCGGGGCAGCGGTCACCCGTGAGGCCGTGAGACGCCGCGGCGGACTGCGGGCTGCGGACTGCGGGGCCTGATCGCTCGCGCCAGTCCCCTGTGCCTCTGGGAGGGATGCGGATGCTCCGGATCTTGAAGGGCGATGCCTCGGATCGATCCGCGTGGCGGCGACGTCCCATGTGCCACACGGCGCGATCCGCATGATCCGTTCAGATCCGGAGCATCCGCATCCGCACCAACGGCGAACAGCCCGGGCGCGTCGATGCGTGCCGAAGACACGGAGCAGGATCCGCAGCCCGCAGTCCGCAGCAGTCGAAAGGGCCGGCCTCCACGTGGAAGCCGGCCCTTCGTCGTCACCACATGGGCGCGAGGCGCTCAGGGCGTGGCCGGCGCCGGCCCGCGCTCCGCCGACGCCAGCAGCGTCTTCGCGCGCTCGAAGTTCGGGTACTCCTCGAGCGCGCTCTTGTAGAGCGCGATCGCGCCCTGCGTGTCGCCCTTGTCCTGCTTCTCCAGCGCGCGGCTCACCAGCATCGTCGCGCGGAACTGGTTGCCCCCCTTCGGCGCCTCGGTGGCCAGCGCCGCGACGGCCGGCGCGCCCGGCGCGCCCGGCGTCGACTTGCTGAGGCGGATCGGCATCGCGGGCAGCTTCATCCCCGCGTTCAGCTTCGTCCCCAGCTGGTCCACCAGCTCCAGCAGGTCGTCCGCCTTCCCCATCACCGACTCGGCGTACTCGATCTCGGAGGTCTCCGTGTTCACCGAGCGCACGACGATGCGCATGCGCTGCTTCGGGTCGATCACGAAGCTGCCGGTGAGCATGTGGTGCGCGCCCACCAGCTTGCCCAGGCGCACCGCGGTCTCCTTGTCCACCCGGTCGCCGCTCCCCAGATTCTGCTCGTCGATCAGCTTCTGCAGCCGGTCCCGCTCGACCACCCGGACGCCGGGGTTGCCCGCCATCGCGGTGATGAGCATCTCGGCCATCCCCTTGCTGAGCGGCGCGAACTCGGCGTTGTTCTTCAGCGCGCCGTTCTCGAAGGGGAGCACGGCGACGGTCGGCCGCCGGTCCGAGGACTGCGCCCCGAGCGGCGCGGCGGCGGGGGCGAGCAGGCCGGCCACCAGCGCGCCGTACGCCAGGCGGCGCGCGGCGGAGCGGACGGGGGACCAGCCGGAAAGGCGGCGGACGAGCGGCGGGGTGTGCATCCGGGAGACCTCGTGGAGGGGAGAGTAGCGCCTCCAAGCTCGTGCCCCTCCGGCGCGACCGTCAATAGGTAGGGCTCCCCTTGCCCCCGATCGTCCCCCGCCGCACCGGTTCCTGACCGGTTCTGCTCCCGGCGCGCGGCGCGCCGTCCCACCCGAGGGTCCATGTCGAAGATCTGCCCGGTCTGCGGGAACACGTATTCCGACGCCAACGCCTTCTGCCCCGCCGACGGCACCACGCTGCGCGCGGCCGAGGTCACGGCGGACCTGATCGGGTCGGTCGTCGCGGACCGCTACCTCGTCACCGACCTGCTGGGCGAGGGCGGGATGGGGAAGGTCTACCTCGCGCGCCACGTGCGCCTGCCGCAGCAGGCCGCGATCAAGGTGCTGCGCCCGTCGATGCTGAAGGACGCCGCCGCCGTCGCCCGCTTCACGCGCGAGGCCGCGAGTGCGAGCCGCATCGACCACGACCGCGTGGCACGCGTCTACGACTTCGGCGAGACGAGCGACGGCACGGTCTACCTGGCGATGGAGTACGTGCCGGGGCGTACGCTGAAGAAGCTGCTCGTCGACACCGGGCCGCTGGAGCCGCGCCGCGCCGCGCTGCTCGTGCGCCAGATCGCCGAGGGGATGGACGCCGCGCACCGGCTGGGGATCGTGCACCGCGACCTCAAGCCCGACAACGTCATCATCGTCGAGGACGCGGACGGCTCGGAGCGCGCCAAGGTCGTCGACTTCGGCATCGCCAAGGCGCTGGGCGCCGAGGAGGGCGGGGCGGGGCTGACGCAGGCGGGGTACGTCGTCGGCACGCCCGAGTTCATGAGCCCCGAGCAGCTCCTCGGCGGCAACGTGGACGCGCGGAGCGACGTGTACGCGCTGGCGATCATCGCCTACCAGTGCCTGACGGGCGGCTTCCCGTTCGACACGACGACGCCCGAGCGCGTGATGACCGCGCGCCTGACCGAGGCGCCGCGCACGCTGGCGTACGCGCAGCCCGCGGTGGGCTGGCCGCCGGAGGTGCAGGCGGTGCTGGACGCGGGGCTGGCGCGCGACGTCGAGGGGCGGCCGGCGAGCGCGGGGACGTTCGCGCGGTCGCTGTCGGCGGCGATCGAGCACTGGATGCCCGCGTCGACCGGGGTGCGCCCGCTGGTGACGCCGCGGACCGCGCCGGCGGTGGCCGCCGCGCCGCCGACCGTCCCGCCGGCCGCCGCCGGCATGGGGATGCAGGCCGCGGGCGCCGGCCCGGTGCCACCGGTCGTGAAGCCGACGCCGATCACGCCGACGCCCGGCGCGAAGCCGCGCTCGCGCATGCCGCTGATCGCCGGCGGCGCGGGGCTGGTGGCGGTGCTGGCGGGGCTGGGCGTCGTGTTCGCGATGAAGGGTGGGAAGGGCGGCGACGGCGAGACACAGGGCCCGGTCGCGGGGGGCCCCCCCCAGGTCACGGATACCCTCGCGAACGTCCAGGCACCAAACCCTGGCGACGCATCGCCGCCCGCCGCGACGCAGACGGCGGCCGTCGACTCGACCACGCCCCCCGCCGGCACGACGCCGGCCGGCACGACGCCGGCCGCACCGCCGGTGAATGCGCCGCCGACGAACGCGCCGGCGACGCCCGCCGTCTCGACGCCGACGACGACCGCCGCCGCGCCCGCGGCGACGCGACCGGCGGGCACCGCGGGCGGCGCGCGCACGACCGCCGCCGGCGCGGCCGCGCGCCGCTCGCTCGACAGCCTCACCACCGTGCTCGATCCCGACCGCGTGGACGAGGCGACCGCGCGCGCCGCGATCCCGGTGCTGCGCGCGCTGCTGCCGCGCCTCGCGACGCGCGACGACTCGACGTACGCGCACATCCGGCTGCTGGAGGCGAACGCGCTGAGCGGCAACGATGCGGGCGCGTGCACCGCGCTGCGCGCCGCGAAGACCGGCGCGCGCACCAGCGAGCAGCGCGAGATCGTGCGGCGCTACGAGGGGCAGCTGAGCTGCTGACGCACGGTGTGTCGACGGCACGAACGCGAACGGGCGCCCATCGCTGGGCGCCCGTTCGTGCTTCCGGCCGTGCCGTGGGGCGATGCTACATGCCGACCGTGTACGTGCGCGTCACCGGCGTGCTGACGTTGCCGGCCATGTCGACCGACTGGATGGTGAGCGTGTACGTGCCCGCCGGCGCACCGGCGGCCGCGATCGCGCCGACGCCTCCGACGTTGCGCGCCGAGCAGGTCGAGCCCGTCGCCGCCGCGAAGATCGGCGCGCTGCCGCCGTCGAGCCCGACGAAGCAGACGAGCGCGTTCGCGGGCGTCTGCCGGCTCCAGGTGATGCGCAGCGGCGCCGCGCCGAAGCCGATGTCGTCGGCGTAGGCGAGCGTGATGTTCGGGTGCGTGACGTACGCGGCGCCGCTGGCGATCCCCGAGACGGTCAGCGTCGGCGCCGACACGTCGTACTGGAAGCTCGCGGTGACGCTGCGCGCGGCGGACATCGAGACCGAGCAGGTCGGCGCGCTGCCGAAGCAGTCGCCGGCCCATGCGACGAAGTAGCTGCCGGGCGTCGCGGGCGTCGCGGTGAGCGTCACGGCGGTGCCGACGTCGAAGCTCGGGGTGCAGCTGGTGGCCGTGCCGCTGAGCGCCGTGCGCACGCAGCTGCCGGCCGGTGCCGCGCTCCACGCGATCGTGCCGCCGCCCGTGCCGGTGAGCGTGAGCGACAGCGCCGCCTGCGGCGTCGGGATGCCGAACGTCGCCGTGACCGTCTGCGCGGCGCTCAGCGCCACGACGCACGACCCGGTGCCGCTGCAGCCGCCGCCCGACCAGCCGGCGAACGTGCTCCCGGCCGTCGGCGTCGCGGTCAGCGTCACCGTCGTGCCGTTCGCGAAGGTGGTGCTGCAGGTGCCGCTCGACGCGCCGCCCGACCGCGTGCACGCGATGCCCGCGGGGGCCGAGCTCACGCCGCCGCCACCCGCGCCGGCCGTCGCGACCGTCAGCGTCACGGGGGCCGGTGCGACCGGCGTGGGTGTGAACGTCGCCGTCACCGCCTGCGTCGCGTTCAGCGTCACGACGCAGGCGCCCGTGCCCGTGCAGCCGCCGCTCCAGCCGGCGAACGTGCTGCCCGCGGCCGGCGTCGCGGTGAGCGTCACCGCAGCGCCGCTGGTGAAGCTCACGGCGCACGCGCCGCTCTGGCCGCCGCTGCTGCGCGCGCAGGCGACGCCGCCCGGCGCGGAGCTCACGACGCCGTCGCCGCTGCCGGCCGTGCTCACGAGCAGCGCGTACGACGCCGTCGGCGGGGGCGGCGGCGGCGGGGCCACGACGGCGACGGCGAAGGTCGCGGTCACGCCCTGCGCGGCGCTCAGCGTCACCACGCAGCTGCCGGTGCCGCTGCACCCGCCGCCCGACCAGCCCTGGAAGGCGCTGCCCACCGTCGGCGTGGCGGCCAGCGTCACCGTGGTCCCGACGTCGAACGTGGCCGCGCAGGTGCCGCTCTGGCTGCCGCCCTCCGCCGCCGGCGTGCGCGCGCAGGTGATGCCGCCCGGGACCGACGAGACCGATCCGCCGCCCGTGCCCGCGGTCGCGACCGTGAGCGCGTGGCGCGCCGCCCCGAAGGTGGCGGTGACCGTCGTGGCCTGCTGCGGCGTCACCGTGCACGGCCCCGTCCCGCTGCAGCCGCCACCCGTCCATCCCAGGAAGGCGCTCCCGGCCGACGGGGTCGCGCTGAGCGTGACCGTCGTGCCGCTGACGACCGTCGTGCCGCAGTCGCCCGTCTGGCCGCCGCCGGTGCGCGTGCACTGGATCCCCGCCGGCGTCGACGTCACGCGGCCGTCGCCGATGCCGGCGAAGGCGATGCTCAGCGCGTGCATCGTCGGCGGCGGCGGCGCGAACGTCGCCGTCACCGCCTGCGCGTCGCCGATGGTCACGGTGCACGCGCCGGTGCCGCTGCAGGCGCCCGACCAGCCCATGAACGCGCTCCCCGCGGTCGGCGCCGCGGTCAGCGTCACCGCGCTCCCGAACGCGAACGCGAACGCGCAGGTGCCGCTGCGATCGGTGCCGCACGCGACGCCGGCCGGCGCGGAAGTCACGGTGCCCGTGCCGCCGCCCGCCGTCGTGATCGCGAGCACGCCGGTGCTGGGCGCGAAGGTGGCGGTCACCGTCTGCGCGGCGCTCACCAGCACCGTGCACGGCCCCGTGCCGACGCAGCCGCCGGCGCCCGCGCCGCTCCAGCCGCGGAAGATGCTCCCCGCCGCCGGCGTCGCCGTCAGCGTCACCGCGGTGGAGACGATCACCGACGTCTCGCAGCTTCCGGTCTGCAGGCCGCTGCCCGCGCCGGTGCACGCGATCCCCGCCGGCGCCGACGCCACGCTGCCCGCGCCCGTGCCGATCACGCGCACGCTGAGCGCGTGCGTCGGGATGCGCGCGAAGGTCGCCGTCACGCTGTGCGGCGCGTCGATGCGGATCGCGCAGGTGGTCGCGGTGCCGCAGCCGGCGGCGCCGGTCCACCCGGTGAAGGTGCTGCCAGCCGACGGAGCCGCGGTCAGCGACAGCATGGTGCCGCCGGGCACGGGAGCCGCGCACGCGGTGCCGCCCGTCGCGCACGTGATCGTCGTGGAGCCGGCGCTCGTCGCGCCGACGCTCACCGTGCCCGCGCCGTCGCCGCCGAACGCGACCTGCACCTGGTGGCTCGTGACCGTCGGGGGCGTCTCGATCTCGGTCGTGCTCGCGCCGTCGCATGCCGACGCGAGGAGCGCGATCGTCGCGAGCGCCGCGCGCGTCGCCGTGAAGTTCACCTGCCTGCTGCTCGCCATCACTCGTCTGCCGGGAGGGACGCCGTCGGTCCGCACGGACGCTCGGGCGCTGGGCGTCGCGGAACGTCGTCGTCACCGCGCGTCGCGTCGACGCCACGACTGTGGCCATCGAACTGCCGCAAACGTATGAATGGTACAGCTCGCCGTCAAACGCGCGACGGATACGCGACGGGGCGCGACCGATCGACCGGTCGCGCCCCGTCGCGTGCTGCGTGGATCGTCAGCGTATCAGCGCGTCACCTGCGGCGCGCAGCTCATCCCGCCCAGCCACCCGCGCTTCAGCACCGGCATCCCCTCGGGGAACCCGAACTCCACCGCCACCGCGCCGTCCCCGCTCCCCCACTCCGCGCGGTAGCCGCCGCCGTCGCCCTCGGCCTTCGTCGCCTGCGCGACCAGCCGGAAGAGCGCCCAGTCGCCCGACGCCGCCTTCACCGTCGTCTCGCGGTCGCGGCGGTTCCGGACGTTGCGCACCACCAGCAGCTTCGCCTCGCGCCCCGTCGTCGACGGCCACGTGAACTCCGCTGGCGGCGCGTTCTTCTCGAAGCGCGCCACGCGCGTGCCCTGCGTGAGCGTCACCTGCGGCACGCGGTCGTTCGCCACGCCGCGCGCGGTGAACGTCACGCGCGGCTCCGGCCCGCCCGCGAACAGCGCCTCCGACACGCGCGCGGCGCGGTTGAAGAACGCCACGAACTCGCCCGACAGCGCCACCGGCGCGCCCGCCTTCGGCACCCACTGCGCGCCCTGCTTCTCCAGCAGCCCCTCCAGCCGCTCCTGCTGCAGCACGAACAGCGCGCCCGTGCCCGGCGCCAGCTGCGCCGCGATCTCCTGCGGCGTCGCCTCCGCGCTCGCATCGGGGTTGAACGGGAACTTGGCGAGCATCGGCGTGATCGCGTTGCACAGCGAGCGGCCACGTTCGTTGAGGATGCGCGTGAGGTCCGCGACCTCCTTCGCGCTCATCGCCGGCGGGGGCGGCGGCGCCGCCCCACCGCCACCACCACCGCCGCCCGCGGCCACGCGCGGCGCGCGCGGCATCGGCGTGCCGCTGATGTTGCGCAGCGTCGCCTCCGCGTAGTCGATGGGCGCCAGCAGCAGCTGCGTCACCGCGGGCCCCACCTGGATGGCCGCCGAGTCGACCGCGAACGACTGGCCCAGCTGCCGCGCGGCCGTCTTGGCGAGCGACGCCTGCGCCATCGCCTGCGTGCCCGCCTGCCGCAGCGCGAGCACGCCCTGGCTGTCGGCCGGCGGCGGCATCGCGACGATCTGCTCCATCGCGCCCTGCAGCGCGAGCAGCGCGTTGGCGTACGGCTGGTTCTTCTCGCTCACGAACTTGTCCGTCACCGCGCCCGGCGTGACCGCCTGCACGGGCTGGAACGCCGCCGCCATCGCGGAGTCGACGATCGTGTGGCGCGCGGCCAGCGAGAGCGCGGCCAGCAGCGGCGACTGCGCGCCGCCGACGGTGCCCAGCTGCGTCGACGCCGCGCGGATGTTGCCCGCGCGCACGACCGCGGTGCCGCGCACGAACTGCCGCCAGCGCTCCGCGTAGTCCGCGCGGTAGCGGCGCCGCAGCCCGTCGATCACGCTCGCGCGGTCCTGCGCCAGCGCGGCCGTCGCGTCGCCCACGACCCACCGCTCGCCCTGGAAGAAGCGGTCGGAGTTCTTGAACGCGCCGTCCATGAACGCCCACCCCTTCGTCGTGAACGCGCCCGGCACCTCCGCCGGCGCGTTGACGACGCCGGCCGCCGCGGGCGCGATGTCCAGCAGCCGCGCCGGCGGCGCCGCCTTCGACGCCTCGACCAGCATGTTCTGGTAGATGCGCTCCTCACCGGCGAAGCGCGCCAGGAACGCGCGCGACCGCGTCACCAGCCCCGCGTCCGCCGTCTGGGGGAACGGGTTGGTGTCGGGCAGCATCGTCGCGTAGAACGCGAACTGGTTGCGCGCCAGCGCCGTCACGTCGGCATCCGTCGCGCGGCCGCGCTGCCAGCTCGTGAGCAGCACCGGCGCCATGAAGTCGGCCGTGCTGCGCGCCGGCTCCGCGGTGGCGATCAGGTACGCCTTCAGCGCCGCGTAGTTGCGGCCGTAGTCGTCCGTCTCGCGCGGCACCTCGGGGAGCGCGCGCAGCGAGTCCACCAGCGCCGCCCACGTCGCCGCGTGCAGCTGGCCGCGGTAGCCGTCGATCCACACGCGGCGGCCGGCGTCGAACAGCGCGCCGCCGCGCCACAGCCCCCAGCGCAGCCGCAGCGGCGGCCCGTCGGCCTCGAACGCGCGCAGCGTGTCCAGCGTCCCGCGCAGCGCGTCCAGCGTCCGCAGCGCCTCGGCGCTCGGGAAGGCGACCGTGCCCGCGGGCGCGCTGAGGACCGGCAGCGCGGCCACCGCGCGCGCCTGCCGCGCGGTGCGGTCGGCGAGCGCGCGGTTGCCCAGCCACGACGTCGTCACGCCCGCCGCGACCACCAGCGCCGCGGCGATGCCGGCGCCCAGCAGCGCGCGGCGCGTCCGGCTCACGCGCAGCCCGCCGCGCGCGGCCGCCGCGGCGCCGGCGTCGCCCAGCACGACGTCCGGGAAGAGCCGCTCGAGGAACACCCACTGCGGGACCTTCCGCGCCGCCGGCGGCGCGTAGCCGCCCATCCCGGCCGGCGTCATCCCCGGCACGTTGGGGCGCGAGAACGCGCTCGTCGCGCCCGAGCCGGCCGGCATCACCACCGCCTGCTGCTGCGCCGCGGCGCCGCCCGCGTCGGCCACCACGACGGGGCGCGCGCCCACGAAGTAGAAGCCGCGCAGTCGCGGGCTCGCGCCCAGCTGCATCGGGCGGCACAGCTCGACCAGGAACTTGGTCGCCGCCGGCGCCAGCTTGCCCAGCTCGCGCGGCAGCTCGTACGCGGCCAGGCGGCGCTCCTCCACGCTCTCGCGCGCCAGCAGCGCCGGGCGCCGTCCGCCCAGCGACGCGGCGAGCTCGCGGAACGCGGCCTCGAGGCGCGGGGTGAGGCGCTCCTCGTGGCTCCCGGCGGCGTGCGCGCCGCTCACGTCCGGCCCGAACGGCAGCGCGGCGCCCAGCGGCTCGCGCACCTCGTCGCGCGTCAGCGCCGCGGCCCACGCCTCGAAGTGCGGCAGGCGGTCGGCCTTGGTGAAGAAGACGTAGACCGGCAGCGCGAGCCCGAAGTCGCGCGCGGCGTCGGTCAGCCGGCGGCGCAGCAGCTGCGCGGTGCTCTCCAGCTGCTGCCCCTGGTCGCCGAAGAAGACGTCGCAGCTCACGCAGACGACGGCCGCCCGCGGTGCGGGCTCCGCCCGGCCCAGCGCGGCGCCGAGCGCGGGCGGGCGGAGCGCGCGGACCACGCTCTTCCAGCGCGACTCGTCGGCCAGCACCTTGCCGCCCGGCTCCACGAACAGGGCCTGCTTCGCCAGCCAGAGGTTGGCGGCGGCGGTGGCCGGCGGCGCCTCCCCCACGGCGTCGCCCGCCAGCAGCTCGGCGTCCAGCCCGGCGCGGGTGACGACGGTGGTCTTGCAGCTCCCCTCGGTGCCGACGAGGAGGACCATCGGGCGCTGGTCGAAGGCGCCGCGCGGCAGCCGGGCGCGCGCGGCGGCGACGGCCACCAGGGCGTCGTCCTTCCCGGGGCCGGCGGCCGGCGCCGCCGGCGCGTCGGGCCGCAGGAACCAGAGCAGCGCCCCGGCCGCGATCAGGCCGAGGGTGAGCAGGCCGACGCGCAGGACGGTGCGCTCCCCATCGGTGAGGGGGAGCACCGCGCCCAGCACCCAGGCGAGGAGAATGAAGACGATGAGCGTGGCGAGCGCGGCGTACCAGCGCGTCGCGGCGGGGCGGGCCATCGGTGGATGCGGAAGGGAGACCTTGAACGACGTGCCTCGTGCCGGGCGCTATCGCGTTGCCGCCGTGCGGATCTGATCGACGGCGCCGCCGAGCGTCAGCGCGCCGACGCCCCACAGCCCGACGGCGAGGAGCGCGGAGGCGGCGAGCGCGATCGTGAGGCGGCGGATCCAGGGGTCGCGCGCGATCACCGCGTCGGCAGGCGGGCGCCACGACGGCGCCAGCGGACCCTGATTGCCGGTGAGCCGCGCGAGCCGGTCGCCCACGCGCACCGCGATCGCCTGCAGCGCGGCGGCGTCGTGGCCGTAGCGGCCGCGGAAGCCCAGGAGCAGCACCAGCTGGTGGACCTCCAGCACGTCGGCGAGGACGGCGGAGTCCGGGCGCGCGAGCAGCTGCTCGACGTGCTGGAAGAAGAACTCGCCGGCCAGGTGGATCCCGAACAGCTCCTCCTGCAGCGGGCGGCGCGCCCAGTCCGCGAGCGCCGGCTGGCGGCTGTTGAGCGCCGACTCGTCGAGCAGCGCGACCACCGCGAACACGGCGAGCCGGATGTCGTCGGGCGGATAGCCCGCCTGGCGGGCCTCGCCGTCGGCGCGCTGCAGCAGCTGGACGATCTGCTGGCGGAAGGCCGCGGCGTCCGGGATCGACTGGCGGCCGGCGCGCAGCCGCACGACGGCGGTCAGCGCCTCCTGCAGCATGCGCGCGAGCCGGCCGCGCGCGAGGACGTCCTGGGCGGGAACGGAAGCAGGGGCGCCGGCTCCGGGATCGGGCGGCGCGATGAACGGTGCGGTCATCCGGCGGGTCTCGCAGCAGGGGCACGCGTCGCGCCCCTGCGGCGCGGCGCGTGGCCCAACGTACGCGCCGGATGACGCGCGCGCCACGAGGTCAGGTGCCCCGTGGCGCGCCGTCGACGTCACACCGATGGCCGGTCGTCCGACCGTCAGCCCGGGACCAGCACCACCAGCTCGAGCGCCGCGTCGGGGAGCGCGTCGGGCACGTAGACGCCGAACTCGCGCGTGTCGCGCAGCCCCTGCGCGCACGGGCCGGCGAGCGTGATCTCGAAGTAGGCCGTGTCGCCGCGCGGCGCGATGCCGGCCGGCGGCGCGGGCAGGTGCTCGAGCGCCATGCCCGGATACGCGCGCCGCACCAGCTCCAGCACGAACTTGCTCGCGCACGCCTTCACGTACTGCGGCACGCGCACCGCCGTCTCCACCGGCCCCACGCCCGAGCGCGCGGCCAGGAACCAGCGCGCGCCCGGCTCGAAGCAGCGCGGGTCCGACACGGGCGCGGTGAACAGCACCTCGGTCGCGCGCGTCAGCGGCGCGACCACCGCGCGTGCCGCCACCACCACGTCGAGATGCTCGCGCAGGTGGCGCTCCAGCGCGGCGAAGCAGCTCCCCAGGTCGTCGTGCTGGTACGCGGGGAGGTCGCGCGCCTGCGCCGTCAGCGAGAAGGTGCACAGCGCGCCCGCGAGCCGCGACAGCTCCAGCCAGAGCCTCTCCGGATGCGCCGTCCGCGTCGTCAGCAGGTGCCGCAGCGGCGCCTCGGCCGACCGCACGGCGTGGAGCAGCCAGCGCGTGGCGACCTCGTTGCCGGCGTAGGCCGACGGCGCGGCGCCGGGCACCGGTGGCGCGGGCGTCGGGCGCGCGACGACGGCCAGCGTCGCCGCCTTCGCCTCCAGCATCCCGACGATCTGCTGCAGCAGCGCCACCAGCCGCGGGCTCCCCGCCAGCTGCAGACAGGGCGGCACGAACGCGGGGTCGAGCACGAACCGTCCCGCGCCGTCGCGGCGGATGCGCGCGATCGGCAGCGACACGTCGCCGTCGGCCACCTCGTCGTCCAGCAGCAGGCGGAAGTTCTTGGCCGCGAAGTGCAGCGCCGCGCGGTCGAGCCCCGTGACCTCGTCCACCACCTCGTGCTCCACCGCGCGGAAGCGCAGCGGGTGCGCGGGCGTCAGCGGCAGCGGCGCGTGCCAGCTCCCCGTGCCGTCGGCGGAGGTGCCGTTGCCGTTGCCCGGCTCCGCGGGCGCGTCGGCGACGTTGGCGTCGTCGCTGCGCCACGCCGGGAGCGCGAGGTGCACGACGTGGCCCTCGCGCGCCGGCGAGAAGCGGTCGGCGAGCGCGCCGGGCGCCGGGGCGGGGTCGCCGTCGGGGATGCGGAACGGCGTCCCGTCGGGGAGGATGCCGCGCGCGTGGCGGAGCGCCAGCGTCCCGTTGCGCAGCGCCTCGTCGTCCACCTCCAGCGCGGCGACGCCGTACGGGAACGCGAACAGCGCGCTCAGCGTCAGCGCGACCGCGTCGTCGAAGTGGCGGCGCTGCGCCTGGAAGTGGTGCGGCGCGAGGTACATCCCTTCCTCCCAGACGACGCGGGCAGGAAGGTGCGGCGTGGCTCGCATGGGGTGGGGGCGGGCGGTCGCGGTCGCGGAGGGCGTCGCAGTGGGATCACCGTGGCGTCGAACGGCCCGAGGGGGCTGATTGCGACGCCGCGGCGAGCGGTGAACAATACACGACGCCCCCCGGGCCCGCCCCCCTCACCACCACCGCGACGCGTTCGGCTCGTCGCGCCCGACGCCTCAGCGACGACGCCAGAGCGACGAATGAGCGACGACTTCCACGCGCGGTACCGCCTGCTCAAGTGCACCGCCGTCGACGGCGGCATCCGCACCCACAACGCCCAGGAGACGACGACCGGGCGGGTGGTGATGGTGCACATCGTCGACGCCGCGGGCCCCGGGGAGGTCGAGCGCCTGCGCGGCGCCCTCGCCCGCCTCCCGATGCCGGACCGGGCGCGCGTGCTGGAGATGGCGACCATCCCCGCCGGCTTCGCGGTCGTGACGGAGTTCATCGCGGGGATGCAGGGCTTCCCGGCGTGGCTGCAGGCGCGCGTGCGCGACTGGAGCCCGGAGCAGGGAGAGGCCGCCCCATCGCCCGCGGCGCCTGCCGTCCCCCCGGCGAGCGCGGTCGACACGCTGCCGATGGACGTCGGGCCGGCGGGCCTCGCGGCCCCGGATGCGCTGTCGGCCGCCGCCCCGCTGGACGACGACGCCGTCGCGGACGTGCTGGGCGGCGAGGGCGCCGACCGCTCGACGCCGCCGGTCGCGTTCCAGTTCTCGGTCGGCGGCCCGCCGCCGGGACCGTCGTCCCCGGCCGCGCCGCCCGCCGCGGGCAAGGCGCCGGGCGACTTCACGCGGCTCTTCATCGCCGGCGGGCAGGCCAGCCTGGAGACGGGGAACGGGAGCGGCACGCCCGCCGCGCCGCCC